>CAZLDH010000001.1:0-34821 GCA_964558275.1 uncultured Chitinophagaceae bacterium
AAGAACAAGAAAAAGGAAAGGATGCAAAGAGATTTCCTATTTGGGGTAGTATGGCAGCAACGGTAATGTTATTGATTGTAGGTACAGGCGCGTATTTTTATTTAAATAAAGAAAATACGGTTCAAGAAGTGGTTAAACAAGAGAAAAAGAAGCAGGATATAATGCCGGGAGGAAATAGAGCAATGCTCACGTTAGCCAACGGAACTACTGTTACGTTAGATAGTACACAGAATAGAACATTGCCAGGACAGGGAAACATGCGTATAGTGAAATTAGGAAGTGGCAAGCTGGCTTATCAAAAAGAAAGGCTAAAAGCAGAAGGCAAGAAGCACACGACTAAAAATGCAATGAGGTATAACACTTTAACAACTCCGCGAGGAGGTCAGTATCAATTGACCTTGTCGGATGGCACCAGGGTTTGGCTAAATTCCGGTTCCTCCATTCGTTATCCTGTTGCTTTCAACGGGAAAAATCGTAAGGTGGAAATGACAGGAGAAGCCTATTTTGAAGTGGCAAAAAATGAAGGAAGATCCTTTATTGTAAAAAAGGGCGATGTTGAGATTAAAGTTTTAGGGACTAAATTTAATGTAAATGCATACGCAGACAACAGAAAGATGAAAGTCACCCTTTTAGAAGGTGCGGTAAAAGTGAAGAACGAAATTTTGAAGCCAAATGAGCAGGCCGTCTTGAAAGATGATGAATTGAGGGTATTGAAGGAGGTCGATGGAGAAGACATCGTGGCTTGGAAAAATGGTTACTTCTCTTTTAATAATGCCACTTTAGCCAAAGTCATGCAAAAGCTGTCTCGATGGTATGATATAGAAGTGATTTATAAACAGGGGATAGATAGAGAGCAAAGATTTTCGGGCAAAATTGGACGAAATCTAACCCTCTCACAAGTGTTGAATGGATTAAAACAAACAAGAGCACATTTTAAAATTGATCAGGATAATAGAGTAGTTATCCTAAAATAAAAAATAGAAATAATTCAAAAAAAGTCAGGGATGCGGGAACATCCCCAACTATTAATTTTTGGGTTATTTCAATAAGCAAACGTCCGTAACGACAATTATTATTTTATAACCTAAAAACCATACAAAAGTATGAAAAAAATCTATTGGGATGAGAAGCGTTATTCGCTTTCACCTGTTTTACGACAATTTTTCCGAATTATGAAGCTAGTAGTTGTCCTTCTAATGGTAGGTACATTAAGTATTAGTGCTAAAGGATTTTCACAAACCGTAACTTTTAGTGGAGAAAATGTCTCACTGGAAAAAGTCTTTTCTATTATTCATCAACAAACCGGCTATGCTTTCTTTTATAATGAAGGAGACGTAGAAAATAGAGAAAAGGTTACTATCACAATAAAGAATAAGAATCTAAAAAATGTGCTTCATAAAATATTAAGCCATAGAGACTTAGATTATTCCATTCAAGGAAAGACGATATTCATACGTTCCATTAAAGAAACAAGTCCGAATCAAACTCGTATTCTCAACCAGATGAAAGATATTCATGGGATTGTAAAGGATTCAGCGACGGGAAAACCTTTAGGTGGTGTAACGATTAGGGTTAAAGGAAGTACAACAGGTACAACCACAGATCAGAATGGACAGTTTACATTGAATGTTCCTGATGATGCTGTATTAGAGGTGAGTTATTTGGGCTATCAGTCCAGGTCAATACCCGTGGATGGGAAATCGGTTTTTAACATTTCTTTGTCTGCTACTTCAACCGGATTGAATCAGTTAGTTGTCATTGGTTATGGAACTGCGAAAAAAGAAGATTTAACCGGTTCGGTTGCGCAGGTAAGTTCAGAAACGCTTACGGAAGGTGTGCCAACTAATATTGGGCAAGCACTTCAGGGAAAGGTCGCCGGTGCGCAGATTATTCAGCAGGGAGGTGGTGTTCCGGGAGGCCAGCCAATCATTCATATTCGCGGAATTAACTCAATAAATACCAGTTCAGCACCATTATATGTTGTAGATGGTCTTGTGGGGGTACAAAATCCATTTAGAACTTTAAACACTTACGATATAGAATCTCTTAGTGTATTAAAAGGACCTTCAGCGACAGCTATTTATGGAGCACGTGGTGCAAATGGAGTTATTGTCATTACAACGAAAAAAGGAACTGCCGGAAAAACACAGGTAATATACAATGGATCTGTATCTGTAGGGGTTTTACAACGTCATGTATATGCTGCCAATGCGGATCAACTTATGTATATTTATTTACAGGCAATAGGCAATACTCCAAAGTATGGAACTTTAAATAGCAATAAAGACTTTAGAGGCTGCTGCAATACGGGTCAATCTTTTTCTGAAATGCCTTGGTTATTTAAACAAGTACCTAAGGGTAGTTACCTTTTACCGTTGGAAGGAGATGACGGGAATTATTATGCCCCTAGATTTCATTCTAATTGGGAAGATATTATGTTTAATCCATCGGTCTCTACGAATCAACATGTAGAAATAAAAGGAGGAAACGACAAAGCAAAATTTTCCCTCTCCTTGGGCTATAAATATGATGACGGGTTAATGTTAAAATCTTATTCCCGTAATTACACCGGAAGAGCTACAGGAGATGTACAGATTTTTGACTGGTTGGATATGAAGGCGCAGATAAATTTCAGTAAAACAAAGAATACACACGATAATGGGATTCTGCGTTCTACAACTGAAGTATGGTCTTTCCTACCTATCAAATATCCAAATGATCCGGATATTTACGGAACCTTTGCCGGAAGATGGGGTACCAATGCGGATTTCCCTATTGGAGAACAATGGTATAATCCAGTATATAGACGGCATGAAGAAGTGGGATATGATAATATGTACAACACTAGAGGTGTGGTTAAATTCATTGCCGATATTACCAACCATCTGAATTTCAAAACCGTTTTTGCTGCTAATTTTAATGTAGCAAAGAGCAATGATTATGATGGAAGATTATATGGACATACAGGATCGGCCTCCATTGATGGGTTAAATACCGTTTACTGGCAAAGTCAAAATTATTTCACCTATGAGAATACTTTTAATGAACAACATAACCTTAGTGCCATGTTGGGTTTTTCTTGGTCTCAACGTGCCTGGCAAGGATACAATATAGGGAATTCTATATTTTTTACTGATTTTTATAAATGGCATAACATTGGTGTTGGAGCGGCTCCAAAACCGGATATAGGTAGTTTTGATGGTGATAATGAGCTGAATTCCTATTTTTTAAGGGTACATTATGACTTTAATCACAAATATCTATTGACGCTAACAGGTCGTTTTGATGGGTCATCAAGATTCGGTCCTAATAAAAAATATGGATTCTTTCCCTCTATGGGGGTGGCCTGGAATATCTCTCAGGAAGATTTCATGGATAATGTTGAGTTCATATCTACTTTGAAATTAAGAGGAGAAGCCGGGAAAACAGGAAATCAGGAAATCGGTACTATTGCTACAATTACCAATCAGGATATTGGTGGTTATGTAACACAGCCTTACATATCAGCTAATAGTAATATAATATTTGGAGATGGAACTGCTACAGGCCTTTATCCATCATCTCTAGGCAATCCAAATCTTCATTGGGAAACCACTAAAAGTTATGGCGTTGGCATAGATTTAGGTCTTTGGAATGACCGTGTCAATATCTCAACAGATTATTATTACAAGAAAACTACCGGCATGCTGCTTTATCTTCCTACGCCGGTATCAACGACCACCGGATCTTCTATTCAGAATTATGGATCAGTACAAAATAAAGGTTGGGAATTTGCTGTAAACACCTATAATATTCAAACGGATAATTTTACTTGGAACACAACCATAACAGCAGCATCTAATCACAATAAAATTCTTTCACTTGGGCCGAATGGAGCTCCTATCTATACCAATCTGTCGGAAGGATATCCAGGTTCCGTGTTAAAGGTTGGAGAGCCTATCGGATCTTATTTTACATTGGTTCGTTTAGGTGTTTGGGGAACTGATCAGGCAGTAGAAGCGGCATATTATGATTTAAAACCGGGTGATTTACATTATGCAGATTTAAATAATGATGGTCAAATTAGCCTTCCTGCAGATGGTAAAATAACCGGGAATGGATTTCCCCAATGGACGATTGATTTAACCAATCACTTTAGCTACAACAATTTTGATTTAGGTTTTGATATTCGTTTTGTAACTGGAGTAAATAGATATTTTGTCCATGAATCTGCAGAAAACAGACAATTGGTTTCGGGAGGTTTAAATACGGTATTGGATGCATGGCGTCCGGATCATCAAAATACAGATATTGCCCAGATGAGAGGCGGTAATCAAGGAGCATATTATCAGGCGCTGAACGACAGTCATGATGTTTATGACGGTTCCTATATTAAAGGAGCCCATGCAACATTGGGATATACTTTCTCCGGGGGTTTACTTCAAAATACAGGTATTGGCTCTTTAAGAGTGTATTTGAAGGCACAAAGATTCTTTGTACTCACCGACGCCTATGGGTATAATGTAGAAGGTAGTTCTTTAGATCAAGTAAGGGCGTTGGTTCCTGGTCAGGATAAATACGCCTATCCTCGACCTGCTGTTTATTCATTTGGTGTTAACGTTGAGTTTTAACACATTTATTTATTTTAAAATAGTTATATATTATGACTCATAATAAAAAATACAAAAGTAAATTCTTCATATCATCACTATGCCTGTTGTTGATTGCGACACTTTTTATGAGTAGTTGCACTGACTTTTTATCCGAGCATCCTACAGGAGATTTAACAAAAGGACATCAGTATAATGGTCCTGATGACATGAATGCACTTAAAAATGGACCTTATCGAGATATTCCTTTATGGGATGCAGGTGCAGGTACCTTCAATCATTTACCTTTACAATTTGAATACTTTACTGGAGAGGCTATTAGTGAAGATGCACATATAAGTTTTAATGAATGGGCAAACGACAGAGTAACAGGTGGATTGCTTGGTAATTTTAATGTTCAGTGGCAAAATTGGTTTCAGGGTGTGAGAGATGCAAATTTTGCTATTAATACCATTCGTACAATGGATGGAATAACAGAAGACCAACGGTCAGAGGCACTTGGAGAGGTTAGAACTATTCGCGCCTATTTTTATTTTAATTTGGTTCGTTATTGGGGAGATGTTCCACTGTTTACAAAAAACCCGGACAATCCAAGCCCGGAAGAAACGCAATTACCCCGTATTTCATTAAAAAGAATTTATGATGAAGTGATTATTCCCGATTTAGTTTATGCTGTTGACTCAAGTGCTTTGCCGGATGCAAAATCAACCGATGGAAGGGTAACAAAAGATGTTTCCAGAGCATTATTAGCCGATGTTTATCTTACATGTGCCGGTTATCCTTATCAAGAAGTAGCAACCGACACCTCTAAAGAGTGGTGTGAAAAAGGATTGTGGTCTATGACGCAATATCCGGTTCAGAGTCAGAGTGCTAAAGAATTTTTAAAAAAAGCACAAAAACAACTCAAAATATTATATAATGCATATTCATTAGGCAACTATTCAGATTTACGCATGCCCTCTCGGGATAATAAAGGTGGTTTTATTTGGGAAATTCAATACACATCCGGCATTGACAACAATGACTTAATTCAGTGTATGTTTCCCAATGCCAGTAAAATGTCTCAGTATTTTACTACAACGGGGTCTTTTGTCCCTTCAATGCAATATTATAATTCTTTTAATCCAAATGATAAACGCTTAGATGCTTTTTTCTATGATCAGGATACAAAAGCCAAACAGTATGATCCGACAGAATCTACAGTACTTCATTTTAGCAGACCTTATTTGTATAAATATTATGACCGGGATGCCTTAAAGAATACCGCGGAATCAGGGTTAAACTGGCCATTATATCGCTATGCGGGTATTTGTCTGATGCTTACCGAAGTAAACTGGACGTTAAATAAGTTAGGCGTCTCAGTGTCATCTAATAATATCATAAAAGGGATAAATAAAGTCAGAGACAGAGCGGGGCTGCCGGCATATACAGCTTCTCAAGTTAATCTCAAAACTATAATGAGTGAGCGTGCTTATGAATTAGTTTTTGAAAATAAAATGATTTGGGATCAACGAAGAACCCGAAAGTGCTTGATTGACGGAAATGGTCAATTTGCGGGAATCGAAAATTTTGTGGGTCATAAATCGCCTGTTTTCAACTTTTCATTCGGTGTAAAAAATTTATTGGCGCCAATACCTACTATAGAAATAACACGAAATCATAAAGCATTACAAAACTTTCAATATTCACCGCGTCAGGGAGAATAAGACAATATATAAAGAGAAAGATATACAATAAATTCATTAATAAAAAAATAAACTTATCATATAATGAGAAAAATAAAAATACGTGTATTCTGGTTGATTAATGTGTTAATTATACTAACCGTGGTAAGCTGTGAGCAGCCTTATTTTGAAATTCCTACAGATAAAAATGGGCAACCGATAATTACTGAAATTTCAACTACTTCAGTTAGTCCAAGTCCGGTAACTACTTCCGATAGCAAATTTTCGATTACTGCTTACTTACCCAATGCACATGAAGGAGATAAAATTACGGCTCAGTGCCTAAATAAACAGGTTCCGGAGAATGGAGGTAAAGAGGGTTTTCTACCAATATCGGGAACAGAAAAAGACCTCACTGTAGGGAGCAACTTAAAGGTAACCGTCTCTTATTCAAGGAGTGAAGCAAAGCTTACTAATGTGGGAAATGTAGTATTAGTCGTTTTTAGTGGAAAAACAGCATCTGCTCAAAAGAAAATAACCTTAAAAAATCCATGAAACTGATTTAAACACAGAAAAGATTAAATCTTGGCGGAATGTGATTATATTAGAACGGTTGTAGAATAAAACTTTTGAGACAATGGATCAATTAAGACAATGGCTTTACAATATGGTAAATTCAATGCAGCCTGAAACCATAAAATCAATCGTTTCTAATCATCATTATTTAAAAATATTAAACGCCGTATTATAGTGTAATTGATATAAGATAATAAGGTTTGCACGTTGGAAAAAACTAGCACGGCTCAAAGAGGTAAGTTATGTCAGGGGAGCAAGCCATTAACTTCTTAATTCGAAAATATCTTTCAACTCTTTGTTACTGAGATTCCCGATCCAGTTTTCGCCAGTAGAAACCGTCATCTCAGCGAGTGCTTTTTTGGATTGGATCATGGCGTTAATTTGTTCCTCAAAAGTATTTTTAGTGATGAAACGATGCACCATAACATTGTTTTTTTGTCCGATACGGTAGGCTCTGTCTGTTGCCTGTGCTTCTACGGCAGGGTTCCACCACAGGTCATAATGAATAACATGGTTAGCTGCGGTTAAGTTTAAGCCGGTGCCGGCAGCTTTTAGCGATAAAAGAAAAACTTTATCAGCATGGTTGGTCTGAAAAGAATCTACCATTTCGTTCCGCTTTTTCACACTACTTCCTCCATGATAGAATAGTGGTTTTGTGCCATATCGTTCTTCTATAAAATGCTCCAGTAGGTTTCCCATTTCCCTAAACTGCGTAAAAATCAATACTTTTTCATTGTTTTCTATAATGGTATCCAATCTTTCAAAAAGCAGTTCCATTTTACCGCTCAGAGCAGGGTTCATTATTTTATTTTTCAGAAATTGAGTAGGGTGATTACAAATTTGTTTTAATGCCAAAATCATTTGCAATACCAATCCCTGCCTTACAAACAATCCTTTTTTGTCGGAAGCATCAATGGCTTCAATTGCTTTCATAGCCTCTTCCAGGGTCTTGGTATAAAGGCTTGCCTGTTCCTTGGCAAGCGTAGCAAAACTGTCTAATTCTATTTTGTCGGGTAAATCGCTGATGATAGATTTATCTGATTTTAGACGTCGCATTAAAAAGGGTGCCGTTACCCGTTTCAATCTTTCTGCTACCTCCTTGTCGTTATAGTTCTCAATAGGATTTCCATAAACCTTTTTGAAGTCTTTGGCAGAGCCTAAGAAGCTGCGATTGGAATAGTCCATAATACTCCAAAACTCGCTCAGTCGATTTTCTACCGGAGTGCCACTCATCGCAATATAATTTTCTGCAGGAATGCTTTTTATGGCTTTTGCTTGTGCGGTGTCGGCATTTTTTATATTTTGAGCTTCATCGATAACTACACTTTGCCAGGGCATTTTCTTTAATCTTGCAGCATCGCTTCGTGTAATCCCATAGGTCGTCAAAAGCACGTCAAAGTCTTCGGTTATTTTCCGGCTACTTCCATGGAAGATATGCGATTTTAGAGAAGGAGCAAATTTTTGAATCTCTGCCTGCCAGTTGGATAATAATCCCGTAGGAACAACTATCAAAGTTTTTTTCTTTTTTAACAGCCCTTCTTCTTTAAATTTTAGCAACGTGGTAATGACTTGTAACGTTTTTCCCAGTCCCATATCATCGGCGATGACAGAGCCAAAACCGATTTGTGCATTTTTATACATCCACGAATATCCTCTTTCTTGATAAGGTCGCAGTTGTGCCCTTAAGTCTTTTGGCAGTGGAATAGCCTTGAATCCGGTAAACTCTTTAATCATTGCTTTTACCTCATCGGTCAGTGAAATGGCAGAACCATTATATTGACCACTCAATACGGTACGGAGCAATTGCAGCGAACTTAGTTTTTTATTCGAAGAAAAATGTTTGTGTAGCTTTTCCAAATCATCTTTACTAACATAGATATAACGCGATTTGTATTTTAATAACCCATCGGAAGTTTTTAATAGTTTATCGAAGGCTTCTTTACTTATCTGTTCGTTACCGATGGCTACCTGCCAGTCGAAATCCAATAATTTATCTAATCGCAAGTAGGATTTACCCGATTTCTTTTTGACTTTAACCGACACTTTTGGTCGGATCAATTCCTGTAAGGATTTTGGTAACAATACATCAATATCCAACAATCGCACGGCCGGAATCATCTGCATCAGAAAGGGACTGAAATCCTGAAGGTTCATCTCCATTCTTTGCTTTCCGGCGGTATTAATGTAGGTGTCCAATCCGGGAATGAAGGCGCTCAACTGGGTTAAGTTTTGCAATATCTCAAACCTGTTTGAGTCAAATCTTTCTTCAGCCAATACGTCCTTCAAAGGAATCGCCTGCTGTAATTGGCTTTCTTTATGATAAAGATTGAGTTTTGTCAGGAAATGATCTCTATGACTTTCTTCAACTATGATTTGTGGTTTGTAGTCTCCTTGAGTAATAAAATATTTTTGTAACCAAGAATGAACCCCTCCCGGCAAAGCTTCTTCTCCCGGTTGATCAAAAGCATAGGATTGATTATGGAAAAACAAACGCTGAAATAATTTGTCGTTATGCTTGTTTTGCAAGAGATCCATCATTTCTGTCAGAAAAACCGATATCAGATTCAGTAACGGTTTATGATGGATATATTTTTTCTTCTGATTTTTCTCCCAAATAAATAAATCAGGCGGTAATATTTTCTCTAAAAAGGATAGCAATGATCTTACTTTCTTACTCAAGGTCGCCGGTAACCAGCGGATAGAAAAAGTTTTGTCCGTTCGTTGTATGATTTGAGGAATAACCGCACCATTGGCCAATAAGAACAATGAAGAATTAAAAATGGTGTGTAAAGCGGCTGTGGAAGGTTGATAATCAAAGGTTCTATTATTGGGGATTTGAGTAAGTTGCAATAAAAAATCGGTGAAAGAAAAGGATGTTCGGTTAATTATGGCTTGAGGTAAACCATTTTCATTTATTGTGATAATTATAGCACTGTGGGTATTAATTGTTTGAACCTCTTGTGGTCTTTTGAGCAGGCTTGCCAGACTAATTTTCTCTTTCGCAATTCTTTGTGCATTCCTGGCAGTACGGTTTATACTTTTTAAATATTTGTCCTTGAAATTACCCTTCCCTGGATAAAAAGCCGGAAAGTCGTTCAACAAAGCCACTAGAGCCTCGTGCATAGGCGTGAGTGTACTGAAATCAGGTTTTTTATACGCATTTTCCGCATTGAATTCGGTTAATTTTGCTTTGGAGCCAACATAAAGTGATTCTAATTGTGGTATTTCTACTTTGTTATTCCGGATATGAAATCCTTTTTTATTGAGCGTTTCAATCAAATCTACCTTGTGAAGGAGAAATACCAAAAACGGATTATTGTCAATTTCTGCACTCATCTTATAAATCACCGAAGCAAGATGTTTGCAAGGGACTGCCCAATCAGGACAACTGCACTGCATTTTAAAATCATCCCATTGTTTTGGAAAGACTTTTAGATTCATTCTTTCGGCGATTTCCAAGACTTCATGATCCAACTCCCGGTTTAGCATTTTGGAAACAATGACCGGCTTTGTCATCAGTTCATTGATAAAAGGTTCTAATTTCGATTCCTTAAAGGGGGGAAGAGTGATCTTTACCTCGTAGGGCTTTGGTTGGCTGCCGGCAACCTTAGCGAAGATTTTATTTCCTCGAATATTTATCACCTTGACGGCGCCTTTACGTGCATACGTTGCCCCTCGGGGCAATCGATTGCTGTAATCTATGTTGTTGAGAGATTGTAACCATTGTTCTCCCCACCATGTTTTCCCAAAAGTTTGCACAGCTCATTTTTAGGCTAAAATAAGAAAGATTGGTGAGGATAATACAAAAGAATAGAGGGCTGGAGGTATACCCCCTTACCCTCTTTGATAATATTCAAGAGATGGAAAAGACAAACTATGATTCCGTAATAATCCTACTCTTTTGGTTTCCTCCCATCAAATCTACACTTCTATTCACAAAGTCAGTCAACTTTTCTCCCTGTAACATGCCTTGTGACAACAGCGCCAGGTCTGCAAGATTGTGTATGTAACTTTCTTGTTTGTTGCTATCCTCGTCTTTAATGATGTTGCGATAGATAGGATGATTCGTATTGACAGTAAGGGTGACTTCATCAGGCATAGCGCCATAGAAGTTCATTCCTTGTCCGCCATTCTGTGCCATTTCTTTCATTCTACGACTCATCTCAGAACGTGTTGCGACAACCGGTGGCGTGTCTTCACTAAGTCCCTTATATTCTACTTTAACTTCTTTCTCCGGAGTCTCTTTTTCGAATAGTGCCGAGAGTTTATCTTGTTCTTCTTTGGAAAGCGTACTTTCTACCGTATCTTCCTGATTAATTAAGTGGTCAACGATATCCGAATCTACGCGAGTAAAACGAACTTTCTCCCATTTCATCTCCATCTGACTGATAAACGAAGAGTCGATGACCGAATCAAGAAGAACAACTTTATATCCTTTCCCTTCAGCTGCTTTGATGTAGCTATTTTGCTGAACCGGATCGTTGGTATAAAGAATAACATTTTTTTCGTCTTTATCTGTTTGTAATGCCTGCGTAGCTTCTTTATATTCTTCCAGAGTATAAAATTTATCGCTAGAGGCATCCTTCATCAAGTGGATTTTACCTGCTTTTTCGAAAAATTTCTCATCGGTAAGCATACCATATTTTACAAATAGACCGATGGACTCCCATTTGCTTTCGAATTCTTCACGATCTTTTTTGAAAATCTGAGAGAGTTTGTCGGCTACTTTCCTGGTGATATAGCTGTTTATCTTCCTAACGTTCGGATCTCCCTGCAGATAGCTTCGGCTTACATTGAGGGGAATGTCAGGAGAGTCTATAACTCCGTGCAATAACATAAGGAATTCGGGAACAATATCTTTGACCTCATCAGTAACAAATACCTGATTGGAGTATAATTGGATACGGTCTTTTTGTACCTCGTAATTATTCTTAATCTTCGGGAAATACAGAATACCGGTCAAGTGGAAAGGATAATCCACATTGAGATGAATCCAGAAAAGCGGCGTTTCACTGAAAGGATATAATTCTCTGTAAAAATCCTGATAATCTTGTTTGGTTAAATCAGTGGGCTTTTTAGTCCATAAAGGCGCAGTATTATTGATTGGCTTGTCATCTTCTTTGGATTCTTTGTGGACGAAATAGATGGGAATTGGAAGGAAACGACAGAATTTATTTAAGATAGTGCTGATTCTTTCTTTATTTAAGAATTCTTTACTGTCTTCGTTGACATGAAGGACAATATCGGTACCACGACTTTCTTTTGTAGTGTCATCCATCTCAAATTCAGGATCTCCATTACATTCCCAGTGTACAGCTTTTGTATCTTCCTGCCAGGATTTGGAAATAATTTCTACTTTTTCGCTGACCATAAAAGAAGAGTAGAAGCCTAACCCAAAATGACCGATAATAGTAGCAGCATCCTTATCCTTGTATTTATCAAGGAAGGATTCAGCTCCGGAAAAAGCGACTTCATTGATATATTTTTCTACCTCTTCCTTCGTCATCCCAATACCATGATCGGAAATAGTAATCGTCTTTTTTTCTTCATCCAGTTTTACCTCAATACGCAAATCGCCCAAATCCCCTTTGAATTCTCCAACACCGGACAATGTCTTTACTTTCTGGGTGGCGTCAACTGCATTACTAATTAACTCTCTGAGAAAAATCTCATGATCAGAATATAGAAACTTTTTAATAATAGGAAATATGTTTCCTGTTTCAACATTTATTTTACCTTTTTGAGCCATATTTAATTTCTTTTTCTCATAAAATTCAAAGTCTATGCCATTGAAGAAAGAACTGCCATAATGACTTATTCCTCATTTTCCCGTTAATATTCTTCTATTATTTTAATATATAGATAGATCATGGTGAATAAATCAAAAAGCGCTTTATATTTGTCACCCTATGGTTCGGTATTTTATAAGTAGTATTATTTCGTCGGTTATGTTGTTGGGCAGTTATGCACTTCATGCACAGGATACCGGCAGTTTTTTGGAGAATGGGCAGCTCTATGGAGAAGTCTTTGGAGATTTGTATTATAAAGGAAATGCCGATTCTCTTGCTCGCGGGGATTATCAGTATTCAGGCATTCCCGCGAATGGTAATGGAGTGGGAATTAGGAGAATTTATTTAGGTTACAAATATCATTTCAGTCCGCGCTTTACTGCCAATATTTTATTTGAAGCAGAAGTAATTGGAGGGAAAACGGAGATTGAAATGAAATATGCCAATTTGGAATGGGCAAATATTTGGCAGGGAAGTAACTTGGTAGTAGGACAAATGAAGACACCTACTTTTGCACTTACCGGGAAAGCTTGGGGGTATAGAGCAGTAGAAAGAACTTTGGCTGATTTTCATGGTAGTCCTTCTAGTGATTTGGGGATTGGCCTGAATGGTGTTTTTGATGCGAAAGAAAAGTTTGGGTATGCTCTAATGATTGGGAATGGACGAAGTCGGTATGATTGGGGCGATCGGTTGAAGAAATTTTATGGAAGTCTGTATGCTAAACTTTTTGACAAGCATCTTTGGATTAATCTCTATGGAGATTATGAAAGGCTGCATTGGGAAAAAGGGTATCATCAGTCGATGCAAATGTGGAAAGGTTTAATGGCATATAAAAGTGATTTGGTTACGGTGGGTGTGGAAGCTTATACCCAGAATCTGAAAAATAGTAGTTTCCTGGGAAATGGAACGAATAGGGATACCATTGATACACGTAATTTTGCTATTTCCGCTTTTGTAACCGGAGAAATACTGCCCGGAAAATTAGGCTATTTTGCCCGATTTGATTATTATAATCCTGTGGTTAAAATGCAGCAGAGAAATATTCCCATCACCGGGCTGATAGACAGTTATGACCCTGCAAATAAAAATATCTTTGTTACTACCGGATTGGATTTTTGCCCCACAGAAAATGTGCATATTATGCCCAATATATGGTGGAATACTTTTAAGAGTACAAGAGATTTAGACAATACAGATGATGACTTGGTATATAGGCTGACTTTTTTCTATGAATTCGAGAGCTAATGCATTGGTATCAATCGATGATCAGCGTTTTTAATTTTTCTTTAATTGCCATACTGACTAATGAATTTTATTCGCATCAGCTGTAACTGTTCCGGCGTATATTCGTCATCTTCAAATTCTTTTTCTGCCAATTCAATGCTTGGAGAGTCACTTTCTTTAAAATAATCTATGATATCTTCCTGTGCATACTCGTCTAGTTCTTCGTTTATGCAATAGTCCAAATTTAATTTTGTTCCGCTAGAAACGATAGTTTCCATTTGATCCAAGAGTTCAGAAACTTCTATTCCTTTATTATCTGCAATGGTTTCTAAAGGGATGCGTTTGTCTATATTTCTGATAATAAATACTTTCTGACCACTTTTGTTGACTACACTTTTAATGATAAAGTCATTGGGTTTATCGACCTCATTTTCTTCAACATATTGCGCTATCAATTTGATAAATTTCCTACCAAACTTCATGGCTTTCCCTTTGCTGACGCCTTGTATTTTTTCTAACTCTTCCATGGTAGTAGGATAGTTTGTCGCCATATCCTCAAGGGAGCTTTCCTGAAAAATAATATACGGAGGAAGTGCTTTCTTTTTTGCTACATCCTTACGAAGTTTTTTAAGCAGATTAAATAATGTGGGGTCTGCTGCAGCGGTACCACCGGTAATATCTTCCACCTCAGCATTGTCATTGAATTGATGGTTGAGCACCATTTTGAAAGGATAGGGTTCTTTTAGAAACTTTTTCCCTTTTTTTGTAACCTTCAAGAGACCGTATTCCTCAATGTCTTTCTCAATGAGTTTTTCGAGCATCATTTGGCGAATAATGGAGTTCCAAAAATGAGGATTTTCTTCTTTCCCAATACCGAAGCTTTTTAAATTATCATGTCGAAAGGTAGAAATTTGCGGCGTCTTATTACCCGAAAGAATATCTACAATATAATTAATAGGAAATCTTCCATCGACTTCTTCTATTGTTTGAATTACTTTCATTGCGCGTCGTCTGACCTCTATTTGTTCCTTAGGATGTCGGCAATTATCACAATTTCCACAATTCTCATCAGGATAATCTTCTCCAAAATAATGAAGAAGCATCCTTCTTCTGCAGACAGCACTTTCAGCATATGCGACAGTTTCGTCTATAAGCTGGGCACCCATTTCTCTTTCACTGAGTGTTTTATCACGCATCAGATGCTCCAGTTTTTGAATGTCTTTATGAGAATAGAAACAAAGACAATGTGCCTGTCTTCCGTCTCTGCCAGCACGTCCTGTTTCCTGATAATAATTCTCTAAACTTTTAGGAATATTAAAGTGGAAAACAAAGCGAACATCGGGTTTGTCTATCCCCATTCCGAAAGCAATTGTTGCTACAATAACGTCAATATCTTCATTCAGGAACTGATCTTGCCTCTTTGAACGTGTTTTAGCATCTAAACCGGCATGGTAAGCTGCTGCACTAATCCCATTTGCATCCAGCATTCCTGCTATTTCTTCTGTCGTTTTTCTATTTAAAGTATAGATAATACCGCTTTGTGGCTTTTGTTGTAAGATTTTCACAATCTCGCGAATCGCCTGGTCTTTACTTTGTTTAGGACGCATTTCATAATAAAGATTCGCACGATTGAAGGAAGAAACAAATATATTTGGATTTCTGAGCTCCAGGTTTTTTACAATATCACTTTGCACCTTTGGGGTGGCAGTTGCTGTTAGGGCAATAATGGGGATTTCTTTATTGATGATATTTATCATTTCTCTCAGACGCCTGTATTCGGGGCGAAAATCATGCCCCCATTCTGAAATACAATGCGCTTCGTCCACAGCAAGAAAAGATATTGGAAGGGCTTTAAAATAATCCAAATTCTCTTGTTTGGTTAAGGTTTCGGGCGCTATATATAATAATTTGGTTTCCCCCGATTCTAAATCTTCCCGTACAGTTCTTACCTGTGTTTTACTTAGTGTAGAGTTCAAGAAATGCGCCACACTATCTCTGCCACAATAAGATCTCAACAAATCTACCTGGTTTTTCATGAGCGCAATTAAAGGAGATACCACAAGGGCACAGCCATCATTCATAAGTGCAGGCAGCTGATAGCATAGCGATTTGCCACCTCCTGTAGGCATGATAACAAAAGTATCTTTCTTTGCTATAATACTTTTTATAATTTCTTCCTGCGGAGCTTTGAATTTATCAAAGCCAAAATAATTTTGTAGAGACTGGTGTAACTGAGCACTTGTAACTTCCATCACGAAAGGGGGCACTTTAATAATAAAACAAACATATTTATATAAAACTCATTTAATGAGCTGCTCACGAAATTACGAAACTTTAAGCAATAAGAACATAGAAGTTGTGATTTTAACAGATTCCTTATCTTTACACTGAATTTTTATTTTTTTAAAACGCAAATGAAAATAATAGTTTCCTTCAGGAGTTATTGAAAATTAAGCAGAATAGAGAGGAAAGTATTACAGAAAAAGGTATTTTAATATATGGATGAACATAATTATGCCGTCATCATGGCCGGAGGAATCGGAAGTCGCTTTTGGCCTGAAAGCCGAGTGAATTATCCTAAACAATTTTTAGATATCCTGGACACGGGTAAGTCACTAATTCAATGGACTTATGAACGATTTTTAAAGTTTATTCCAAATGAAAATATCTATGTAGTTACCCATAAAAAGTATATTGACAAGGTGAGAGATCATTTGCCGGATTTACCCATGTTGAATATTGTAGCGGAACCCTCGCGAAAAAACACGGCACCTTGTGTGGCCTATATTTCCTATAAAATTCATAAAAAAGATTCTGAAGCAAGAATAATTTGCAGCCCATCCGATCATCTGATTTTGGATCAGGATAATTTTTCTCAGGTTTGTAAGGAGGGCTTAGACTTCGTCGGTAGAGAAAATGTGCTACTTACTTTAGGCGTTACTCCCAACAGACCGGATACCGGATATGGTTATATTCAGTTTAATACAGATTTGGCAAACAATCATTTTCATGAGGTAAAGACATTTACAGAAAAACCGGATAAAGAACTGGCTACAACTTTTCTTAAAAGTGGAGACTTTCTTTGGAATTCGGGGATATTCCTTTGGCGTAGTGCGGCTATTTTGAATGCCTTTAAGCTTTATCAACCGGATTTAACCGAGCTTTTTGATCAGGTATATGATAAGTTGAATACGGAAGAGGAAGCAGATGTTATGAATTTCGTTTATTCGCAATGCACCAATATTTCTATTGATTTTGCCATCATGGAAAAAGCAGAGAATGTGTATGTACGACCAGCGAATTTTGGTTGGAGTGACCTAGGTAGCTGGGGCTCTGCTTATGATAATATGGAAAAGGATTATCTGGGAAATACAGTCAATGGAGATAATGTCCGAATTATTGATGCCACCAATTGCATGGTGAAAGCACCGGACAAAAAGTTACTTTTACTACAAGGCGTGCACGACCTTATTATTGTGGATACCAAGGATGTTTTATTGATTTGTGAAAAAGAAAAAGAACAACAAATTAAAGATTTTGTAGCTGATATAAAAAGGAATAAAGGAGAAAGATATATATAATAAATAATTAGAGCGCTGTTTTGAAGTGATATCCTTGTGAAGAAATAGGAGATTTGAAATCCGGTTTTAAGAGATTATTTTTTTATTATACGATATTTCAATGACTTATATAGATTCCAAAAATATTTACTTCCCAAGGCTTTTTTACGTATTTTTGCGAACTGTTAAAGAATCATTAACTTAAATTAGAGAGGGTTATGGATATATTCGATAGATTACGAAACAATATGGGTAATCTTGGGCAACATTCTGATCGTGCACATGGTTACTTCACATTTCCTAAGCTGGAAGGAGAATTGGGAAACCGGATGATGTTTAGAGGGAAAGAAAAAATTGTGTGGAGTCTTAATAATTATCTGGGATTGGCAAATGAACCGGAGGTAAGAAAAGCAGATAACAAAGCATCTGAAAAATATGGTCTTGCCTACCCGATGGGTGCCCGAATGATGAGTGGAAATACAGCAGCACACGAACAATTGGAAAAAGAATTGTCCGAATTTGAAGGAAAGGAAGATACCATATTGTTTAATTATGGTTATCAGGGTATTATGAGCGCAATTGATGCGGTAGTCGGACGTAGGGATGTGATTGTCTATGACAGCGAAAGTCATGCTTGCATTATTGATGGTGTTCGTCTCCATCCCGGTAAACGCTACGTTTATAAACATAACGATATTGAAGACTTAGATAAACAGTTGGAGAGAGCGACGAAACTTGCAGATGAACAAGGCGGCGGTATTTTGGTTATTACGGAAGGAGTATTTGGCATGGCCGGAGATCAGGGAAAACTAAAGGAAATTGTGGATTTGAAAGAAAAATATAGTTTCCGACTGATGGTGGATGATGCGCATGGTTTTGGCACGCTCGGAGCTACAGGAGCTGGCACAGGAGAGGAACAAGGGGTACAGGATGATATTGACCTGTATTTTTCTACCTTTGCTAAGTCAATGGCTTCCATTGGCGCTTTTATGAGTGCAGACAAAGAGATTATCACTTATTTAAAATATAATATTCGCTCTCAAATATTTGCAAAATCTCTGCCGATGCCTGTTACGATTGGTAATCTAAAGAGATTAGAATTATTACGCTCACAACCAAAACACAAAGAACGTCTTTGGGAGGTAGTGGGGAAACTTCAAGCAGGATTAAAAGAGTATGGCTTTGATATAGGACATACCAATACACCCGTTACTCCGGTCTATCTAAAAGGTTCTTTAGCCGAAGCAACTGCAATGAATGCCGATTTGAGAGAGAATTACAATATTTTCTGTTCTATCGTAGTTTATCCTGTCATTCCTAAAGGAGAAATAATCTACAGATTAATACCTACCGCTGTTCATACTGATGAGGACATTACCCAGACGCTGGATGCCTTTTCTGAGGCTAAAAAGAAGTTGGATGCCGGTAAATATGATGTAGAAGAGATTCCTATTTTGTAAAAAGAGGAATACCTTATCCATCTTAATAAGAGAAAAACTTTATGAGGATGCAGTTGTTTTTTTTAGGCTGCATCCTTTTTCATTTTCCATGCATAATAAGCCATTTTGAACTTTAAATCATCTTCTAGATGAGCATGTTTTAAGGCTGCATCTTCTTTAAAGTCTAATTCCAGGTAGCCGAGATACAGGGCATAATCCTCTGCCAGTTGGCTCTCACAGTCAATCAGAGATTGTCGGAGTTGTGCATGTTTGGTGAAGGCTTGCGGTTTATGGCTTTCCGGTGGATAAACAGCCTCTATAAATAAACAATTGGTACGTATTCTTTGATTGGCTTCATTTTGAAGCCAGGTAGGTTTCACTTTTAAAATACAATGATTGAAAAAGACAGGCTGTCCAAAAGCCTCGCTAAGATTAATGATAGAAGGCTGCTCAAGACCCGATTCTATTTTTTCTACGATAAGCATCTGAATGTCAGATCCTTCCTCCCCTGATAAATGTAATAATTCATTCAGCTGATTAAAAGAAATAAGAAAATCCTTATTTATCTTTTTTCCGTCTTTTAAAATAAACCCCCATAAAGTGACCCATTCTGTATGATCAATCAAAATATTTTGTATGCCAATATGATCAAGATTCGTTCTTGTTTTCTTTGATTTTTGCATTTTATTATAATTTTAATGTTTATCAAAGATAGAGGGAGAGCATGCAGTCTATTTGCATGCACTCCTGATTTAGGGATCTTTATTGAAATTATTTTATCACTGATTGGTAGGGCGTAATAACAAAAAAGTAATAAATTGGAAATATTTACTCAACTTTTTAAATTGAAAATTGTTAAATAATTTTAGTCAATGTGAAGCATTATGAATTATAGAAAATTTATCCAGCTGACGAAGGATTATATGGATAATCATTTTGAAACCTATTACAGAGGAGATTTGCATATTACCCCCAGGATTGATCGTGAAGAATTGCTAAATTATATAAGGAAATTCTATAAAGGATTCTCACGCTCTCGTTATTCCAGATTTATCACTCGATTAGAAGATAAACGAGCTGTTCTCGAAGCCGGCGATAAGTCTTTATTGTTTGATCCTATTTTCCTCCATTAGAATAATTTATGCCATTAAATAAGGTTGCTCTTTATCGTTACCGCTTGATAGATCAGCGGTTGCAAAATACGATGCTTGCTCCCCCTTCAGTGGATGAGTTAATAGATTATGTAGCTGACAAATTAGGGAAAAGTATTTCCCGGAGAACAATACTTTCTGACATAAAAAGTATGCGGGAAGATGCTGATTTAGATTATTTTGCCCCTATCGCTTATGATAAAGTCCAAAAAGGCTATTATTACACTGAAGAAGGCTATTCTATTTCAAAGTTTCCAATTTCTGCTTATGAATTGCAAGGGTTAGAGATTGCAATAGGCATGTTAAGGCGGTTTAATAAACTTCCGGTCATGCAACAATTTGAGGATGCGCTTCTGAAAATAGCCGATACTGTGAGTCTTAATCGGAAAAAGATGGAGGCAGAAGGGGTATTGCATTTGGAAGTTCCTACTAGGTTTAAAGGGTTGGAGTGGCTGCCGGATATTGCAGAAGCAATTAAAAAAAGAGAAATATTGAGGCTGCGCTATCAGTCTTTTAAGCGAGATGAACCAAAAGAATATCGAATAGAACCTTATCATCTTCGGGAATTTAATCAGCGATTTTACGTTTTAGCTAAGAGTCTGGGTGGTGAACGTCCTGGGCTTAGAACATTTGGGTTAGATCGTATTTTAGAAATTTGGCCAACTTTTGACTATTTTGATGAGAAACATTTTGATGATGCAGCCTATTTTAAGAATGCTATTGGTATTACAGTTCCGGATAAAGAAGCCCAGAAAATTTTGTTATCCTTTACACCACACATGGGACGGTATATTAAAGCGCAACCATTGCATCAGTCTCAAAAAATCACTCAGGAGAACCAACAGGAGCTAAGAATATCCTTATTTTTGGTCATCAATCCCGAATTAATTAGACTTATTCTGGGCTATGGCACCGGTGTCAGGGTACTACAACCACAATCGCTTGCCAAAGAAATAGAAAAAGAAGCAGAAAAGGTAAGTAATTTATATAAATAATTTTTAAACTATTTCATTCCTTTTCAGGAATGCTTAAAATGGGAATATCACTGTGAAAGAGCAGTGATTTTGTATGATTTTTCCCTAATAAAGTTTCCCAGAAATCCCTTCTTCTTGGAATAATCGACAGCAAATCTACCTGATTTGTTTTTACGAAATCGACGATGCCTGCAGGTATATTCTTTTGATGTGCGACATGGAAACTGTGAGGAACGTCTCTAAAAATCTGTTCATAAGCACTTTTATTGCGTTCCATATCTTTTTTTGATGGAACATCAACCTGTAAAATATACAGCTGTGCATTAAATACAGTTAAAATTTTTTTTAATTTTTTTATTGGCAGGCTGGAAGGAACAGCATTATTGGTGTGAAATGCAAAAAGAAATTTTTTTATAGGGCGGAAGGATGTATATGGAGGAATGGTGAGTATGGGGCATCCTGAATTTAAGACAATATTTAATGTATTGCTGCCAAATAGGAAATTATTCATTCCTGAACCGGTCAAGCCAATAAGGATTAATTTTACCTCATCCGGACGATACAACTGTTTTATTTGCTCGATAAGCGGTTGATCATAAATATCATAAGACACAGAAAGTGACGGGTACTTAGAGACAAGCTTTTTTTGCTCCTCTTCTAATTCTTTTAAAATACGCGACTCCATATTTTGATAATACATGGTGGCTATTTCAGCTTCTGATACAGGAACAGGCGGTTCATAAACATGAACTAGTCTGAGATGTGCCTGCCTTTTTAAAGCCAATTGAGCAGCGTATTCCGTAGCATGCTTCGCATTTTGAGAAAAATCCGTAAAAACAATAAATGTTTTCATTATCTGTTCGTTTTTACTAATATAGAAAAAATATTAGATAAAGGATTAGTTTGTCGGGGTCATTTTTTGGGCAAGGAGAAGTGGAATCAGGATGACAAAGAAAATACCTATTATCCAAAATACATCAGTATATGACATAAGCATACTTTGTTTTAATACGATTCCCTTAATGGCCTGCATTCCCATTAGATAGGCTTCATGATGAGAATGTCCCAATCCCATAAACTTAGACACCATGCCTTGCAATTGCTGTAGGAAAGCGGGGTTATAATTGTTGAGGTTTTCTGCCAGAATATTTCTATGGTGAGCCGTACGATGATCCACAAAAGTAGTAATGAGTGCAATTCCAAAAGAACCACCCAATTGTCTCATCATTGTATTTACTCCGGTCCCCTGCCCTATTTCATCCCCTCTCAAGTCTTTTACCGCCAATGTGGTAATAGGAACAAACAGCATACTTAGAGAAAACCCTCTTACCAGCATTGGAAGAATGAAGGAATCCATTCCGAAAGCCAAAGTAGTATTTTGCATAATCATACAGAAGAGAATAAAGAAACATATTCCCACACAAGCTAAAAACTGAGGCTTAATTTTCTTCTTCATGAGTGCACCTATAATGGGCATCATAGCAATCGTAACGAGCGCACTGGGAATTGTGACAATACCGGTTTGTTCCGCACTGAAACCTAACAAATTTTGAAACATCAGTGGGTAAACGAAGACGATACCAAACATCCCCAAACCAAAAAGAAGTGTTGTTGACATTCCCAATGAAAAACTACGGTGCCTGAATATGCGTAGATTAACCACCGGGTGTTCGGTGCTTAATTCTCGCCATATAAAGGATATTAAGCCGATAATTGCAATGAAAGATAATACGATGATGTAGGTCGTGTTGAACCAGTCTTCTGTTTCTCCTCGTTCCAAAACAACTTGCAGACTAATAACCGTAACTGCAAGTAAGAATAACCCAAGCCAGTCCACCGGCTTTCGCTTTTCTTCCTTAGGCGTCGGACGTATAAAAGTCGTAATTAAGAATAATGCAATAATGGACATGGGGATGTTGATATAGAAACACCATCTCCAGGAAAAATGGTCGGTGATATATCCTCCCAAAACAGGCCCTACCAAAGGTCCTATAACAACGCCCATCCCAAACATAGCCATTGCCATTCCCAGCTCTTCAGCAGGCCAGGATTCTATGAGAATAGCCTGTGCCGTGGGAGACATACCTCCTCCGGCTAACCCTTGTAGAAAACGAAAGAGAATAATTTCTTCAAAGGACTGTGCATGACCAACAAGGAAGGAAGCAATTGTAAACAGCACAATGGATGCGATGAAATAATTCTTTCTCCCAAATCTTTTGGCCAGCCAACCCGATATAGGAAGAACCATAATGATGGCAACGGTATAAGAAGTGACTATCCATCCAATATTATTAAAACTAACACCGAGATTCCCCATCATGTGAGGCATCGCCACATTGACTACCGTTACATCAATCAATTCCATTAAGGCGGAAAAGACCAATGTAAAAGTCACTATCCATTTTCTGGCTCCGGTTTCAGGCATAGTTAATCTTTAATAAACTTTTGTGATAAAGATTTTTCTTAATCTTCTGCAATTTTCACAATGGATTTGACACTCATTCCGGGAATGAGTTTCTTTTCCCATGCCTCGGATAATGAGTCGAAGTCAATTCGTACCGGTACACGCTGAATGACCTTAACATAGTTTCCTTTTGCATTATTGGGAGGAATAAGAGAAAATTTAGCCCCTGTTGCTCCTGAAAATGAACTTACATGAGCATTGAATTCTTTATCTGGAAAAGCATCTACTTCTATAGTGACAGGCTGCCCGGGATGCATATCGTTTAATTGCGTCTCTTTATAATTAGCAGTTACATAAATATGGTTCGTATTGACTATCGCAAACATTTGCTGACCCGGACGAACCAATTGACCTATTTGAATATTTCTTTTGGAAGCAATTCCGGAAACAGGAGCCGTAATAACAGTATATGATAATTGTTGTTTGGCCAGATCAACTGCAGCTTGTTGTATGGCAATCTTAGCATGAGCTGCATCTACCTGTTCTTTGCTGGAGCTCACTTGTTTGTGAATAGCAGCAACACGTTTTTGGGCTGTAGTAAGCTGTGCTTTTGCCGCTTCTTTTTCTGCTTTAATGGCATCAAATTGTGCCTGTGTTATAGCATGTCCCTTTAAAAGATTTTGGTAACGGTTATATGTTTTTTTAACTTCCCATAAATGCGCTTTGGCTGCATTTACTCCTGCTTCTGCCGGTGGAACGTTGGCAATCGTGCTGCTTACATTAGAGGTGCTTACATTGACGCCTGACTTTGCCGCTATTAAGGCTGCTTTTGCTTTTTCCAAATTGAGTTGGTAATCCCGATCATCAAGTACAACTAAAGTATCTCCTTGGTGTACAAATTGGTTGTCTTTGAAACGAATGGATTGTACATAACCTTTAGCACGAGAAACTACCGGACTTATATCTGCATCTATCTGTGCATCATCTGTAGATTCATACTTGGTATAATAGATATACTCCTTTATGCCAAAGATGATTCCTCCTATGAGTATGGCAAGTAGAACTAAAGGAAGTACTCTTTTGTACATTGGTTTTCTTTTTTTAATCTTTTTTTCCATTTTTTGTTCTTTATTGGTGTTGTAAGTTTAAAATTTGTTATCCAAAGTTCCGGATGTGGCTTGGAGTTCGTACCATGCCTTCATTGCATCTGCTTTAGCTAGCGCCATATCTACTAACGATTTATAAAGCATGGTTTGTGCATCAATACGATCAGTAGTTGTTGCCAACTGGTTTTTATACTTTAATTCCATAATACGGTCATTTTCTTTGGCCTGCGCAATGGTAGTATGGAGCTCTTCAATGCGTTGTACCGCTTTCAAATATTCGTGGTAACTTTTGTTCACAGCCATTTTTATCTTGTCTGAACTTGATTCTTTAGCGATGGATATTTGTTGCTTCTTGATTTGCGCTTCTTCTACTTTGTGTTTTGTGGTATAAAGAGAAGATATATCCCAGCTTACTTTTAGCCCAACCGTAATAGGTACAAGAAAACTGTGTTTCGGCGGGAAAAATCGGGTATTGGGGTTTAAATAATAAGTATTTATTCCTGCGCCCAATGTTGGTAATTTACTTGCTTTGATGCTTTTTATGTTGTTGTGGTTTATTTTCTTCTTCACAGCAAAAGTTTTTAAATCCTCCCGATTGTGTAAAGCCTGGTTTACAAAATAGGATAACGGATAGGCTTTGGGCGTATTTTCTTGTAATGCAACTTTCTGCAGATTATCTATTTTTAAACTCGTCTTTTCTGGAAGTCCAAGCATAGTAACTAAAGCATAGTTAGCCACTTGACGATTATTGACTAAATCTACTAAAGTCAGTCTGGCCTGAGATTTTTGAAGTTTAAAACGGAGCACATCATTCAAAGTAGCTAATCCTGCATCTTTAAACTTTTTGGTTTCTTCCAGACGTTTATTCACGTCATGAATATTTCGATGAATAACCTTAATATTCTGATCTATTTTATAAATATTTATATAAGCCTGAATAACTGCTAAAATGACGCCTTCGCGATTATGTTCTTTTTTAAGTTTAGCAGTTTTTTCTAATAGCTTTGCCGATGCTTTAGCATATTGTAATTTGTGACCTGCAAAAATGAGCTGATTGATGCTGAGGGTACCTAAATACATGGTAGAGTTTCCCGGTAATTCCATTGGTTCTTTCATCAAACCTTTGATTTGCAGTATATTTGTTGGAATAAATGCTTCGTTTCCCATCAGACTAACTTCTGCATTAGGAAGTTGTTTGTCTTTGGCTTGTTCATACTTATTAATGGCTTGTTGAATCTTGGTTTGTGCCAGCATAAGTTTCTTGCTGCTATCGATCCCCATTTGAACGGCATCTGAAAGGCTTAAATATAGGCTGTCTTGCCCGAAGCCCATGATGCTGTAGCACATTAAAACAATGACTAGGGATATTTTCTTCATTTTTATCATATTCTTTTATCCTTTAAGTGCTAAATGATTTCGCATAAGTGTTTTTAGATGTCTCTTTAATTTGGGACGAAGTTTTCTGAAATAAGCTTCCTCATTCTTTTCCTTAAGTACTTTTTTATAGTATTCTTGAGACATACTAACCTGCGATATAGTTCCGAATACGGAACCAATAGTGAGCGGAATATTCACCTCTCTGAATATTTTCTTTTCTTGTCCTTCTTTGATTATATCTTCGATGATGGACTGGTTTGTCTTTTTGATATTTATCAGTAATTCGATTGTATCTTCATCCTGAACTAAAGATATTTGACGACTTGTAATATTATGGAATTGCCGGCTTTCCAATAGATGATCAACAAAAAAGTCAATTATTCTGTCAATTTTTTCCCATGAATCCTTATGGGTATCTTGCTTGAGTTGCGTCAATAGCTTTCTCGAATTCTCTGTCCTATTCAGCAGTAATTGTTGTAGTAGTTTTTCTTTAGAACCAAAGTAGTAAGAAATCATGGCTACATTCACATTAGCTTTCTTGGCAATATCCCTGACACTGGCTCCTTCAAATCCTTTATTGGCGAATAGCGCTTCGGCAGCGTCCAGAATAGCACTTTGTTTTTCAGTTAATTCCATGAAAAAGTCTAATTTTTTTGCAAAATTAATTAAACGTTTGTTTAAAACAAGCGATTGTTTTATTTTTTTTAAATTATCTTTTAAATGAATAAATAAAGATTGGCTTATTGTTGGTTGATAGCTCTTCCCGACTCCAGCTCTAAAACATGTTTTACACAGGAAGGAATATCTTCTTTATAATGGCTAACGTAGAGAAGTGTTTTCTCTTTTCCTGACCAGAGCGTGTTGATGAGATGTTTAAAATGATTTCTTTGTTTTTGGTCGAGTCCCTGGCAGGGCTCATCCAAAATAAGGAGTGGCGGATTTTTAATTAATGCCCTTATGAGTAAAACCAATCGCTGGTTGCCGGTAGCCAAATCCTTGAAAGGAATATCTTTCAATGGCTCGAGGTCTAATAATTGCAACCAGTTTTGGGCTAAGTTCATCTCTTTCTCATTGGATTTTTTGTTTCTAAATCCCATCGTATCATCCAATCCGGATAATATTGCCAGTAAAACACTGTTGTTCCCTCTGAAATATTGATGCATTTCGGGAGACACGTATCCCATTTTGTGTTTGATATCCCAAATACTTTCTCCACTTCCTCTTTTTTTATCAAATAAATGAATTTTATTGGCGTAGGTCTGAGGATGATCTCCTGTGATAAGACTTAATAGAGTTGATTTTCCAGCGCCATTAGGTCCTGTTAGTGACCATTTTTCTCCTTTTTGAACAACCCAATTAATATCCTCTAAAATAATGTTGCCGTGACTTTTAACTTGTATATTTTCTAATTCTAAAGCGGTGGTGAAATTAATTTGAGGAGACTGCTGTAAAGTGTCAATTTGTTTTAATAATTGTTTGTCAGGCGTCCACTCTGCTTTGGATTCATTGTTTTTAGGCGGCTCAAATTGATCTCGTGATCCGGAGAATTTAATGCTTTGTTTATCTAAATAAGCAATATGTGTCATGCAGTCAGGAATTTCTCTTTGTGTTGTTACCATGATAAGATGGATACCATGAGCAGTTATTTTTTCTAAAATGTTTTTTAGAATGGGACGAGTTTCTTTATCTAATCCAATTAAAGGATTGTCTAAAAATAAGAATATTGGTTGTTTTAATAATGCCACCGCAATTTGAAGCCTTCTTGTTTCCCCGTTAGATAACTGTATAAGCGTCTTTTTGAGTAAGGAAGATAGTTTCAAATTTGAAATAACCCATTCCATAGTAATTTTTTTAGGAAGCAGGCTGGTTTGTTCTGTCTCTGTAAGCAGGGTTTCGACGGTAGATGCTTCTTCAGAAAAATAAGCGTGGTAGCGCTGTTGATAGAAGAAATTCTTTTGATTCTCTTTATTTTTGAATTGAGCTTGTTGATTTACAAAGGCAGTTAATTGTCGGTGATTAAAGAGTGGATCTTTAATCTTATATTTATCTTTCAATGTATTTACAATAGGATACTTAAGTTGTCCATGGGTAATATTAAATTTACCGAAAAGCGTGTGAAGCAAGGCTGTTTTACCTGAACCGCTATCTCCTAAAATAGCCCACTGCTCGCCTTTATTTACTTCGAAAGATAAATCCTGAAACAAAGTTTTGTTGAGATGTCTGACGGAGGCATGTTGAATAGAAAGTAGTAAAGCGTTATGCTGATAAGGAGGATTTGAGATTGACATTTAGCAAAAATATAAAGATTCTCTTTCATTGAAAAGAAGAACACAAACTTAAATTAGGTAATTAAAGTTTATTTGTTGAATTTTGTAGATGTAGGTAGCGAGGTGAAAGTGCCCACTGTTTAAGTCGTTTTACATTTTTTGTTGATAGGATAAGATAGGGAATGGGTTTTGAGGTTTAAAACAAAAAAATGAAGCGCAATCAGACATTCTGGAAGTGTTGCTAATCGCTTTGCTTTATCATTAATCATTGAATATTAATCATTAAACATTAATATATGTCTGCTATTTCAAAAATTTGCTGTATTGGCGCCGGATATGTTGGTGGTCCTACTATGGCTGTCATTGCCCGACAATGTCCTCATATTAAAGTAACTGTTGTGGATTTAAATGAGGAAAGAATAAAAGCTTGGAATGATCCTGATGTTCACAAGATTCCTGTTTATGAGCCCGGATTGAGTGATGTAGTTGCAGAAGCCAGAGGACGAAATTTGTTCTTTTCAACAGCAGTTAATGAAGCGATTGATGAAGCGGAGATGATTTTTATTTCTGTTAATACGCCCACCAAGACCTATGGTATTGGGAAAGGCTATGCAGCTGATTTAAAATATATAGAAAGTTGTGCACGTCAGATAGCGAGCGTGTCCAAAGATGATAAAATCATTGTAGAGAAATCTACTTTGCCGGTGCGGACAGCGGAAGCCATCAAGCACATTCTTGATGATACAGGAAATGGCGTAAATTTTGAAATTCTTTCTAATCCCGAGTTTTTGGCTGAAGCGAGTGCCATAAATAATCTTTTAAAACCCGATCGTGTACTTATCGGAGGCGACCAAACTCCGGAAGGAAAGCAGGCGGCGCAGGCGCTTGTTGATATTTATGCCAATTGGATTGAACCGGAAAAGCTGCTGACTACAAATGTATGGTCATCAGAGCTATCTAAACTAACGGCAAATGCTTTTCTTGCACAGCGGGTTTCTTCTATTAATGCCATGTCTGAACTTTGTGAGAAAACCGGAGCAGATGTAAATGAAGTGGCCAGGGCAATTGGCGCCGATAGCCGAATAGGTCCGGGGTTTCTAAAGGCCTCAGTGGGTTTTGGCGGATCTTGCTTCCAAAAAGATATTCTTAATCTGGTGTATATAGCCCGTTCTTTAGGCTTGGAGAAGGTAGCCGATTATTGGGAACAGGTTATTGTCATGAATAGGCATCAGCGAGATCGCTTTGCTTTTAAAATTGTAAAAACACTGTTTAATACCGTATCGGGAAAAAAGATTGCATTTTTGGGTTGGGCTTTTAAGAAAGATACAAATGATACAAGAGAATCTGCTGCTATTTATGTGGCAGACGAGTTATTAGAAGAGCAAGCCGATATTGCGGTCTATGATCCAAAGGTGAAGATGGAACAAATGTACCGGGATGTAAACAATCTTAGTACGCGTCACCCTGATCAAAATAAAAAACATCTGAAGGTAGTAGATAATGCCTATGAGGCTTGCAAAGATGCCCATGCGGTAGTGATTTTGACTGAGTGGGATGAGTTTAAAACCTATGACTGGGAGCGTATTTACAGAGATATGATGAAACCTGCCTTTGTTTTTGACGGGCGTAATTTATTGAATAAAGCAGAAATGGGTAAAATGGGTTTCCATTATAATGGAATAGGTATTGGTTAGCAGCCTTTTTATTCTGCCGGCTTATTTTGAGTGATTTTATCTTTTTTTTATTAAAAATTATTAAATTTAAAAGAAGGTTGGTTTAATTTTTGAATACATTAGTCTGTTTCCTTATGGGTAAATTAAAATAAATGATATGAAGAAAGTATTAAAAGTGATAGGAATTATTGTAGCTATTATTCTCGTGGTGATGATAGTAGCTCCTTTTTTATTTAAAGACCAGATAGTTTCTACAGTCAAGAAGGAAGCAAACAAACAAGTGAATGCTGTTATTGATTTTGATAATGATATTTCGCTTAGTTTTTTCAGAAATTTTCCTAATGCCAGTTTAGGCATTAAGGATTTGTCAGTTGTTGGAATTGGCGAATATCAGGGAGATACCTTGGCTTATGTTCAGAATTTACATGTAGTTATTGATTTAGCATCTCTGTTTGGCCAAACCTACCAAATCAGAGATGTATCCTTAGATGAACCTTTTATTCAATTGCTAGTCGATTCGTCAGGTCATGCAAATTGGGATATTGCCAAGGAAGATACGGCTACCGTTTCTGAAGATAATTCCGCTTCTACCTTGCGGATTGGATTGCAAAAATATAGTATCAATGATGGACATATTATCTATTCAGATTCCTCTTTAGGATTTTTATTAGATGCTGAAGGGTTAGATCATACCGGGAAGGGGGATTTTACGATGGATGTTTTTGAACTTGATACAAAATCAAATATAGATGAGCTCACCATATCCTATGATGGAATCCCTTATTTGAATGAGATTAAGACTGATATTATTGCTAATATAAATATAGATTTACCCCAGTCTAAATATACATTAACCAAGAGTAATCTGAAGTTGAATGGGCTTTTATTAGGAGTAGATGGGTATTTGGCAATGCCCAATGAGGAGGATATGAAAATGGATCTTTCTTTTGATGCACAGAAGGCAAATTTTAAGAATTTCCTCTCTCTAATTCCTGCCATTTATCAGAAAGATTTTGATGATTTAGACGCTTCAGGAACATTGGCTTTTAATGGATTTGTAAAAGGAATTTATAATAAAAATAGAATTCCGACATTTGGTTTGACACTAACAATAGAGGATGGAATGTTTCAATATCCCTCGGTGCCGGAACCATTGTCTGAGGTTAACCTGAATCTTCAGGTAGAAAACAAAGATGGCAACCTGGATCATACACGCATAGATGTAAGTAAATTACATTTCCTTTTGGGTAGTAATCCTTTTAATGCGCATTTCGTGGCTACCAATATTCAGAGCAATCCTACGGTAGATGGAGCAGTGAATGGCACACTCAATCTTTCTGAAGTATCCAAAATTTATCCTTTAGAGGAAGGAACCACACTTTCAGGCATATTGGATTTGGATGTGAAAGTAAAAGGCAGTTTAAATGATATTGAGGATGAAAATTATCAAGCATTCGATGCAGACGGAGAGGTGAATGCGCAAGATCTAGTTTACCGATCTGAAGATTTAAAACAGGATGTGGAAGTCCCTCAGGGAAACTTACAATTTTCACCGCAGCAGGTAGCTGTCAATGATTTGAAAGTGATGATTGGGAAGAGTGATATTGCAGCCAATGGAGCGGTAGATAATGTGTTTGGTTATATGTTTGGGAAAGATGTACTTCGCGGTCATTTAGATATACAATCCGATCTTCTTGATTTGAATGAAATGATGGGAGCTGATTCTGCCGATATAGCAGCTTCTTCCAAGCCGGATGCTGTAGAAAGTGATTCTTCTGAAGGAGTGGAAGCTGTGGTTATTCCTAAAAATTTAGCCTTTAATTTAAATACTGATATCGGTCGTTTTGTTTATGATAATTACGAACTGACTAATCTTCATGGTGAGGTAAGAATAGCAGATGGAATATTAACCATTAAGAATCTAAGTACCAATATGTTGGATGGAAGTGCTCAGTTAAGTGGTTCTTACAATACACAAAATCCTGATAAGCCTACCACCAATATGGATTTTAATGTTGAAGGAGTAGCCATACAGAAGGCATTTAAAACATTTAATACCGTGCAAGCTTTAGCACCTGTAGCCTCTTTTGTGGAAGGAAATTTCTCAGGAAATATTAGTCTAAATACTGCTTTGGACGGACATTTATATCCCAAACTGACAACCTTAAATAGCTTGGGGAGTGTAAATGTGCCTAATTTTAATATTAAAGGATTTGGCCCACTGGTGAAGCTTGCGACTAAACTTGGAATTCCGAAATTAAAAGATTTGAATATCAGCAAACTGTTTATGCAATTTAAAGTGGATAGTGGATATTTGGTGGTGAAACCTTTTGATTTTTCTGTTGATAATATTGATATGCAGGTAGCCGGTAAGAATGGGCTAAATAAAGATATAGATTATACTATTCAGATGGAAATTCCACGAAAGAAACTGGGAGATGCAAATAATGCATTGACAAGCTTAATCGCCAAGGCGAATAAAGCAACCGGTGGAGACATTGATTTGGGAGACAAATTGCCGGTAAATATTCATTTAGGAGGAACCATCACCAAACCTCAGGTAAGATTAGATTTTTCGGAAGCTAAGAATTTAGTCAAAGAAAAATTAGAATCGGAAGCCAAACAGCAGGTTTCTAAAGGTGTAAATAAATTATTAGATCAGCTGATTGGTTCTCAAAAGGATACGACACAACAGATCACAAATGATTCTACGAAAACACAGAATCAATCTAAGGAAAATAAAAAAAAGAATTTAAAAGAAGATATTAAGAAAGGATTAAAAGGGCTATTTGATAGTAATTAAATATTTAATAAGATTATGAAGCTACAGGTAGCCACAAACAGAATTTCAGATAACACCATTCTATCTTACTTAAACAATTTGGGAGGTGTAAATAATAGCTTGCAAAATTTGTAATTCCTGAATCACTTTTGATTATAATGGTGTTATTAAGCTTCTTTTCAATGCCTTTATTTCACTAATTGTAAGACTACTGTAGAAATCTTTAGAGAATAGCTTTCCGTAGCGGATATCTCTTATATTTGCAGAAAAAATACAAATGAAACATAAGATCAATAGAAACATACTGACCTTCTGTGGTTTTTTATTGCTTTCAGTGACCCTTTTTTCCTGCAGAGAGGACAGGCTGACTCATCATAAAGAGTGGGGCGCATTTTTTGAGGAGAATGATGTAAACGGCTGTGTCATGTGGAACAATCTTAATGAAGCTACTTTTGGCGTCTATGGATTTGGTGCCATTCAGAAAAGATTGGTTCCTGCTGAAACTTTTCATATCGTATTGGCATTGGCCGGATTGGAAACCGGTGTAATTCGAGATACAAACATGGTCATCCCGGATGCTTTAGCCGGACCAAAAACTTCCGGTGTAACAATGGGAGAAGCATTTAGACATAATAATAATGCCTATTTTAAATGGGTTGGTCGAACAATCGGTCAGGCAAAGATGAAATACTGGTTGGATTCTACCTATTATGGAAATAAAAAGATGGGGAGCGATATAACGTCTTATTGGACAGATCGTACCTTAAAAATTTCTCCTGATGAACAGTTAGGTTTGGTTCAAAGGCTTTATCTGGGAGGTTTTGCCTATCAGGATCGTACAGAACGATTAGTGAAAGAATTGATGCTAAAGAAAGTTGCCCATGACGATACACTTTATTATCAACAAGGGGTCGGAGATGGGAAAGATGGTACTGTGGGTTGGCTTGTAGGCTGGCTAAAAAGAAAGGACGAGGTGCATTTATTTTCCATTAAAGCATTGGACAAAGAGCAAACAGATAAAATGAATACCAAAACGCTCAATATTTTGTATGATATTTTTGGAGCAAAAGGTTGGTTAACAGCGTCTGGCAGGTTGAAATAGAACGACGATGGCCGGTATTTATATTCATATTCCTTTTTGTAAGCAGGCTTGTATTTATTGTAATTTTCATTTTTCTACTATTCTTAAGGATAAATCTGCTCTGTTGGAGGCTTTATGTCAGGAAATGGAATTAAGAAAGGATTATTTACCGGAAGGAGAAAAAATAGATACTTTGTATTTTGGTGGCGGGACACCTAGTATTTTGTCTTCCGATGAAATTAAAAAATTAATTAGAAAAGCGGAGACACTTTTTGACTTTAACAAGGGTGCCGAAATTACACTGGAAGGGAATCCGGATGATTTGTCTTTTGAAAAACTTAAATCCTTAAGAAATATAGGTATTAATCGTTTGAGTGTTGGTATTCAATCTTTTTTTGAAGCACATCTAAAATGGATGAATCGTGCGCATGATGAACAACAAGCTAAACAATGTGTGGATGATATTTATCATGCAGGTTTTGAAGATTTTTCTATTGATTTAATTTTTGGTGTACCGGGGATGACGGATGAGCAATGGTTGAGAAATATAGATCGTGTTGTTTCTGCCAACATTCCCCATGTGTCTTGTTATGGTTTGACGGTAGAACCCACTACTGTTTTGAATCATTTGATTAGGAAGAAAAAGATGAAGCCTTTGGATGAAGCCCAATCTGCACGTCAATATGAAATCTTAATGGATCGGTTGGAAGCTGCCGGATATGAGCAATATGAAATTTCCAACTTTGCCAAACCCGGTATGCGCGCCAGACATAACAGCAGTTATTGGCAGGGCATTCCTTATTTGGGCATTGGACCCGGTGCGCATTCATATCGCTCGCATGAGCGACAATGGAATATCTCTAATAATGCACGTTATATAAAGGCTATTATGAAATCCGGCGAAGTGCCTTGTGAAAAGGAGGAACTAACGCCAACAATGCAATGGGATGAATATATCATGACCCGGCTGAGAACGATTGAAGGTTGCAGTTTAAAGGCCGTCTCTGAACAATTTGGGGAAAAGAATAAGCTCGAGTTGTTAGAAAAATCTCATTATTTTGAAGAGATTGGAGAATTGAAAATAACTGCAGAATCTATATTTCTCACCAGGAAAGGTAGAATGTTTGGGGATCAAATCTCGGCAGCATTGTTTAAAGATTGAGTC
>CAZLDH010000001.1:34921-47748 GCA_964558275.1 uncultured Chitinophagaceae bacterium
TCAACCCCGCCTACGCTAAAGCTACGGCGGGCAGGCAGTGAACTAATCAACTAATAAACTAATCATCCAATCAACTAATCATCCAATCAACATTATACTTTAATCTAACGTAAATCTAATCGGTAAACTGTATTCTACTCTTACTTTTTCCCCATCTTGTTCTCCGGGAATCCACTTGGGCATCTTTTTGACAACACGTACAGCTTCTTGTTCTAATCCACCACCTTTTTTCTCTCCTGTTGTAGCAACATCAGAGATAGAACCATCTTTATTGACGATAAATTTCACGACAATAGTTCCTTGTATGTTGTTCTCTTTAGCATTCTTTGGGTATTTGACATTTCGAGAGAGATAGGACATTAGAGAATCCTTTCCGCCTTTAAATTGCGGCATTTTCTCAACAAACGAATAAGTCTTTGAAGGGTCGAAGACTTGTTTTTTTGGCTTAGGTGCCGGCGGGGCAGGCGGAGGAGGTGGGGTTATGGTGTCTATTTCCGGTCCTTTTAACTGAAATCGGATTGGAAGGTTAAAGGAAACGGCTACATTTTTGCCATTTTGTTTTCCGGGAATCCATTGAGGCATGCTCTTGACCACCCGAATAGCCTCTTGTTCCAAACCTCCACCTAATTGACTAACGGCCTTAATGTTTTTTAAATTACCGGATTCGGAAACAATAAATTGAACCATTACCATTCCCTGAATTTGCGCTTCTTTGGCATCTTTAGGATATATAATATGCTTGGCAAGATATTGAAACAGCTTTTTCTGTCCCCCTTGAAAATGAGGCATTTGTTCTACAAATTGAAATACCGTATTCTTTTTGGAGGATGCAGAGGTCTCTTTTTGATGATTTCCATTTGCAGATATAGGAGATTTTTCATTGGAAACAGGTTCATTTGTATATGCTGTAACCACAATATTATGTAACGTTTTAGTTTTTTTGTAGAGTATGAATTTTAATTCTGTACTATTAGCAGGAATTGTTACTGTCAAAGGATTATATCCTATACGGGTAATTTTGAGCATTTGGCCCGGTTGTGCCTTTAGTGTAAAGCGTCCTTGATTATTTGTAATAGCTCCATTCTTGCTGTTATTTACCATGATAGTCACTCCCGGAATTGGCTTCCCGGCGTCATCTTTGATAACGCCTTCTATATTTATGTTGTCGGAATCCTGAAAAAGAGACAAAAGAGGTTCTGTTTGTATAGGTGTTAAGGCGTTATCTAAATTTTCTTTTACAGAAAATGAAGAAGTCAGAAAAATAAGTCCTGCCAGTAGCGGAAGTAAGGTGATATAAGTCCAATTCTTTGCTTTATTTTGTTTGTTCTTTTGTAACATAACTAATCTTTTTTGTAGATGTGACCGATTAAAAAAAGGTTGTATGATCGATAAATTACCGATTTTGAAAGATTGGTTAATGAGTTCCTTGGCATACGCTGTCAGATCTGATTGTTTTGTTGCAGAGGCATCTGCTAAATATTCATGATTCATTCTGATGACCTTTTGATAGAAATAGACGCCGGGATTAAACCAACAAAATATTTTCAGAATTTCTATTAACAGGTTGTCTAATGCATGTTTTTCTTTGATGTGTACCAATTCATGCCTATAAATATTATTATCGATATCTTTAGGACCGAAAATATAATGCATGAAGGAAAAAACGTTTTGAGAATTCGTTATAATGACATGTACAAACCTTTTGTGCTGAATTTTCTCATGCTTTTGGATGACACGATAAACTTTTATTATTTTATTCGTAAATATTAACGCACTAATACTGACACCAAGCCAATAAATTAACGGGATAAATCTCCATATTGAAAGTTTGTTCATGCCGTCCGCTGAAGGAGAATTTGACATCACGGTTGCAGTAGGTATGCCAAGTGCAATATTCGCTTCTTCAGCTGAAGTATGACCGGCAAATACGTAAATGAAAGGAAGAAATGCAGATATTGCTATACCGGACAGGAGCAAGATTCGATTGAATTTGAATGTAATTTTATTCCTGAAGAATAAATAATAGATCCCTATCCAGAAAATGAGATAGCAATTGAATAATAAAAATATAGACCAGCTCATGATTTTTTGTTTTTAATGTCTTCTAATAGCTTAATGATTTTATCCGCATCTTTCATCTTGAGCTCCTCCTTTTGAACAAAAAAGGAAACCAGACTTTCAACCGAATTATCAAAATAACCGTCTAAAAGCCGCTCGGATTCAAATTTTTTGTATTCCTCTTTGGAGATGAGCGGATAGTATTGATGGGTGTTGCCATACACTTTATAGCCGACAAATTCCTTTTTTACTAAGATGCGAACAATCGTAGATACTGTGCTGTATGCCGGCTTAGGTGGATTCATTTCGGCAATCATTTCTTTAACAAAGGCTTGTTTTAAATGCCAAAGAATATGCATAACCTGTTCTTCTGCTTTGGTCAGTTCTTTCATTTTTACGTTGTCTTTTTTACTCAATACTATAAAGGTACAACTAATTATTTAAATAAACAACTATTTATTTAATTATTTAACTATTTATTTAGTTAGTCAATTATGGAGGTAGCGCAGGCGCGCTATTTGCTTTTAAATTTTTCCTATAAATTTAGGGGTTAAAAATATTATAGTGTTAGAGACTGGCACGAATACTCTTCAAGGCCATCACAATTTGCTTTTTTACAGTTAAAGGGGAAATCTTAAGTTGTACTGCTATTTCTTTATGACTTAAACCATTTTCCCGACTTAATTTAAAGATTAATTGTCTCCTTGGAGGAAGTTCTTCGACCGCTTTATCGAGCAGTTCACCTGTTTCTTTGAGATCCATCCATTCTTCAGTAGGGTTTCGCGCCTCACAAATACGATGACGAAGAGATTGAAGCATGCTTTTATTAGCCGCAGTCTTCTTTAAATACCGAAAAGTTCTGTTATAGGCAATTGTCAGGATGTATGCTTGAGGATTTCTCACATCCGTTAACTTCGACCTTCCTTTCCACAGACCGGCAAACACTTCTTGAACAATTTCTTCCGCTGCATAAGCGGACTTTGTAATTTTCAACGCTGCAGCATACAAGCGCTTATTATAGGCATCAAATATTAAACGAAAAGATTTAACATCTCCGTGTGATACCCGTTCAAGCAATATCTTTTGCTCTTGATTTGTAAAATTCCGCGACATGCTACTTTTTGCATTATCATTACATAGGCAATCATAAAGATATAAAATATTTTATTATACTTTCAATTAATTTTAAAATATTTTATCTGTAATCCATGGTTTTCTGCTTTTTTATATTGGAATTAGTATTAAATATAGAAAAGGCTAAACCAAGATGTATTTTAATAAAAAAAACCCTACCGCGCAAGAATACGGGGAAGGGTTTTTCATTTAAACTTACCTTTTGTTCTCATTTAATAACGGCATAGCACCTTACGCATTGTAGAGACAAAATACAGGCTTACCGTTTAACCGTATCAATCCGGTTTTTTACCATCGAGAAAAGTATTAATCGTACTAATCTCTGACTGATCCTTGTTTCCTTCTTTCTTATTAATTCTATATTTCGAATAATCATTCTGTTCTGAAGGTTTTTGTTCTTCATTAAGCTTTATTTTCCTTCGAATATAAGCCGGAACGTATTCAATTTCATCTGCATTCCCCATATCATTCATATCCAAATTAACTTGACGTATCTGTGCCGTTTTATCGGAAACACCGGAATTTGAAGGGTGAGAATACTTGCTTTTTGACCCATCAGAATATTCCTCGCTCTTCCTTTCTCTATTTTCTTGAGGCTTCTCTTTATCAGTATTCTTTTCTCTATCCTCTAAATAATCGGGAGTAGGATAAACGGTATGACCAATATAGGGATTATCTTCAGGTCTTTTTTCACTTTTTGAGCGCCTCCTGGAAAAGAACTTTTTTCTTTCCTGATTCAATTTCTTTTCTTCTCGTTTGAAGAACATTTTTATATCAGACTCCTTTTCTTCCTCAACATCTCCGGAATCGACATCTTCCGATTGTGTTTTAATGGAATGCGCTTGATCTTTCTCAGAAGAAGGATTATTTTTCTTAGGAGCATCCATTTCCGGTGTGGATTTTTGAGAAGAATCTAGTTCATAATATTCTTTCTTAGAAGCCTGCGACTCCTTATCATCGGCAAAAGAAGTTTCGTTGGAAGCATCTGAATAGTTTTCCTTTTTTGTAAGACGAGGAGCCATTGGATCACTATCGGCCTGTTTTTCCTGTCTTTTCTTCTTTTCATACAATTTTTTTTCTTCACCATCCTTGCCCAGTTGCATCGTTATTTTACGATGCTTTTCACGCAGGGCACGCTTAGGCTCATCCAACACCTGTTCTATTGGTTTTTGTTTAAAGCCGGTAGCAATTATCGTCACGCCTAATTCCTCTCCTAAATCGTTATCATGCCCCATACCTAAAATAACGTCACAATCTTCACCAGCCTGCTGCTGAACAAATGCCTGAATAGTATCCATTTCATCGATGGTATGTTCATGTTCTCCATCAGAAGAGGTAATATTCAACAGAATCCATTTGGCACCTTTTATTTCACTATCATTCAATAGTGGGGAAGACAAGGCATTATCAATAGCTTCTTGCGCACGATCCTCTCCGTCTGCCGTGGCTGAACCCAGGATGGCTACTCCACCATTTTTCATAGCAGTACACACATCCGCAAAATCCACATTAACGACGCCGTGAAGATTAATCACATCCGTAATACACTTTGCAGCAGTAGCCAAAATATTATCTGCTTTTGCAAAAGCAGCTTTAAAAGGTAAATTACCACACTGCATCCTTAATTTATCATTGGAGATAACCAACAGGGTATCTACATGATCCTTTAGGTTTTTAATACCCTCTTCAGCCTGTTTCATTCGTCTTTTCCCTTCATAGGAAAACGGAGAAGTCACAATACCGACAGTTAATATGCCAAGGTCTTTACAAATTTTTGCAACAATAGGACCACCACCGGTACCGGTGCCGCCACCCATTCCGGCAGTAATGAAGACCATCTTCGTATTTACTTCCAGAATTTTTCTTAATTCTTCCATTGACTCTTCCGTAGCTTGCCGCCCAATTTCAGGATTTGCCCCCGCTCCTAAACCTTGGGTAAGGTTAGGACCTAAGTGTACTTTATTTGGAATAGGGCTTTCGGCAAGCGCCTGTGAGTCCGTATTACAGATAATAAAATCAACGCCTTCAATACCCTGTTCATACATGTAGTTGACAGCATTGCTACCTCCGCCCCCCATTCCTATCACTTTGATAATGGAGGATTTTCCTTTGGGAAGATCAAATTCAATCATAATATTGATTTTTGGTAAGTTTAAAAGTTATTATTCTAAAGGATTAAAATTGAGAATCTTCCTCTTCTCTAAACAAATCAATTAACCCCTTTTTCATGGAATCCATAAAGTCTTTCAGATTTTTTCTGGGTTTGGTATTCACTCCGTTCTCTTCTTCTTCCAATTTCAATTCTTCCTCTTGTTCCCAGCTATTTTCTTCTATGGATTCTTCTATATTATCTTCTGCAGAAAACTGACGTTCCTCTCTTCTTTCTCTTTTTCTTTTTAGCCGCACGTCCTTTTCTTCTTGTTCTACTTTATTTTCATAATCATTATATCCTTTCAGGATAAGACCAATACAGGTAGAATACATGGGCATTGCAAGTTCCTCAATATAGTCAGAAGCCAAGTGTTCATTAGGATAACCTATGCGTGCATGTATTCCGGTCTTAAATTCTGTCAACTGTGTTAAATGCTTCAGTTGAGCACCTCCACCAGTAAGAATAATTCCGCCATTGAGCAGTTTATTATCCATGCCTGCTTTTTTCAGATTATATTTTACCATTTCGAGAATTTCTTCCATTCTGGCCTGAATAATGTGGCTTAGATTTTTAACAGAGATTTCTTTAGCCTGTTGCCCTCTCAGTCCGGGTATCGTAATATATGCATTCGCATACGCTTCCTCAGCCAACGCAGACCCAAACTGTAATTTCATTTGTTCTGCCTGCGTTTTTAATACCCCCAGACCTTGTTTAATATCGTTGGTAATATTTTCACCACCATAAGGAATGACTGCCGTATGCTTTAAAACACCTTCATAAAACACAGCTAAATCCGTCGTTCCACCACCAATATCCACAATAGCTACTCCTGCTTCCAAATCCTGATCACACATTACTGCCGCTGCAGATGCCAAAGGCTGTAATACCAAATCCTTAATTTCCAGACCGGATTTTTCCACACTGCGATCAATGTTTCTAATCGCATTTTTATCTCCTGTAATAATATGAAAGTCAGCACCAACTTTCACTCCCGGCATCCCCATGGGATTGTCAATATTAGACAATCCATCTACAGTAAATACTTGTGGGATGACATCAATTATTTGGTCTCCTGCCGGCACATAAGTTTTGTACTGATCCGCTATCAGCTGATCTATTTCTTCCTGAGAGACTTCCGATTCTGTGTCGCCACGTACAATGTCCCCTCTGGTCTGTAAACTTTTAATATGGTGGCCTGCAATACCTACAAACACTTCTTCAATTTTTAAATCAGGATTGGTAGAATAACAATTCTCCAAAGCAAGTTCAATAGCTTTTATGGTTTTATCTATATTCAAAACCATGCCATGTTGAACGCCAAAGGAGTCTGCCCTCCCAAAACCAAGAATTTCTAATTTTCCAAATTCATTTTTTCTGCCTGCTACTGCAGCAATCTTTGTGGTACCTATATCAAGGCCTACAATTATGGGTGCTTCTTTACTCATGGTGTGCATCTGTATTTAACCTTTACAATAATTTATTCCTTTCTTATTATGCTATTTAATACCTTTTTACTTTCCGGGTCATTATTCTTTCTGATGGCATTGACTATCGGATTTCCCTCCTCCGCCTTTCTGGCTGCAACTATCTGTCCTTCAAATCGCAAATCTAAAGTATCATAATATCCCCAACCTATATTATCCAATCCTTTTTTATAAAAAGTCAATAGCTTATCAAACTTTTCTGCTACATCTCCATTATTCCCCAACAGGATTAAAGCATCTCCAACCTGCGGAATAACTTCAAAAATTCCGTCTGAATTTATATTTACCTGTTCTACCTGCGCCTTCCAAAATTTATTTCCTGCAATAAATTTACTAATTTTCTTTATTTGAATCAACAGAATACTATCTTTTCTGTTCTTATTTTCTACAGGAAATCCGGTAAAGACAGGAAGCTCAATGGCAAAATCTCCGGAAGCCTTAATTAAATCTCCATTTTCAACAAGATAAAAATTTTGCCCGTCTCTTCTAAAAACCCTTGCCACAGGGACTCTCTGTTTTATTTTAATGTTTAAAATATTGCTACTTCCCAGATAAACTTCTGCAGTTTTAACCCAATTTACAGCCTCCACTTTTTTCTTCAACTCCGGAATATTAATCGTATCAAGTTTCTTGCCTACAGGATGTAAACTATCAGAAGACAGAAGGGTTTGCCTTATTCCTGCCGTATCTACATACAAGGAATCTTCATCATTAGAAAGTGCAATGGCAATCCCTTTACATCTTCGATCCTGATCATTACCTGAAGCAGCTAAAATAAGCCATACAAACCCGGCTACCATTAACAGGCTAAGCAAAGTAACGAGCACCTTTTTCTTCGATATTTTTCCTTTCTTTCCCATTTATTTTTATAATCAGTATCGCTATATGAACTCTATAATAATTTTAAAATTTCTTCTGCTATTTTGTCGTCAGCATTTTCAACTGCCAATATTTTTATATTTTTTCTCATATCCCGCATTTTCTTCTCGTCTTGTAATAATTCCACCAACATTTCCACCAAATGCGCTTCAGCATCTTCATTTTTCACCATCAAAGCAGCATCAGCCTCCACAAAGGAGTTTGCATTTTTTAACTGATGATTTTCGGCTGCCGTAGGGAGCGGCACAAAAATAACCGGCTTTCCGGCAATGCTCAACTCTGCTAAAGCAATTGCTCCAGCTCGGGAGATAATCACATCTGCAGCAGCATAAGCCCTTTCAATTTCAGTTAGAAATTGAAAAGGCTTTATGGTGGTGTTATATTTTCCCGTTTTCTTCATTACGTCATCATAAGACACTTTTCCCGTCTGCCATATCACCTGAACATCTGCATGCACAATCTGTTCCAGATGAGCCAACAAAGCATCATTTATAGCTTTTGCACCTTGACTTCCTCCCACTATAAATACCGTTTTCTTTCCTCCCTCCAATCCAAAACCTTTCAACGCTTCTGCCTGCTTTATGTTAGCATGCAAAATATTTTTGCGTACCGGATTTCCGGTAAATACGATTCGTTCTACAGGGAAAAAACGTTCCATTCCTTTGTTGGCAACGCATATTATTTTTGCCTTTTCTCCCAAAATTTTATTCGTTCTCCCCGCAAAAGAATTCTGTTCTTGAATCACAGTAGGTATTTTTTTAGCCTGGGCTTTATACAAAACCGGGAAACTGGCATATCCTCCAACGCCAACTACAACATCAGGCTTAAACCGTTTTATTATTTTACCCGCCTGCGACAAGCTGCGCAAGACCTTAAATGGCAAGGTCAGATTTTTGAGAATCGACGACCTATTCATTCCGGCTATATTCAAACCTTCAATTTCAAAACCTGCTTCCGGAACCTTTTGCATTTCCATCTTTCCTTTTGCGCCAACAAACAGAATTTTTATATCTCGATCCTTTCTCTGCAAGGCACGAGCTATAGCTATCGCAGGGAAAACATGTCCCCCGGTTCCCCCTCCTGCAATAATTATTTTACGCTCATTACTCATTTTTCTATCTTTTAGCTTGGTTGTATCGCCACATTCAAAGCCTCATTCCCATTTTCCATTTCCGGATCTTCCTGTTCAACAAGTTCTTTTGCTTTTCTTTTTTTCTCTATTTTTTCCACTTTTCTACTCACACTTAAAATAATACCAATAGCCAGACTAGTAAACCATATCGAACTCCCACCCATACTTACCAAAGGCAGGGTCACTCCGGTCACCGGTAATAAGTTCACCGCTACTCCCATATTTATAAATGCCTGGATAACCAAAGTAAAGCTTAATCCAATACATAAAAAAGCACCAAATGCATATGGGCATATTCTAAAGATACGAATACTTCGCAGTAAAAACACCAGATAACACAGTATCAAAATAATCCCGCCAATCATACCATATTCCTCCAAAATAATCGAATAGATAAAATCGGAATATGGATGAGGTAAAAAGTTCCGTTGCTCACTATTCCCGGGACCTCTGCCAAAAACCTGTCCATTAGCAATTGCAATCATAGACTGCTCTACCTGATATGGCATTGGTCGGCTATTATCATGATCAACAAAACTCTCAATCCTATGTTTCCAGGTGGCAGTACGACCGCCCCCTATGCCGGTAGCCATTACAAAACCTACAACCAATAGAATGATTAACAGTCCGCCAATGATGAAACTTGAAAGATGCCAAATTCTCACTCTCCCTATAAAACACAAGAGCAAACAACTGGCGCCCAATATTAATGCATTTGACATATTCGCAGGCATGATCAGGAAACAAATAACACAAACAGAGATAAGGATAGGCAGAAACCCTTTTTTAAAGTCTTTAATTACCTTCTGTTTTCTAGATAACTGTCGTGATACAAACATGAACAAGGCCAATTTGGCCATATCAGAAGTCTGAAAGGTTAAATTAATTACCGGTAACTCAATCCACCGACTGGCATTATTTATTGTCACCCCAAAGAATAAGGTGTATAGCAATAGGGGAATAGAAATTAAAAAGAGAATAACAGATATACGAGAATAAAAGACATAATTAATCCGATGAGCAACATAAATCATACCCAAGCCTAGCGCCAAAGCAGAGAACTGCTTAAACAAATAATACTCTGTATGCCCTTGATGCATCCGATAAGCCAACGAGCCGGTTGAGCTATATACTGCCAGTACACTGACTAACGAAAGTATAATAACTACCGCCCAAATAACTTTATCTCCTTTTATGGTTCCAAGAAATTTATTCACTACAAACTGTTTAATTTCTTATAATTCTCTTACTGCTTTTGAAAATTGATTTCCTCTATCTTCATAATTTCTAAATTGTCCAAAACTTGCACAGGCAGGAGAAAATAATACAACATCTCCCTTTGCTGCCAACAGATATGCAGTACGAACTGCGTCCTCAAGAGATGCTGCATCAACCACATGACTTTCCGAATCCAGTGCATGATGAATAGGTGCATTGTTTTCACCCAAACAAATAACGGCTCTCACTTTTTCACCTACCCGCTCTTTAATAATATTATAATCAACATCTTTCATATTTCCTCCCAGAATGAGAATGATGGTAGATTCTATACTTTCCAGAGAAAACCAAACAGAATTAATATTAGTAGCTTTACTATCATTAATATACATCACTCCTCTTACAGAAGCAACATATTCCATGCGATGAGAAACTCCCTCAAATGAAGTCAGACTGTCTCGGATTGAATCATTCCTAATCCCCATTACCCTACTTGAAATACTGGCTGCCATTGTATTATTTATTTTTTGACGGCTACGCAATGCCAATTCAAACAACGGCATACCATAATCAGGTTCTACCTCAGCCTGCATATTTCCGTTTTCTTTAAATTCTTCTCTTTTTATTGATTCCATATTTATTAAGCTATTTATACTTATTTAATTTTTATCTTAATTTTAAAGTAAGGATGGAAATAACCACACAAAGAATAGTTATAATCCAAAAACGCACAGCAATCTTACTTTCATGATATCCCAGCTTTTGATAATGATGATGCAGAGGCGCCATTAAAAACACCCGACGTCCTACTCCATATTTTCGTTTTGTATATTTAAAATATCCTACCTGCAGCATAACAGAAACATTTTCCACTAGAAAAACGCCACAAAAAATAGGGATTAACAATTCCTTTCTTATCATAATGGCAAGTGCAGCAATAATTCCTCCTATTGCAAGACTTCCGGTATCTCCCATAAACACTTGTGCCGGATGTGCATTGTACCATAAGAATCCAATACATGCCCCTATAAACGCGGCAATAAAAATCGAAAGCTCACCAATATTAGGGATGTACATAATGTTCAGATAATCAGCAAACTTTATATTACCCGACAAATAAGCAAAAATACCAATCCCTACGCCTATTATAGCTGAGACCCCTGTAGCCAAACCATCCAATCCATCGGTCATATTTGCACCATTGGATACCGCTGTAATGATGAAAATAACAATAATGATATAAAGAATCCAGGTATAATTTTTTGCATTCGGCCCAATCCAAGAAATTAATTTCGCATAATTAAATTCATGTTTTCTAACAAAAGGAATCGTTGTTATTGGTGTTTTTACATTGACATAATCCTTTTGAATTTCGTCAATTTCCGATTTCGCCTCAGCCTCTTGTTTTTCAGAAGTCAACGCTGTCTGGTGATTATCCTGCCTAATAATTTCTCTCTGGATAACAACATTACTATTAAAATAAAGCACCGCACCAACAATAATCCCTAAGCCAACCTGCCCTATAATTTTAAATTTTCCGGAAAGCCCCTCTTTGTTCTTCCTAAAAACTTTAATATAATCATCAAGAAAACCAATGAGACCAAGCCATAAAGTACTTATTAATATCAAAATAACATAGATATTAGACAGCTTGGCAAATAACAAAGTAGGGATAACAATAGCAGCCAAAATAATCAATCCCCCCATTGTCGGGGTTCCTCCTTTCGTCTTTTCCCCTTCCAACCCTAAATCTCTTACTGTTTCACCAATCTGTTTCTTTTGTAGCCAACGAATCAATGATTTCCCAAAAATAAGTGCTATTACCAGAGAGACTACTACCGCCATAGCTACCCGAAAAGAGATGTATTGAAACACACCTGCTCCCGGAAAGCTAAACTGTTCTCTCAGATAATCGAATAAGTAATACAGCATCTTATTTATTTAACTCATTAAACATTTCCACTAAAACTACTTTGTCGTCAAAAGGCTTCAATTCACCTTTCACTTTTTGGTACTTTTCATGTCCTCTTCCTGCGACTAATACAATATCATTTTTAGCCGCCAGACTACAAGCTACTTTTATGGCTTCCTTTCTATCCACAATCAACAATACCTTTTTCCTCATTTCAGCAGATACCCCTGCTTCCATATCTTTAAGAATTAGTGCGGGATCTTCACTTCTCGGATTATCAGAAGTAAATACAGCCACATCACTATTTCTTACAGCAACTTCAGCCATTTCCGGACGTTTCGTTTTATCCCGATCTCCTCCACAACCAATGATGGTGATTAGCTGCTCCTTCCCTTCTCGCAAATCATTTACTGCCTCCAATATATTCTCTAATGCATCCGGCGTATGCGCATAATCAACAATTCCTGTAATTTGTTCTTTTGGGGACCATACCAAATCAAAACGACCTTCTGCTCCGATAACCCCACTCAATTTTTCCAGCACGTCTAATTTATCCTCCTTCAGCTCTACAGCAGCCCCGTAAACAGCCAAAAGATTATAGGCATTAAATCTACCGGGCAGCCTAAAATGTACTTCTTTATCATCCACCCGCATCAATAACCCATTCAAGGTATTTTCAAGAATAACTCCTTTATAATCAGCCAAACTTTTCAGTGCATAAGACCGTTTTCTTGCAGACGTATTTTGCAACATCACCTCTCCATTCTTGTCATCTATATTAGAAAGTGCGAAAGCCGTTTTTGGCAAAAGGTCGAAAAAGGATTTTTTTACGCGCAAATATTCCTTAAACGTTTTATG
>CAZLDH010000002.1:0-17151 GCA_964558275.1 uncultured Chitinophagaceae bacterium
GTCTGTGTGCTTCATATATGGTTTACTTCTGATGATTATGAGGAGTATGGAAACAAAATAATATGTAACCCTGCTATCAAAGCGCCGAAAAACAAATCAGATCTTTGGGGTGGACTTTTAGATGACCGATTGGACTGTATTGCCACTGACAATGCACCACATACAGCAGCCGAAAAAGCTAAGTCTTTTTATGAAGCACCTGCTGGAATTCCATTGGTACAACATGGATTGCTAATGATGCTTAATAAATATAAGGAGGGAGTAATTTCTCTGGAAAAGGTTGTGCAAAAAATGTGTCATAATCCGGCAATTTGTTATCAGGTAGAGAAAAGAGGCTTTATTCGGGAAGGATATTATGCTGATTTGGTTTTGTTGGATTTGAATCAGGACTTTGAAGTGAATAAAGAGAATATTTACTTTAAATGTGGATGGAGCCCACTGGAAGGTCATACTTTCCCTGCTATAGTAGAAAAGACTTTTGTGAATGGAAATTTGGTGTATGATGAAGGAAAATTTAATGATGAAAGCAAAGGGATGAGATTGGCTTTTGAAAGAAGCTGAAGGCTTTAAAGCGGGAAGTGCTATGTATTAAGCTTAAAAATATGGAATTAGACAAGAATACATTAGCTGATTTATCCATTTTCAACAAGGGAGGGGATTTCTCCATCTTTGAACATCTGAATTATACGCATACCACAGGAGGTAAAGATCAGCTGAGACGATTGTTTAAAAATCCATTGAAGTCTGTTTCTGCTATTCAAAACAGACAGGAAACATTACATTTTATCCTTGAGAATATAGATCGTTGGCCGGGTAAAATTAATAATGGTTCTGTGATGGTGATTGAAAAATTCCTGGCACCAACAGCAGAAAGTATTCCATTAGATAATGGTCCGCTTGCCGGATTACACGGGCTTTACTATCGGTTGTTTATGTATGAGGCTTATTCAGTCATACGTTATTCTATAGACCATCTTTTTACTTTCCTTCAGAGCATGGATGAATTGGTGCATCTTTTTTCTGAAGAGGAGCTCCCTGATTTGTTTGAAAAACAAATAAAAAATGCAAAAGGATTACTTAGCAGAAAAGAAATTAGATCTTTTCTAAAAGTTCGATCCAGAGGAAAGTTGTCTATTTCCAAAACCATGCAATATGGACATTTTCTGAAATATCGTCATGGTGGGAGCATTGAAAAGCTTTTAGAAATTTATTATCGTCTGGATGCCTGGTACAGTATGGCTTTAGCCGGGAGAAGATTAGATTTTTCTTTTCCCGAACTGGTAGAAGATGAAGAACCGGTGTTGCAATTAGACCAGCTTTTTCATCCTTTATTGGAAGAACCGGTGGCCTATGATGTAAAATTGAATGAACACACTAACTTCCTTTTCCTTACCGGCGCCAATATGGCCGGAAAAAGTACTTTTATTAAAGCGATAGGTGTGGCTGTATATCTTGCTCATCTCGGAATGGGTGTTCCTGCAAAGCGAATGCATCTCACGCTTTTTGAAGGTATTTTAAGTAATATTCAGGTTCAGGATAATATTTTTAAAGGAGAGAGTTATTTTTATAATGAAGTGCAACGCATAAAGAAAACTGTTTTAAAAATCAATAACCGTAAGAAATGGCTTATACTCATAGATGAATTGTTTAAAGGCACTAATTTCCAGGATGCCAAGCAATGTTCTGAAATGGTGATTGAAGGGTTATTAAAAATGAAGAGTAATCTTTTTGTCTTATCTACACATCTTTATGAAATAGCAGAATCCCTGGAAGTCCATGAAAATATAGCTTTTAGATATTTTGAAACAGCAGTGGAAAATGAAGAACCGAAATATAGTTATCAATTAAGAAACGGTATTTCAAATGATCGATTGGGTTTTTTAATTTTGAAACGAGAGAAAGTATTGGATCTGTTGAAAGAAATAGATAAAAAATAGCACGCAGATTGTGATGATTTTTTATGATTTTTAATATCTCCAAACTAAACCCATAATATTTCAGGAACAAATTCAAAATTAGAGATATTTCAATGTTTCCACTACGGCATTTTATAATTGTTCCAAAAAATTAGAAGTTCAATAATTTTCTTCTCCTTTTGTACTTGATAGATTAAAGATATCCGTTTGTGGATTAAGGTTTGTCTTATGTTAGGTTGTTTGTCACTTCTTGGTTTGCCTATTTCAGGAAATCGAGCTAACAATTTAAGTTTCTCTTCTACTACAAGAATAAATTGGGATACTTCAGCGGATGACCAGTCTTGTTTAAGATAAGAAATGTTTTCCATATAGGTATCCCATGCAGTATTGGTCCAGGCTATTTTGTAAACCATTGAGGGTGCATCCTTTTTATATCTTCATGCAAAATAAGCTCTCCTCTATCGGCCTGTTTCAGCGCTTTCTCTACCTTTTCTTTTGCGGTTATTGGTAAAGTATCCCACCACCCATCAGAATTATCTTCTTCGATAAGCTCATAAAATTTTCTTATCGTTATTTCATCTGCTTGGTCGAGGTATCGCTTTACTTCGTCACGCATCTCAACAATTTCTTTTTCACTCATAACAAAGTCGTTTCTACAAATATACTGGTTTTTATTGAAATGATATTTGAAGAAAGGAACGGGTTTTTTAATTTTGAAACGAGAGAAAGTATTGGATCTGTTGAAAAAATAATTAGAAAAGTAGCACGCAGATCATAACGACTATATACGTTTTCCACAGATATCCTCTATTTTCCTTAAATTTACCGGCTTTAAAGTAGTGAATTATGAAAAAGTTTATTTTACCTGTGCTTTTAGTCACATTAATGATGGCTTGTAATATGAATGATTCAAAAAAGATACAATACCCACACACAAAAACGGTGGATGTAGTGGATACTTTCTATGGAATAGCTGTACCCGATCCTTATCGCTGGTTAGAACATGATTCTACGCCTGAAGTGGAACAATGGGTGAAGGAAGAAAACCGGGTAACCAATAAATATTTAGATCAGATTCCTTTCAGAAGTAAAATCAAAGACGAGATTGCTGCCGATATGGATTATGCACGCATGTCGGCATTGAGCAAACACGGAGATTATTATTACTTCTATAAAAATTCAGGATTGCAGAATCAATCTGTTCTTTACAGAATGAAAAATCCTGCCGATACGGCATCTGCTGAAGTCTTTTTGGATCCGAATAAATTTTCTGATGAAGGAAGAGTGACTTTACAGGGAACCTCTTTTACAAAGGATGGTTCTCTTATGGCTTATTTATTGTCGGAAGGAGGGTCTGATTGGCGCGATGTGGTCGTTATAAATACGACCTCCGGAGAAATCCTGGATTCTTTGAACAATATAAAGTTTAGTGGTGTGTCCTGGAAGGGGAATGAGGGTTTTTACTATTCAACTTATGAAATTCCGAAAGGGAAAAACAGACTAACGTACAAAACGGTTCATCACAGTCTTTTTTATCATCAGTTAGGAACAAATCAGTCTGAAGATAAATTTATTTTTGGCGGAGAAAAGCAACCTCATCGATATATTGGTGGTTATTTAACGGAAGATCAAAGATATTTAATCCTTTCTGCTTCTAATACAACTTCAGGGAATGAGCTTTACATAAAAGATTTATCTAACCCTAATGCGGAGATTGTTCCCGTTGTAACGGGCTACGACAGTGAACAAGGCGTTGTGGATAATGATGGCAGCACTTTATATATTTACACCAACAAAGATGCTCCAAATTATAGATTGGTGAAAGTGGATGCTGCTCAGCCTCAACCTGAAAATTGGGAGAATGTTATTCCTGAGGATGAAAATGTATTATCCGTTTCTGCTGTAGGAGGATATTTCTTTGCTACTTATATGGAGGATGTGAAAGATAAAGTATATCAGTATGATAAAGAAGGCAATAGAATAAGGGAAGTGGAAATGCCTACCGCCGGGAATGTTGGTGGATTTGGCGGACACAAAGAAGATACAGACTTATATTATACTTTTACTTCTTTCACTTATCCTACTTCTGTTTATCATTATGATATTAAAACAGGTAAATCTGAGCTTTACTGGCAACCGGAACTGAATTTTAATCCGGAAGATTATGAGACCAAGCAGGTCTTTTATAAAAGTAAAGATGGAACAGAAGTCCCTATGTATATTGTGTATAAGAAAGGAATGGAGTTGAAGGGTAAAAACCCAACCTATTTATATGGCTATGGTGGATTTAACATCAGTTTGATGCCGAGCTTCAGCAGCACCAGAATGGTGTGGTTAAATCATGGCGGGATTTATGCTCAGGCTAATATACGCGGAGGAGGAGAATATGGAGAAGATTGGCACAAAGCCGGCACAAAAATGAATAAACAGAATGTTTTTGATGATTTCATTGCTGCAGGAGAGTACTTAATCAAAGAAAATTATACTTCCTCTTCATATCTCGCTATTGCCGGAGGATCTAATGGAGGATTGTTGGTAGGCGCTGTGATGACACAACGCCCGGATTTGATGCAGGTGGCTTTGCCTTGGGCAGGCGTTTTAGATATGCTTCGTTATAACAAGTTCACTGCAGGAGCAGGATGGGCAAGTGATTATGGAACGGCGGAAGATTCTAAGGCCATGTTTAAGTATTTGTTGGACTATTCTCCGCTGCATAATGTAGCAGACAGTACGGTATATCCTGCAACTCTGGTTTGGACAGCGGATCATGATGATCGGGTCGTGCCGGCGCATTCCTTTAAGTTTGCTGCTACTTTGCAGGCAAAGGATGCCGGTGTAAATCCCATTTTATTACAGGTTCAACACAATGCAGGTCATGGAACCGGAATGAATACAGAAAAACTGATTCAGGAATTAACGGATAGATATGCCTTTACCTGGTATAATATGGGCGTTAATCCGTATGAAAAAGAGTAGGATATTGTTGAAGTAACTATGGAGGCCATAGCGGGCAAATTGATTGCAAAGAAGACCGGATTATCTCGCTCGGCCAACACTGTGCCTTCTCACTAATCTCTACGATAAATAGGATTAGAATTAACTCTTTTCTTCGAGCGTAAAACTTTTTCGTTCCTGCTTTTTCCAGTATCCTAAATCTTCTTTAGCTTCGGGGAAATGAGGGCTGTAAACCATACTCTCCTTTCGTTTGACAAGTTGACCATCCTTGACGAATTCAGAACCCCGTTCGTCCAGATAGGCGATTAATTTTTCTCGGTAGGTTTGTATTTCATTTTTTCTGGAAGCTTTGTGACTTAACTCTGTCTTTTCATGAGGGTCTTTTTCCAAATCAAAAAATTGTTCCTGACCAATTCTAAAATGCCATATAAATTTTCTTTTACCATCGGTTACCCCGGCCCAATAATTATTATAAAAGTAGGAACTACTATGCTCCATACCGATGTATTCGCGCCAGTTACTATCTTTGTCTCTGAGTAAATCGAGCGCACTCTTTCCATCCATGTCATCGGGGATAGCTTGACCTGATGCTGCTAGCAAAGTGGGTAGAATGTCTTGTAATCCCATGGGGTTTTCTAAGCTTTCTCCTCTTTTAACTTTGGAGTGGAAGGTCGTTGGCCATTTTAAGATAAATGGGATGTGAACCGATCCTTGGTAAGGAAAAGTCTTTCTCCAATGATAGTGATCTCCCATTTCGTCTCCATGATCAGAGATAAAGCAAATAAGCGAATGCTCATACATTTCGCGGTCTTTGAGTTGTTGTACAATTTTACCTACCTGATCGTCTATGAACGAGATATTGGCGTAATAATGTTTCTTAGATGTTTTGACCTGTTTTTCTCCAAAGTCGCCAAAAGCTGCTGAAGGAGGACCTGTGGTAGGAATAGGTCTGTCGGTATCCGGGTAGTTATAAATACTCCCTTCCCAATCTCCGATAGCAGGCCCAGACACTTCTATGTCTTTGTAACGATCTAAAACTGATTGAGGCGGGTCATAAGGACTGTGTGGCCTTTCGAAAGAGATTTTCAGAAATAAGGGAGCATCCACATCGTATTTTTCAATAAAATCTCTGGCTGTATTTCCAATCCAGCTGGTAGGATGTAGTTGTTCATCAAGGGCATAGGGTGCTGCCAATCTGCTGTTCCATCCAATCCCGGTTTTGTCCGGATCTTCTCCAGGTGCTTCAAGTTTGAACCAGTCACGATAATCACTGATAAACCCATCTTGTTCTATTCTTCCGCTTTCATCTACCAGCGTGCCATTAAAGCCTTTTAATGATTTTTGAGGGTACCAATGGTTTTTTCCGACACAGAAAGTGTAATAACCACCGTCCTTCATCATCCGGGGCATTTCATATTTATATTTTCGTCCCATTCTTCCGTAGCCTAGCATTCCGTTTTTCCATGGATTCATTCCGGTAAGCAAACAGCTTCTTGCGGGAGTACAGCTCGGAGTGGAACTATATGTTTGCTTAAAAAGAGCGCCTTCATTTGCCAATTGGTCTATATTAGGCGTAAGAATAGATGGATTTCCTGCACATCCAAGGGCATCAGCACGTTGCTGATCGGTCATGATAAGTATGATGTGCGGCTGTTTGTGATTTTTTGCCGGCGATGACTCCTTTTGTGGTTTGGAAATCTTTACCTCCTCTTTAGAAAAAGCGCCGAGAGGGGTGAGCATCTGACTTCCTAATGCTAAACCTCCCATTTGTCTTAAGGCTTGTTTTCTGGAAATTTTCTTTTTAGGCATATGAGTTTTGGATAAAAGTTGAATTTGTTTCTCAGTTGAAATGCGATGGATGTTTTATTCCATTATCTAAAAATCTAATATACGAAAACAGGTGAAAAACGCAAAGGTTTGCGGCTGTTGTTATAAAAAATGGCGCACTCTACAGTGCGCCATAATCTATTATTTTAGAGAAGTGCGGCTTTTTCTTTAAGCTTTTCTCTTATTTTTGCTTCTATTTCGTTAGCGAGTTCCGGATTGTCCAAAAGCAATTGTCGAACGGCTTCACGTCCTTGTCCGAGTTTATTCCCGTCATAGCTGTACCATGACCCACTCTTTTGCACAATATCAAAATCAACGCCAAGATCAACGATTTCTCCGGTTTTAGAAATTCCTTGTCCGTACATAATGTCGAACTCTGCTTTGCGGAAAGGAGGAGCGACCTTATTTTTCACTACTTTTACCTTTGTTTTATTTCCAATAGCGCCATCGGCATCTTTGATTTGTGTGGAACGACGGATATCCAGACGTACAGAAGAATAAAATTTTAAAGCATTTCCCCCTGTTGTGGTTTCCGGATTTCCGAACATGACGCCAATTTTTTCACGAAGCTGGTTAATGAAGATGCAACTGCAATTGGTTTTACCAATTGTGCCGGTAAGTTTACGTAGTGCTTGCGACATTAAACGAGCTTGTAGTCCCATTTTACTGTCGCCCATTTCTCCTTCTAATTCTCCTTTTGGTACGAGTGCTGCTACGGAATCCACTACTATTAAATCTACAGCTCCCGATAAAATAAGGCGATCTGCTATTTCCAGACCTTGCTCTCCATAATCGGGTTGAGATATGATGAGATTATCCACATCTACACCCAATTTTTTTGCATAAGTAGGATCAAAAGCATGCTCTGCATCAATAATTGCACAAACGCCTCCGGTCTTTTGAGCTTCTGCTATGGTGTGTATGGCAACAGTTGTTTTACCCGAAGACTCCGGTCCGTATATTTCTGTTACCCGACCTCTGGGAATCCCACCAATTCCTAAAGCTGCATCCAGTCCAATGGATCCTGTTGATATAGCATCCATTTGCCTGTTTGCCTGTTCGTTCATCATCATTACTGCTCCTTTCCCAAAATCTTTTTTGATTTTGTCCATCGTCAGCTGTAATGCCTTTTGTTTTTCTGTGTTTTGTTTTTCTGTTTTTTCTTTAGCCATATAGTATTTTTTTATATCAATCGGTACATTGAGATTTGTTTCAGGGGAGAATGATTAACGAATCCGTCATTAAAAATATAATAAAGCGAATTTACGAAAAAATATGTTCTCCTTTCTAATTGTAAAGGTAGTGCTCCGGGATGCAGTCTATTTGCACAGTGATTATATTTATACAATCCAGAAGGCTAACAACTGTGAAACTATGCCGAAAAGGAGACCCAAATAAATTTCTATTGTAGTATGTCCACTCTTAATTATTCTACTTGTAGCAACCAGACCTGTGGCTAAGATAACTGCCATAAGTGGGATCATACTATTGGTATTATTGGAGAAAAAAAGCAAAATCCCGATTAAACAACCCATCCCAATCATATGCAGACTCGTTCGGAGTTTTAAGTTGCTTAGAAATCCCAAAATAGCAGCAATAAAGATTCCTAACATGAAGCCTTTAATGGAATCAGGTGCCATAGGCTGCTTTCTAAATACGAGAAAAGCCCAAAAATAAAAAGTCATTAAAGCGATGTAGGGAATAATACGGTCTCTGTTTTTGGGCATTCCGATAGTAGAAATAAATTTCAGTTTACTAAGTAAAAATACGGTAGCAAAAGGAAGGATAACCGTGTTGGTTATTATGGTTCCGTATAGCTGAATGAAGTCCTTTTTATCAAATCCGGCAAATGCATAAAAATGTAAATATACAATAAGCCAGGTGCCGATTACAGGCATAAGAAAGGGATGAAATACAATGCTAATGATGGTAGCCGGTATTTTTAATCCTTTGGGAAAAGTGGGGTTTACAACTTTTTGAGATGTTGTTGTTTGTCCGTTTGTGGAAGGTGTCATCTATGAATGAGGATTTACAATTCTTTTCTTAATCGAGCCACAGGAATCTCTAATTGTTCTCTATATTTTGCTACTGTTCTTCTTGCAATTTTATAGCCTTTATCTTTCAATTTCTTGGTAAGACGTTCATCGCTCAGTGGCTTTTTCTTGTTTTCGTCATCTACTATATCTTGCAATACTTTTTTTACCTCTCTGGTAGAAACTTCTTCTCCACTTTCTTTAGTTAAAGATTCAGAAAAGAAATACTTTAATTTGTATATACCATATTCTGTTTGTACGTATTTGCTGTTAGCGACACGGGAGATTGTAGAGATATCTAAACCCGTACGATCGGCAATATCTTTCAGTATCATTGGTTTGAGTGAAGTTTCATCATTCGTCAGAAAAAACTCTTCCTGATAATTCATGATGGTTTCCATTGTGCTTAATAAGGTATGTTGGCGTTGCTTAATTGCATCAATGAACCATTTCGCCGCATCTATTTTTTGTTTAATAAACATGACAGCTTCTTTTTTCTGTCTGTCTTTTTTCTTACTCTCATCATAAGCTTTAAGCATTTCTTTGTAGCTTCCGGAAACGTGTAATTCCGGGGCATTCATGCTATTGAGTGTAAGGTTCAGGGCGCCATTTTTCATAATGATGAAAAAGTCGGGAACGACATAGCTTTTTGCTTTATTAACGCTGCCGTAATTACCTCCGGGACGCGGATTCAGTTTGATGATTTCATCTATTGCTTCTTTAAGTTCCTCACGGGAGATATTTAAAGATTTACAAATTTTTTGATAATGTTTTTTGGAAAAAGCATCAAATTGGTTTTCCAGAATCTTTGTGGCTGCTTTTACTATTGGATCATCCTGGTCTTTTCTTCTAATTTGTATAAGCAGACATTCCTGAAGATCTTTGGCACCAATTCCCGGAGGGTCAAATTCTTGTACTTTCTTGATAATTTCCTTTATTTCTTCAATACTGGCATTTACGTTACCAGTAAAAGCAAGATCATCAGAAATAGATTCGGGTGCTCTTCGTAAATATCCTGCATCATCCAAACTGCCAACAATCTGCCTTGCAATTTTCGTTTCTTTGGGCGTGAGTTGAAGTAGGGATAATTGGGTTTCCAGATGGTCGTGAAAAGTATTTTCTACCCGGATAGGGACGGTCTTTTCTTCCTCTTCTCCGGAATATTTTTCTCCTCTTACTTTATAGTCAGGAATTTCATCATCTCCCAAATAGTCAGAAAGGTCTAATTCATCTTGTTCTTCGTTTGTTGAATCTTCCTCTCTATTTTCATTGTCATCTGCAAATTCATCTTCCTTTTCTTCTTCCTCTCCATAGTCCAGTGCCGGGTTGTCTTCAATCTCTTCTTTTACGCGCTCTTCCAAATTGGCAGTAGGCACCTGTAGCAGTTTCATTAGCTGAATCTGCTGAGGAGATAACTTTTGCAACATCTTTTGTTGCTGTGTTTGTCGCATTGCTGCCATGTCAACTCATTTAATAGTTTTACAAAAGTAGGTAAATATTTAAGGACTTAAATTCACTACTGTGGATATTTATTTTGAAAATCCTATCTTTGACCACTTAGAAATCATTCTTTTGTTCTAAAATACGATAATTATCATGAAAAAAATAGTTCTATCTTTTTTCTTCCTTGCTTTTGTCTCTATGGGAGCACTGGCTCAGTCACCAAAAACGGTGGTAATGAAACATTCTAAAGACTTCATTGTAGCTAGTTTTACTTATGATACCTGGACGGGAGCGCCAGATAGTATAAACACCGGAGGCTTCTCTCATGGGATTAATATTGCGTTTACCTATGATATTGCACTTGGAGATGATTCTCATTTTAGTGTAGCTCCCGGACTTGGAATTAGTGCAAGTCATATGTCTTTTGATAATCAGAAAGCCGAAATATGGGGAGAAGGATCTGAATTAAATTTTAGTCCTGATACTGTAAATAAAAGTTTTAAACTCATTAATACTTATCTTGAAATTCCTGTTGAATTGAGGTATCGAGCAATTAGTAATAATGCCAATAGTGGGTTTAAAGCTGCCATCGGATTGAAGTTTGGAGCGATGATTAATGCGCATTCGAAGGCAAAAAGATCCGTTTCCGGCTATAAGCAAACGGAAAAGGTAAAGAACAATAAATACTTTGAGAAATGGAGAGTAGCAGGGACTTTTAGAATTGGCTATGGTCATTTTGCAGCTTTTGCCAGTTATAGTTTAACCCCGTTGCTGAAACCCAATGCCGGCGCAAAAATAAGACCTTTGTCTATTGGCATTGCCGTGAGTGGGTTTTAACCCTTCTGAAAGAAAGAAAATTACGAGAAATTTAAAGAACCGGCTTGTTATATTTTGCTGAAATGTTATCTTTGCGCCCGAATTTGATTATATGGCGAGGTAGCTCAGTTGCCTGCCTGCCGGTAGGCAGGGTTAGAGCACAGGATTCATATAAGGAAGAGAAGTGCATTATTTGAAATATTTTTGGCGAGGTAGCTCAGTTGGTTAGAGCGCAGGATTCATAACCCTGAGGTCTCGGGTTCAAATCCCGATCTCGCTACTATATATAAATCCCGGTTTTGCCGGGATTTTATATTTTACAGCCCTTTTACAAGTATTGGCGTTACAAGTCTCGGGCAAGCCTGCCGAAACTTTAGTGCAGGCAGGTTCAAATCCCGATCTCGCTACTAAGTCCCGGCAAAGTCGGGTCTTTTTTCGTTATATATTCAGAGAAAGAATCTCCAACCCGTCAATCGGTCCGAAATGTTTCTTATTTAAGGTGGCTATTGGCAGGTTATTGAGTAAGGCAGTGGCTACAATTAAAATATCAGGAACTTCTATCACTTAAAAGCTATTGAAAAATCTTTTGAGGCACTAAAAACTTACATCAACAAGAAACAGCGGAAAATTTCACAAGCTGCCCAATTTATTAAAATAGAGGGGGCAATGAACGGATGGCACAAATCATTAAATTGTTGAATGATGATGCAGATCGAGCTCTTCAGGCGAAGGAATTAACACATCGTTTTCAGATTTTTGATTTTACCGTCAGAAAGGATTTAAAAGACCTTGAAAAATTAGGGTTTGTGGAAGCCATTCTAGTGAATAAACAAAAGAAAAATTACATAAAATCCAAACGATTTGATCAGCTTATTAAACAAAGCAAAAGATGAAAATCGAGAGAAATCAATTTGCGCCGGTTCACCATTTTTCTATTTCCTTCTCTATTTGTTCAAAATGGATAAAATCACCTAGGTCTATTTCCTTCATAGCTTTCTCGATTGTGTATGCATGCAAAGAGGATGATTGGCTAAAAATGGAGTAGTCAGCCCCCAAAGGATTGACAATGGAAACGATATTATTACGCTAAATATTGTATAAGGTTATTTAAATTCATTATTTTTGTCTTAGAAACAATAATTTAGGACTGATGTCAGCAAAGCTTGAAAAACAAATAAACCATTATCTATCAATGCTTAGTATCGAGCAGAAAGAAGAGTTATTGACAATGACTAAAGCTTTAGCGAGAAAATCAAAAGTGACGGAAAAAGGCTATAGTACTGATTTTCTTGCAGAATTAAAAAGGCGAACTAAGTCTTTAGAAAATGGAACTGTCCAAGGAATCTCTTGGGAAGATGTGAAAAAACATACCCGTCATATGCATAATACAAATAATGCATGAGTTTTTCTATTATTTTTCATCCACTGTCAGAAGAAGAATTTATAGAAACTTTTTGGTGGTATGAAGACCAAAAGGAGGGATTAGGTGATTGTTTTGAAATGGAAGTAGATACGCTCTTGAATAAGATTTCAAACAATCCTGAAATTTTTGGTTTTAGTGAGAAGCCATTCAGAGAAGCAAGTTTAAAAAAATATCCTTTTACTATTGTTTATAAGGTAAACAAATCTGAGCGGGAAATTTACATTTCTGCCATTTACCACAGCAGTCGAGATCATAGAGATAAATATAGAATATAACGTTACTGTTAAAGCATTCAAGAAATATCTGATATCCTTTCTACTCTCGAAAACTCAATAGCAATTGCAATTCCGCCGGCTTAAAATATTGCCTATTCTGAAAAATCAATTATTTTTAAAGGGGTTGAGATTACCGAAAAAGGTACAAAATATAGATTTGCCAAGAGCAGAATATCACAATATATAATTCTCCTGAAATTATAAAAAAAAGTTCCGACCCTGAAAAAATTTATCAAAAGGTCAAAATATCCTATCTTGGGAATATGATACAACAAGAAACCATTACTTTAAAACCGCGGGGAAGAGGTTTCCATCTGATAACAGAAGAGATATTGACTGTGTTCCCCGAGCTTCCTGAAAAAGGATTGCTTCATCTCTTTATGCAACATACTTCTGCGGGATTAGCCATAAATGAGAATGCTGATCCTACAGTAAGAACCGATTTTGAATCTATCTTTAATCATTTGGTTCCTGAAAATCAATCGTATTATCAGCATACTTTGGAAGGCCCGGATGATATGCCGGCACATGCAAAGAGTGTATTATGTGGTCATGAAATGACGATTCCTATCACGAACCATCAACTTAATATTGGTATCTGGCAAGGGATTTACTACTGCGAGTTTAGAAATCAGCGGCATTATAGAAAAGTGGTGGTAACGGTTTATAGTTAGGGCGCTTAATGTATGGTAATCAAAGAGAAGATTAAACTATATCGTATTAATCTGTGTCTGTCTTTCCTTTGCCTTTTTCCTCTTCCCAAAACTTTTTGCAGCTGCAGTATTTACCAAAGATACAATCAGGAGCATAACCGGTGCAGAAGTCAAATACTATAAATCCACTCTCCATAAGTGAAAAATCTTTTTCCAGAATTTGTACCATAAATTTATATTTTAATTTCCATGGCAATTCTTCAGGGAGATCAATGTCCGCGTTCCAGGTAAATAAAAGATGACTGAAAGCACGAAATACGACGATGATATCTTCTTCGGATAATTGCTCAGCCGGAGGGAATTCCTCTTTTTTGAGGCCACAAAATTCCCCAAAAGGGCGTTCCGGCAAATCTCCGCGAGCCCAGTTTTCTATTTGCTGTAGTTCTTCCTCTATTGTTTCCGGTTCAGGAATCTCCGGCGCCTCAACTAATTCTCTTTCAGCCTCTTTAATGTCTTCTAATAAATAGGGTATATATGGGTGCATAGGCATTTAGGTTAGAAAAAAACTATTGATTACACTAATGTAGGCATAATATTTTCAAAATGATAAGGTTTCGTTAATTTTTTAAGAGAATCAGCCTCTTTTTTTGAAAAATATAGATTATTGAGGTTTAGTTAACATAAATCAGACTTCCCTTTTCCGGATCTTTTTCTACAAGAAGAGATTGAGGAATTCTGTCTTTTAAGGCTTCTACGTGGGAAATGATACCAACGATTTTATTTTCTCTATTTAGATGTAACAGCGTTTCAAAGATGATATTAATAGATTCTTCATCTTGTGTGCCAAAGCCTTCATCGATAAAAAAGAATTTCTTTTCTGCTTTTGCCTGAGACTGCACGCTTTCTGCCAGCGCTAATGCCAGTGATAGGGAGACTTGGAAGGCTTGTCCTCCGGATAAGGTTTTCACACTTCTGCTTTTTCCTTCATTGAGGTAGTCAACAATTTCAAAGTCATTATCCTCATTAATCTGAAGGCTGAGTTGATTTCGTGTCATAGGATGAAAACGAGCATTCGCCTGATTGCACAACTGACTGAGATATAATGAAGAAACATATTGCACAAAGCCGGAACCTTTAAACAAGTTAAACATGACTGCTAAATTTTCTGCCCGTTTCTGCTGCTTTTCATGCTCTTTTTGTAGTGCCTGTTTTTCCTGCCATTCTTTCTTCAATCGAATAAGCTCTTCTTTGCAGGCAACTACGCGATCATTAACTTCTTGCAACTTTTGTTTGGAATCTTTCCATTTTTCCTCTTGCTGCTCATACCGGGATTGGCTGAAAGAGATTTCCTTTAGCTTTTTTTCTAATTCGGAAATACTGCTTTTTGTTTTTTCGTAATCAATTTTGAACTGCTCAATTTTCTTTCGTTCTGCTGCTATATCTGGGTTCTTTGATAATATTTTTCGGACTTCGTTTATATTACTCACCGAGACTTCGTTTCGAATATTTTCATCAATCTGTTTACGTAAAATGTCTATTTCTTTTTCAAGACTTTCGATTTGCTCATTTAGGCTGTCCGACTTTGTACTTTGTGCTGTAGTTTTATTCTCTAATTGATGAATTTGATGGGTAAGTTGCTGATGAGATTGCTCAATTCTTTCATTCTCCTGTTGTATTCTCTTTGACAAATGCGCCAATTCTTCTGCTCCTCTGTCGCTGTAATCCTCTACTTTGAGTCGCGTTAAATTGGATTTGTTGGTTTTTATCTGGGCTTGTTTGGCTTCTTCTTCTCTTTCAATTTTATTCAGTTCTTGCTTATATTTTTCAACTTTTCTTCGTGTGATGATTTCGGCTTCTCGATCTTTATTCAGCTGCTTTTCTTTTATTTCTATTTGTTTTTCTAATTGATCGGCTTCTTCTTGTTTTGCTCTGAAAGCATCGGGATTTTCAGGATGAAAACCTTCCCATTTGAAACCATCCCGCTGTTTATTTACTTTTTGTTCTATAGCGGAAACCTCCTCTTTTTCTTGCTTTAAGTCCTTTTCTAAGCTTGCTTTTAAATTCATTTTTGATTTAAATTCGGCTCGCTTTTCCTGAAGTTTAGCTTTTTGACCGGTGATATCTTTCAGGGAAATATTTATGGCTGACAGTTCATGAGAAACATCTTCCGCTTCGGCAATATTTGGATGATCCAAAGCACCACAGAGCGGACAGGCTTCGCCCGCTTTTAAATCATGAGCATGTTCGGATAATTTTTCCCGAACTTTGAGGCTTTCTTTCTTATCATTCAATCTTTCTTCTTGTTCATTCAGTTTTTCTGTTTCCTCTTTTATTTTTGCTTCAAAACTTTCGGGATGCATTTGTCCGGCTTTCATTTTTTCTATAAGGGACTGAATATCGTTCTTTTTGCTATCGACTTTTTTCTTTTGGTTGTGAAGGTTTTCTTTGAGGTTATCATAACGGCTATACCAATCCGCAAGCTCCCTTAGCTGTTTAGATGCCGGTTTTTGGGCTTTTAGGGTTGTGATTTCTTTTTCTAATTGTGTTATTTTGGAGGTGAGTTCAACATTCGTTTCTTCTACGGACTGCACCATCTCCCCTCCCTTTTTCTTGCGATTCTTTCCTTTTTCTATGGCATAGGAAAGGGCTGCAATTTGAGCAAGAAATCGAAGGTCTTCTGCTTCGGTCTTTTTTTGTGATAGTTGGTTAAAGTAGGATTCTATTTTTTGTAGTTCGTTTTGTTGCTGTTGTAGCTGCTTGGTTATTTTCTCTAATTCTTTTTGACATTCCTCCTGTTCTTCTTTTTTTCTTTGATGTGCTTTATTATTCTTTTTTAGTTCTATTAGCGGATGGTAAAAGGTTTTGTATATCCGTTCATAATCTTCGATATCTTTCTCTGTTTGGAGGATGCTGCCTCTTTGAATTTCTAGCTTTTCAAATTCGGCTTTTTGCTTCTGCAAAAAATCAAAGTCCTGTTTGAGATGTTTCAGCTGCTGAAACTTTTCTTCAATGAGATTATGCGTTTTACGACAACTGTCTAACGCTTTGGTTGCTTCTGAATAATTTTTTTCCTTTTCTGTTATTTCTTCTTTTGTTACTTTATTGAAGGTTTGTAATTGCCCTTCTACCTGATCGAGTTTAGATTGATTTTCTTTTCTTAGCTCTGCTGCTTTGTATTGTAGGTCATATTGATGCAGGTTGAAAATATCTCGCATCATCTGTGTCCGTTCTTTGGGTTTGAGATCCAGGAACTCCCTGAATTGTCCTTGAGGAATGATGATTGTTCGCTTAAAATGATGGTAATTCAAGCCTATAATCTTTTCTGCATCGGTGTGTTCCATTGGCTTCCACTCTCCTTTTACAGCATGATAAAAAACGGTTTTAGGAGAACGAATTTGGCCAAATTGTTTCGTGTTGCGTTTAAATTCACGGGTAACGCGATAGCGTTCATTTTCATGATTGTAGAAATCAAAGGAAATATATGTTCGGTTTGATTTCAAATTCATCATGTTGTAAGTGCGTTTCCGAGAATTTAGTCGTTCAGTATCTCCATAAAGCGCATAGGAAATAGCTTCCAATATAGAAGATTTGCCGGAACCGGTGGCGCCGAATATGCCGAACAAGCCCGCGTCGGTGAGGGCTGAAAAATCGATAGTTTGTCGTTGCCGATAAGAATATAAGCCTTCAATTGTGAGCTGTACCGGAATCATAATCTGTTTAAATTTTGAGAAGAAGAAAAGGTTCGAAATATTAAGGACTAAAAAAGATCAAGCTTTTTCATTGAAACACTGTATCTTATTTCCTTGTGCA
>CAZLDH010000002.1:17161-47493 GCA_964558275.1 uncultured Chitinophagaceae bacterium
TTTTTATTTCTTCGAATAGATTCATCATTTCTTTATTGGCTGTTTGTCCTGTTTTTGATTTGAAATAGTCTTTGAATAAAGAGGTAATATCTTTATTTAAGTTTATTTCTGAATCTTTGTCGGCGGTAGTGCTATCACTTTTTACCTTGGGGATGAGATGAATAATTCCGTCATGGGCTTGGGATAAGCGTTTTCTTTCATCTGCTTTAAGGAAGTCCTCAGTAGCCAGGGTCAATTCTACCAAACTGTCCTTGTTTTCTAACAACCAATCAATCGCCCTATCCACATCATCGAAAGTTTTACGATGTAATTTTTTCCCGGACTGTAAAGGAATTCGTTCTACTTCCGCTTCCTTTCCCGGTTCCACATCTATGACCGCAACATACTTTTGTTGTCCGGCTTCAGAAAAGGAATAGGATAAGGGAGCGCTGCTATAAACCACCGGCTGATGAACTCCTACATCCTGATAGCGATGAAGATGTCCCAGGGCAGCATATTGAATGGCAGGCGGAATGGCATCGGTATATATCACATCTGCATTTCCGATATTTAATGGTTTTTCGCCTTCCGGTTCTTCCGGTTTTTGATTGCCGGGTTTTGCCAGGTATAAATGCGTCGTTAGAATGTTTACGCCATTTTCATCTCCATATTTTTTTGCCAGATTTCCCCATTTATTCTTGAGGCTTTCCTGCAAAGACTGTTGTTTCTCTTCCCCAAAATATTCTTTTAAACGGACTTCATTTGCGAAAGCAGTATGTAATATTCTTACTGGATAAGAGAATTGTGGAAGTGCTATCTCTATGAAACCCACTTCCGATTTTTGTACTTTAAATCCATTGTCTAATTCAAAGAGTGGTACTTCGTCCGTCGGATGTCCGATAAAGATAATTCCATTTTCTCTTGCTAAAACGTCCGCAACATTTACTCGGTCTGGAGAATCATGATTTCCGGCGATGGCAATGACCGGCACTTTCCCATTTTGAGAGAGTCGTTTTAAAGTTTTGTATAAAAGTTCAGTAGCTTCATTGGGCGGGTTGAAGGTGTCGAATAAATCGCCGGCAATGAGGACAAGATCTACTTTTTGCTTTTTAGCTATTGATGTAATTTCTTCTAAAACAGCTTTTTGTTCTTCCAATCGGCTATAAAAATCAAGTTTTTTCCCTAAATGCCAATCGGCGGTGTGAAGAATACGCATGAGAGTCTATCATTTATAGTGGTTGGTATAAAAGTAGGAGATTATTCCTTAAAAGGAAGAATCTTTTGGGAAAAAGAAATCCGGCGCAATGGATAATCACCTTAGAACTGGGATTGCGAATAAATGTTTTCAAACTCCTCCCGGGACATTTTTCTACCGTTATGGCAAATAGGACAGTAGGCAACGTAGTTAGTTTTATAAGGGAAAACCGGCAGGAAAAACAGCGTAAACCAATGCGATACTTTTTCTAATTTCCAGGCTACCTTATTATTACAGTTTGGGCAATTGATTTGACCGGTGGTGCCATAGCCTTTTCTTTTTTGGTGTCCGAATCCGAAGATGAAAAACATAAGTAATGGGTTTGGATTAAAAATGAACCTTTCAGCACAACAAAGTCGTCCGAAGTTTGTTCACCCTGAGCATTGGCGCCTCTAGCGGTATGAATATAAAATTTAATGCTTTGATGGTTCTCTTTTAATTAAAAACAAAATGGCAATGATGAGAATAATAATGAGGATACTCATTGCCCAATAGTTTTTGATAAAGTTTTATAGGAGTTATTTTATAGTTATTTTTACTATCAAAAACAATGAAAGGATATCTTTTTCTAGCTATTGCCATTTTGTTAGAAGTGATAGCGACCTCCGCATTAAAAGCATCAAATCAGCTTACAAAGCTAGTGCCTAGCCTCATCATGGGCGTAGGATATTTGTCCTCATTTTATTTTTAAGCCTTACATTAAAAGTCATTCCTATTGGTATATCCTATGCTATTTGGTCCGGCACCGGTATTGTATTAATTGCGTTGGTGGGGTGGTTGTTTTTTAAGCAGCCTCCTGATTTTCCGGCTATTTTGGGGATGGGGCTTATTATTGCGGGTGTTTTAGTGATTAATCTGTTTTCGGATACTGTAGTCCATTGAAGAGGATTTTTCAGAAAGGAAGATATTGATTTTAGAAAAATGTTTATCTTTACCATTCATCTAAAAATAATTATATGAATATAGCAGATTATTTACAAAAGGGGGGTGACCTCATTATGCGGTATGCAGGAACGGTTATTTTAGCCATTGTTGTACTCATCGTCGGACTATGGATTATCAAGAGAATTGTGAAAGCCTTAGGGAGATTGATGGAGAAGAAAGACGTGGACGCCACCTTGCGTCCATTTTTAAAGGCAATAAGTAGTGCGTTATTAAAGATTATGTTGATTATTGCTGTTGCGAGTATGATTGGCATAAAAATGACGAGTTTTATCGCCGTATTGGGAGCTGCCGGTCTGGCAGTGGGTTTGGCTCTTCAGGGGAGTCTTGCCAATTTCGCAGGAGGAGTACTTATTCTTTTGCTAAAGCCCTTTAAAGTTGGCGATTTCATAGAAGGGGCAGGGCATGCCGGTACTGTTAGAGAAATACACATTTTTTATACATTTGTTACGAAGACTACCGGACAGGAAATCATTATCCCCAATGGAAAGCTTGCCAATACCTCTGTCATAAACTATAGCTGGCATGATACGCGAAGAATGGATATGACTTTTCGTATTACCTATAAAGATAGTATTGATAAGGCAAAGGAAATTCTTGAAGAAATTATTACGGCAGAAGATACCTTATTAAAAGATCCCGCACACAGCGTGTATGTAACCAGTCTGGATGAAAGTTACGTTACTTTTAATGTTCGTGCCTGGTTTAAGTCCAGTGATTATTGGGATGTATATAATTCTTTATCGGAAAAAGTGAGAAAACGTTTTGATAAAGAAGGCATTGGTGTTCCTTATCCCGTGGTGGATGTACAAGCACAGGATAATAAAACGAATTAATGTTAGAATAGAAAAAAAAAGAAAGGCGCTAGGTTAAAATCCAGCGCCTTTTTTAAAAGATTCATTTTATTCAGGAAGCATTAATCGTCCCATTCCCAATTAGAGCCTTTGAAAGAGTTTTTCTGTAAATATCAACACGTAGATGAGGAGAAGGAGAAGAAAAATTTTTTAATAAGGAATACAATAGTGCTGTTTGCTGTTGATGAAGAAAGAAGATTTCTATTTATTGTGAAGTTTTTTATCTTAATCTCAGTAGCTTTGTAGGGATTCATGACCAGCATAGAATTTCAACATATTGCCCATACGATACCACATAAACCGGGAGTGTATAAGTATTTCGATGAAAAAGAAGTCATTATTTATGTAGGCAAGGCAAAAGACCTGAGGAAACGGGTAGGTTCCTATTTTAGTCGGTCGGTAGATCATTATAAGACCAAGAAGCTGGTAGAGAAGATCAGACGCATTGAAGTTACGATTGTAGATACGGAGCAGGATGCTTTTTTATTGGAAAATTCCTTAATTAAGCAATATCAGCCTCGCTACAATATCAACTTGAAAGATGATAAAACCTATCCTTATATTGTGATAAAGAATGAACCTTTTCCTCGGGTATATCTAACCAGAAGAGTGATTAAAGATGGATCTGAATATTATGGTCCCTATACGAGTGTGAAAACAGTGCGCGATTTATTGGAGTTTATCCGAACCTATATTCCCCTTCGGACTTGTAGTTTAAAGCTGACAGACCGAAACATTTACGGACAAAAGTTTAAGGTTTGTCTGGAGTATCATTTAGGAAATTGTATGGGCCCCTGTGAAGGATATCAAAGTGCGGAAGAATATGAAAAAAATCTGGATCAGGTTCGAAATATTCTGAAGGGACATCTCTCTCCGGTTTTAAAGCTATTGAAAGCAGAAATGGAGGAGCATGCGGAAAAGTTGGAGTTTGAAAAGGCAGAAATAGTGCGTAAGAAAATAGTGTCCTTTAAGGCATATAGTGCGAAAAGTACGGTAGTGAGTTCCCGAATGAGAGATGCAGATGTGTTTTCAATTCTTAAAGATAAACGACGGGCTTACGTCAATTTTTTACAGGTAAGGCACGGAAGTATTATTCAAACCAAAACAAGTATTTTTGAATGTAAGCTGGATGAAACGGAAGAGGAAGTTTTACCGCAGGCTATCGTTCAGATTCGGGAGAAACTCAAAAGTTTTGCCAAGTTGCTTATTGTGCCTTTTGAAATATCATTTCCTGACCCGGAGATTAGTTTGCGTGTTCCTAAGGCAGGAGATAAGAAAAAATTACTGGATCTATCTAAGAAGAATACGCAATATTTCTATGATGAAATGCAAAAGAAAAAGGTGCTGAATTTAGAACAGCGGAAAAAGAAAGACCCTCAGCAGACGCTATTTTCGTTACAGGAGGATTTGCATTTGCCGGTACTGCCAAAACACATAGAATGTTTTGACAACTCGAACTTTCAGGGAAGCTATCCGGTATCGGCCTGTGTGGTTTTTAAGAATGGCGTACCCAGCAAAAAGGATTATCGACATTTTAATGTGAAGACTGTTCAGGGAATTGATGATTTTGCTTCAATGAAAGAAGCAGTATATAGGCGCTATAAGAGATTGATGGAGGAAGAGAAGTCTTTACCGCAATTGGTGATTATAGATGGAGGAAAGGGGCAGTTAGGGTCTGCAATGGAAGCCGTTCGGGAATTGGGACTTACCGGTAGCATGACTTTAATCGGCTTGGCTAAGAGAGAGGAAGAGCTATTCTTTGCGGGGGATTCAGAAAGTTTAAAGCTTCCTTATTCAGGAGAAAGTATGAAACTCATTCGCTATATTCGTGATCAGGTACACCGTTTTGGTATCACTTTTCATAGGCGAAAGAGGAGTAAAGGAACAATTAAAAATGAACTGGAGCAAATCGACGGAATTGGGAAGAAAACAGCCGAACAATTACTAACACGATTTCGCTCTATAAAGAAGATTAAAAAGCTGACACAGCGTGAATTAACAGGAGAAATTGGCAGAAGCAGAGCCGGTGTGGTTTGGCGATATTTTCACGAAGAGACATAGTGCCTAATTTGTAATCTTTCAACAATCTCATTTATGCAAAATAAACAAGCTATAGAAATTGGTTTTGGTTCTGTTTGTGTTCATGCAGGACACGTGACAGATGCCAGCCATGCGCATGTTACGCCGATTTATGCTACCTCTTCCTTTGTCTTTGATTCGGCAGAGCAGGGTGCTGCCCGATTTAGTGGAGAAGAAGAGGGGTATATTTATTCTCGATTTGGCAATCCTTCTTTTGCAGAAGCTGAAAGAAAGATTGCGGCTTTAGAGACTTTTGGTCTCAGAGATTCAGAGGGTCAGCCATTGAAGGCAAAAGCATTGCTTCATGCTTCCGGAATGGCGGCGTTGACCACTTTATTTCTGTCAAATTTAAAATCGGGAGATAAGGTGCTGACCCATCCTTCGCTATATGGAGGGACTTCCGGATTGCTTCAAAATATTCTACCGAATTTGGGAGTTACCCTTATTGAAGTTGATATGCATCAGTTAGATGAAGTGGAAGCGCTTTTGAAATCTGAAGGTCAAATTAGAATGGTATATATGGAAACCCCTGCCAATCCGACGCTGAGATGTATTGATCTTCAACGGGTTGTACGACTTGCGCGAGAATATGGGAAACTGACGGCTATAGATAACACCTTTGCAACCCCCTATTTACAGCGTCCGTTTAAATATGGAGTGGATTATGTTTTTCATTCTACAACAAAATACCTCAATGGACATGGTTCTGCGGTGGGGGGCGTTTTAGTAGGGAAAGATGTAGTGGAAATGGATAAAAAAATTCGACCTGCTTACAGAACTTTGGGAGGAAATAGCAATCCCTTTGATGCTTATTTATTGACTCAGGGAATGAAAACACTTGAGCTGAGGATGCATCGTCACTGCGAAAATGCCATGCAGGTTGCTGCTTTTTTAGAGGAACATTCTGCGGTGGCCATAGTGAATTATCCCGGTTTGTCTTCTCATCCGGATTATGCCATTGCAAAAAAACAAATGAAGAAACCGGGAGCCATGATGAGTTTTGAACTTAGAGGAGGACTTGAAAAAGGGCGTTCTTTTATTAATCATTTAAAATTCTGTACTAAAGCAGTATCGTTGGGAACTTGTGATACGCTTCTTTGTCATCCGGCGTCTATGACGCACTCCGGGGTTCCCAAAGCGCAGCGTATTTCATCAGGAATTACAGATGGTCTTATTCGAATGAGTGTGGGTATAGAGAATGTGGCAGATGTTATTGACGATTTGAATCAAGCCCTCTTGGGATTATAAAGTTGCCAAAAAAAATTGAAAAAGGAGAGGAGGCGCTCAGCCTTCTCTCTAGTTATTTTTTAATAGTAAATGACGGAACATCTTATCGTAAAAGAGTGCAGCTGCTCCTAATATAATACTGTCGTAAGAAGATAGCGAAGATATTTGTAATTCAAAATGTTCCAATGACTTTTTAAATCGTAAACGACTCACTTCCTTCCACATTTCATCTTTGAAGAATTTGTAAGCGATACTGACAGAGCCTCCCATAATGATTCTTTCCACATCGTAGGAGTAGAGAATGGTTTGTATGGCTCGTCCAATATGGGTTCCCAGTTCTCTGAAAATTTTTAATGCTTTTTCATCCCCCGTTTGTGCCAAGTCGTAGATGGTATAGCCTGAGGTGTTGTGACAATTTCTGAAGAATTGCCCACTGGCATAATATTCATAATTCTGATCTTTATAGCTCATCATCCCAAATTCTCCTGCGCCACAGTTTCTGCCGGAATGTAGCTTTCCGTCTATAAGGATTCCGGCACCGAAACCGCTTCCTAAAAGCAATGCTATAAAGGATTCTATGTCCTTGCCTTTTCCGAAATATTTTTCTCCTAAGGCAAAGCAGTTTGCATTGTTATTAACTAATACCGGGAGGTGATAACGTGCCTCCATATAATTTTTTAAATGAACCTCTTTCCAAGATGGAATATTTCGCACATTATAAACGATTCCTTCTTTGGGGTCTATAATCCCGGGGACGCCAATCCCTATTGCATCTACGTCCCCATCTTGCATGAGTTGGTCGGTAAGTGCAAAAAGTTGATTGAGAACAACATCGGCAGCTTCGTTGGCAGATACTCCCGAAGTAATGACTTTCCCTAATTTATCGTCTTTTACTTTGGCAGCACGTAGCCCTGTTCCGCCTACGTCTATCCCTACAATTGTTGAAGCCATAATAGAAAATATATTGATTTAAATGGAAAATGCTCCTAAATATACAAAAAAAATTGCTCCTATTAAATAGAATTAGTGAAAAGGATAAAAAAATTAACGGAAATTTAATCGCCTATCATTTAACTACCATAGTGTCAGCCTGTTTTTAATGATTTCTTTTTTCTTCAGGAAAGGCCTGCCCTCTTTTTAGCGGGTTCTTGGTATATTCTTTATAGTTTTTTCTTTGTTTAATGGTATCTATGCAAGAAAATACGGCTTGTCTGAAAGAGGTCTCATCTGCCATTCCTTTTCCGGCAATGTCAAAGGCGGTTCCATGATCCGGAGAGGTGCGAATGACCGGTAATCCGGCGGAGTAATTTACGCCGGAACCATTGGCAATATATTTAAAAGGCACCAAACCCTGATCGTGATACATGGCCAATACCGCATCGAAATGTTGTTGATAATTACGGGCAAAAAAGCCGTCAGCACTATAAGGTCCAAAGCATAATAAACCTTCCTCTTTGAGTTTATTTATCGTTGGAATAATGATAGACTGTTCTTCTGTTCCAATGAGTCCTCCATCCCCGGAATGGGGATTTAGTCCCAATAGGGCAATTTTGGGCTTGTCAATTCCAAAATCCTGAATGAGACTTTGATTAAGGACATGAATTTTTGTGGAAATACTTTTTTCTGTCACATTTTCAGCTACCTCAGAGATAGGGATATGTTCGCTTAATACCGCCACCCTTAAATCTTGAGAAACCATTAACATAACTACTTCCTCTGCCTGAAAAAAAGCTTTAAGAAAAGGAGTGTGTCCGGTGTAATGGAAGCCGCTTTGCTGGATGTTGTTTTTGTGGATGGGAGCAGTAACTAAGCCTTCAATTTCTCCGTCTTTGAGACATTGCGTTGCCACTTTTAAGGAGCGTATAGCATATCTGCCGCCGATTTCTGTGTTTCGACCGGTATTGATGACTACATCCTCTTCCCAGCAATTAAACAGGTTTACCTGATTGTGTTTTAAATTGTCAAAATTTTTAATCTTCACATAGTTAAAATTTCCCTGTCCCATCATCTTACGATAGTATTTTATCGCATTGTCAGAGGCGAAAATGACCGGGGTACACAGGTTAAGCATGCGCTGGTCACTAAGGGTTTTTATAATAACTTCCGGACCAATACCATTTAAATCTCCGATGGAGATTCCTATTATTGGCTTATTGTTCTTCTTTGTACTCATAATTAGGTTCAAATGTACAATTTATCCTGTTTTAAAGTGATAATCAGAAATAGAATTCACAATATAAGTCGGAAATAATATATTTGCAACTCACAATGGCGCATTATACTTTAAAGAAATCGTTAGGACAACACTTTTTACATGATAAAAATATCATCAAAAAGATTGTTGCCTCTATTCCTGTCTCTGATGGAGATAGCCTTTTGGAGGTTGGCCCCGGAGGTGGTGCATTAACGCGATCGTTGCTGGATATGAAAGGAATACAGCTGAAAGCGATAGAGGTAGATAATGAAAAGGTAGATTATTTAATAGAAACCTACCCGGATTTAAAAGAAAAATTGCTTCATCAGGATTTTTTAACAGCTGAAAAACCCTTTAATCAACATTTTCATGTCGTTGGGAATTTTCCCTATGTTATTTCCTCGCAAATCTTATTTAAGATGCTGGAATGGAAAGGGGTAGTTGACAGTATGGTGGGAATGTTTCAGAAGGAAGTCGCTAAAAGAGTGGCTGCTGCGCCAGGAAACAAAGAGTATGGCGTGTTAAGTGTGTTGATAGGGGCTTATTTTAATATTGAGTATTTGTTTGAAGTGGCTCCGGGATGTTTTACTCCACCTCCGAAAGTACAGTCCGCCGTCATTAGACTGTTTCCAAATGGAAATGCTTTTGACATTGAAGAGGAAGCGTGCTTTAAAACTTTAGTTAAAAAAGCCTTCCAACAGCGAAGAAAAGTTTTAAGAAATCCATTGAAACCGTATTTTTGTAAAGAAATTTTAAAAGAACCAATATTTGGGAAACGAGCAGAGGAATTATCTATTGCTCAATTTGTAGAATTATCAAAAAAAATGTCATGCCGGAAAACTATAGAAAAGTCTTAGTTACAGCAAAAGTTCATCCTTATCTTATAGAATATCTTGAAGAAAAAGGTTATCAGGTATTATATCATCCCGGAATCAATAATGCGGATACTTTTGAAAAAATTCACAGCTGTATAGGACTTATTGTAACAACGCGAATAAAGGTGGACAAAAACCTGTTGGATCATGCGCCACAATTGCAGTGGATTGGTAGATTGGGCTCGGGAATGGAGACCATCGATACGGATTATGCCAGAGAGAAAGGCATTCGCTGCAAAAGTAGTCCGGAAGGAAATTGTGATGCTGTGGGAGAGCAGGTGATAGGAATGCTAATTGCTCTATTTGCTAATATCCAAAGAAGTAATTTGCAGCTGAGAGAAGGGAAATGGGAAAGAGAAGATAATAGGGGAATTGAAATCGGAGAAAAGACCGTTGGTATTATAGGCTATGGTCATACCGGTCATGCGGTAGCAAGAAAATTAAGTGGATTCGATTGTAAAGTCTTGGCATATGATAAGTATAAGGAGGATTATGGTGATGAATATGCAGAAAGAGCAACTTTGGAGGAAATACAACAAAAGGCGGATATCCTTACCGTGCATGTGCCCCTCAATGAGGAAACACATCATATGATTAATGACCAATTTCTAAAGGCATTTGCTGTTCCCATTTATTTCATCAATGCTTCCAGGGGGAAGGTGGCCAAAACGGCAGATGTAATTAAGAATATCAAAGAGGAACAAGTGTTGGGTGCGTGCCTGGATGTGTTGGAAAATGAGCATCCCTCTACCTTTAGTGAGGAGGAAAAAGAACAATTTAACTTTTTATTAAATTCTGAAAAGGTTATCTTGACGCCACATATAGCCGGATATACACACGAGGCTGCTTATAAAATGGCACATTATGTGATAAAAAAGCTTGGTCTCTAGAGCCGATATTTTTTTATTAAGCAAAAAATATTATCTTTGATTAATATAACGCCCGCTTCTATGTGTTATTAGAAGGGGTGTTATTTTGTTTGTCTCCTGCTAATGGTAGAAACTTTAGTCAGGAGTATTTTTTTATGTCTAAAGCCAAAAACCAAAATTATGTCAGACATAACTTATGTAACAAAAGAGACATTTGAGAAGATGAGAGAAGAGCTTAATGAGCTTAGAACGACTGGTCGTGCGCGTATTGCAGAGCAGATTGCCGAAGCCAGAGAAAAGGGTGATTTAAAAGAAAATGCAGAATATGATGCTGCCAAAGAAGCGCAGGGTATTCATGAGGCGGAAATAGCAAAATTGGAGCAGACCTTGGCCAATACAAGAATATTGGATAAGAAAGATCTGGACCTATCCCGGGTTTCCGTTTTATGTAAAGTGAAACTGACGAACATGAAAACAAATAAATCTGTAACTTATCAGTTAGTTTCAGCCAAGGAAGCGAATTTAAAACAGAAAAAATTATCTGTTTCTTCGCCTATTGGAAAGGGGTTGTTAGGTAAAAAGGTTGGTGAAGAAGTAGAAATTAAAATACCGGCCGGAAAGACGAAGTTCAGAGTGGATGATATTTCTATTTAAAGAAGAATAAATGCAATAATATGACCATCTTTTCAAAGATTATAAATGGAGACATTCCAAGTTATAAAATTGCTGAAAATGAGCAATTTTATGCTTTTCTGGATATCAACCCTCTTAGAGAAGGGCATACCTTGGTTATTCCGAAAGTAGAAGTGGATAAATTTATTGATATGGATGCGGATCATCTGAGCAAAGTTTTACTCTTTGCAAAACCGATTGCTTATGCCATAGAAAAAGCATTTCCTTGTGAAAGAGTCGGATTTAGTGTGGTTGGTCTGGAGGTGCCACATGCACATTTGCATTTGGTGCCTATTGATAATATGGATGATCTAAACTTCACCAGAAAGAAATTGACCCCCACGGAAGAAATGCTAAAAAAGACGCAGGAAAAGATTTTGGCTCATTTATAAGAGTTAAATTTTTTGATAAAGGAAAGATCTGCGAGGTTCCTAAATCTCACAGGTCTTTCTTTCGTTTCTATCGCTTTATTTTATCCGGGTGTTTTTTAATGAAAGCCTTCCAGTCTTTAGGTTGATCTCCTAATCCGGCAATACCTGATTGTAGTTGTAAATGATGGCAGATAGCCACAGCAAGAGCATCGGTGGCATCGAGATTTTTTCGTTCCATTTTGGGTTTGTTCTTAACAATGTGACCTACCATTTCTGACACCTGCTCTTTACTGGCATTTCCATTCCCGGTGACGGCTTTTTTGACTTTTCTCGGGGAATATTCTTGTGCTTTAAGACCGGCTTGTAGTGCAGCTGCCAATGCAGCTCCCTGCGCTCTTCCCAGTTTAAGCATGCTTTGTACGTTTTTTCCGTAAAAGGGGGCCTCTATCGCGAAGGCATCCGGGTTATGGAGTTGGGCAAGTGATGTTATCTTTTCATGAATTCTGGAAAGCCGTTCATAGGGATCTTCAATCTTACTTAATATCAGTGTGCCCATCTCAATAATCTTAATCGTGTTTTTTTCGCGACGAATAAGTGCAAAACCCATGAAGCGAGTTCCCGGATCAATGCCTAAGATCACAGACGGGGTTTTATTATTATTTGAGCTGTTCTTCATTTGTTTTCTTGCCATTTAATTAGGCAAAAATAAGAAATGATTTATACTTGCCTATACAGAGGGAATGAATCCTCTTTTATATAACAGCTATATTTTTTATGCCCATAAGATTGTTTATACGTTCTATATTTGGTTTTATTTTTTTACGACGTTGAAGTAATTATACTTAACAAACCGCTTAATGATAATAAATATTAAAAGCAGTATTGCTCAGACTATTTTAGAAGAACAACTTTTACATTCTATCATAATTCCATGCAGTTTCCACACCCTGTGACCGAATCCATTTCTGAAAGTCTGATAATGTATTTTTATCCTCACGAATCTGGTGAGGTTTTTTCTTATGCCTAATGGAGTAAGCGGCTAACAACCCTACAGATTCTCCGATATTCCATTCTACTGGATGAAGTCGATAGCACCCATTGGTAATATGCGTAGTGCCGATATTTTTACAAGCAGGGATCAGGTTTTGCATGCGTTGCGGTAAGAGTGAGCCCAATGGAATTTGAAAGGGTAGGGAATTAAAATCAATATAATTATTGCCGGCAGAAGATGGATGCAGATCAATATGATAAGAACCGACTCCTACACTATCATAAAAATAAGCTGCATGATTCCCTCCTTTTTCCCCGGCTACCATAGCCCTGTTTTCTGCACCCACATGTTCTTCCAGCACAGTAAAAACAGCTTTTATCCTGCGCGATTCACGGGCATAAGGAAATTTAGCCATGCCGTTTTCCGTACCCAATACATCTCCTCTCAGTCGCAATCCGGGCCAGCCCTGTCCGCCATCTGGCCGGGGAACTTCCGTTTGCAACCAATAAAATAAAGACAGACCTAATTGCTCCGATCGTTGAATGGTTTTCTTAAACGCTTTATCACTCACATCTACCAGGTTTCCCAAAAGGAAATCGTTTTGTGGCCAGTTAACAATGGTTATTCCTCCTTCATAAAATCCTTGCTTAAAATTAGTCGGGTCAATAATCCTGCGGTAGTTCCATAAGTTTAAGCTATTATCCGTTGGCGCTCCTGTGGGGTCGAATCCCAATTTTTTAGGTTTCAGGTCATGCGGACTGGAATATTTCAAATCCAGTAATTCTCCTGACCAGGGAGGAGTTAATTGAGGTACGTAACTTTTCCAGAAATCATATTCTTCCGGTTTGTCAATGACATTATTTGCCCCTTCAATATAATCCATGGCGAAACAATGGGTAAAAGCCTGCTGATTATCCCGATTTGCTTTTTCCGCTGCATGTAGTTCATGGGTTTGTTGTTTAGGTTCTGCACCTGTAACATATTCTGTTCCGGTGATGGGTAATAAATCTCCCAATTCGGTAGCATCAATGAAATAAGGAGCCGAGAGCAGGATTTCATTTCCATTATGAATATCATTCACTCTTAGTGAGCTTACTTTATCGTTATTTACATCAGCACTTATGGCTTTATGATTCAATAATAAAATCAGTTTTTTTGTACTTATATAGGGCATCAGCAGATCATACAAGACAGCCAGCGCTACCCGGGGTTCATGACAGATACGGGAAACAGCCCCATTTCCCGGGTCAAAATATTTTTGGCTTTTTGCAACCTCTGTAAGCGGATAATATTTTTTATAATATTCACGAATAGCGGTTCGAAGATCACGGTAAGACTGTGTAGCGCCAAAGTTTTCAATCCATTGATGTTCATCTGGACAGCTCACTCCCTGCTGGGTCAGCTGCCCGCCAATCCAGTCGGTCTCCTCGGTCATGATGACCGACAATCCAGTTCGTAAAGCAGATAAAGCAGCTGCACAGCCGCCCATTCCTCCTCCTGTGATGATGAGGTCTGCCTGAAGTGCGTTACTTGCTAACTTGTTTTTTGGTTCCGGAAATTTTGAATAAGCCATTGAGAGACCAGGAAGGGAATCGGATGCTAAGGCTCCGCTTCCAATCGCCAATGATTTTATAAGGTTTCTTCTGTTCATAAATGAATTTATCTTAATGCAGATCGTAAGGCCATATTCCGTTTATTGAAAATACTAAACAATACTACTACTGCAGCAATTATTCCACTCCAAATAGAAATCGTATATGGCAATTGGAACCCTTCGGGTGCTAAGAAGATGTAGGACACTACCACTACAGTCATAAACAAAGCCGGGATGAGTGCCACCCAATAATTTTTGTTCGACTTAAGCAAATAAGCTGTAACTGTCCAAAGGGTAACCGCTGCTATGGTTTGATTAGCCCAAGAGAAATAACGCCATACGATACCAAAATCAATCAATGTTAGTAAATATCCAACTACAAATAGGGGAAGACTAATCACTAGTCTTTTTAATATTTTGTTTTGTTTCGACTTAAAAAAATCAGCAATAATTATTCTGGCACCTCTAAAGGCAGTATCTCCTGAGGTAATGGGAGCAATTACCACACCTAAAATGACCAATATACTACCAAATTTACCGAGTAAATCGTTTGAAACCACATTTACTACGTATGCGGCATTCCCCCCTTGTGAAATCATCACATCGTTTAAGTTGCCAATATTTCCAAAAAAGCACATAGATACGGCAGCCCAAATCATGGCTACAACTGCCTCGGCGATCATGGCACCATAAAAAATGGGACGTCCTTGTTTTTCATTGGTCATGCACCTGGCCATCATGGGGGATTGCGTGGCGTGAAAGCCTGATACTGCGCCGCAGGCAATGGTAATAAACAGCATGGGGAAAGTAGGAAACGCTCCGGCATTATAATGGAAGTTATGAAAATTTGAAAAGGTAAGTTCCGGTATTTCTGCCCCCCTGACCATGATAGAAATAAAAACTAAAATAGCCATTAAGAATAAAGCCAGTCCAAAGATGGGATATAACCTTCCAATAATTTTATCGATGGGTAATAAGGTAGCTAAGATATAATAAGCAAGTATAATAAATATCCAGAATTTCATATTTAATATTCTGCCCCATTCACCAAAACTAGATGTCATGCCTCCTAATATTTTTGCAGGACCGGTCACAAAAACAGCGCCTACTAAAATAAGTACGATAACTGTAAATACCAGCATAAACTGTTTAGTTCTTTTTCCCAGGTACTTACCGGTAATCTCTGCAATGCTCATCCCATTATGTTTTACTGATAGCATTCCTGAAAAATAATCATGCACTCCCCCTCCAAGCAATGACCCAAAAACGATCCATAAAAAAGCCACTGGCCCCCACATCGCTCCAGCAATTGCACCAAAGATAGGACCCAGCCCGGCAATGTTTAAAAACTGAATCAAAAATATCTTCCACCCTGGCAGACTCACATAATCCACCCCGTCTGCCATGGTGGTTGCCGGTGTTTTTCTTTTGGGATCTACTCCAAATATTTTTTCTACATATCTGGAATAGAAATAATAACCCAATAGTAATATAGCAATGGAGATGAAAAAGGTGTACATGGGAATCTTTTTAATTTTTATTCAAATAAGGATCATCCTTTAGCCACTGCTGCAATTCATTAACATCAATCTTCTGTACTGCTACATTTCCATCTATAGCCATTGAAGCTGCCATAGCTGCTGATTGCCCCAAAATCATAAACACGGGTTCCATTCTTATGGAGCCATAAGCTATATGGCTGGCCGATAAGCATACTGGAACTAAAAGATTAGTACATTCTTCTCTTTTCGGAGTAATTGAGCGATAAGAAACAGGATAGGGGTGAGGAACCTTCACTTCCACATTGCCTTCATTTTTAACCATGCCATTGACTACAATTCTTTGGCAATTATGGCTGTCCATGGTATAAGAAGCCAATGCAATGCCATCTTTAACGGTCACATCACTGCGGCAGTTATGTTCTGTCATCACATATTCTCCAATCAGGCGTCTGCCCTCGCGGATATACAATTGCGGTGTGAAATGGCCGAATTTTTGATATTCATCTTTTGGATAACCCCAATCCTGAAAAAACTGCTGCAAGTTATCAGGCACCCTGCTGTCCGTTTTCATAAAATAAAGTAAACCCTTGGTATAAACTAAAGCCTGTTTAATCATTTCCTGCCTTTCTTTATAACTTACTTCAGGCCAACTTTGGTTCATGCCAATCATGTCGGTAGAAAAACCACCCCTGTTGTTTACATCAGTTTTGTTGTTGGGCATAGGACTCCAGATAAAATAATCATTTATATCTCTCATTTCAGGTTGCGCCTTGAACAGCCTGGCCATAAGCACATAGCGGGAGGAATCATAATCTTTTGGACGGGTGATGGGAATGCGATTTTCAGCACTATCAGTAAGGCATATACGAAAATTATAAGCCTGTATCAAATCATCTCCGGTACCGGTAGGTGCTGCATGACCTTTGCTAATTCCCCATACCAACCCGCTGGAGGGATCACCGGGTATTTTATAGGGGCTTACACCATCAGGAAATTGGTGATATCCGGATTGTTTGTGGTAAGCCGGTAGTTGAAATCCATTTAATGTTTCGTTGTATTTTTTATTCCCTTCTCTACCTAGCGCATAAGAAACACCCGCCATCGCCATGAGATCCCCTTCATAGGTACAATCCAAGAACTCTTTGGCTTCAATTTTTATTCGTTTACCCTGATCCATCGACAAATCTTTCAGTACGAGGGATTGAATGACTGTTCCTTTTTTATTCACTTTCTTTAATTGTTTCATTAAAAGCACTTCCACTCCCGCATCTTTCATATACCCTTCGTAAACCTCCAACGCTACATGAGGTTCAAAATTCCAACTTGCATCAATGCCATACTTTTTGCCTACATCCCTATAAAACTGCCTGGAAAGCCCGGTAATAGCCTTTTTCTTACCTGCATCAGTTTTTCCCAACCCTCCGGTAGTCATTCCGCCAATCATTTTTGCCGGACCAACCAACAAAACTGTTTTTCCGCATTTTCTGGCAGCATAGGCAGCTATTACGCCGGCAGAGGTAGTACCATAAATGCAGATATCTACGTTATAGGTTTTAATTTTTTTATCTGTGGAGGTGCACCCAAATAAGATTTGGCTGAAGAAAACTGCAATGCAAACGATAAGCGTCTTTAATTTCATAATTTTTGTTTATTCGTGTGTAGTAAATTAACAATACTTCCTCCTTATCCAACAGAAGCCGCTTCTATTTTTGTATAGCTTAGGGTTTGGCTCTGATTGAGTAATTTCTTTTTTAGTTTTTTATAATTGACACGCTGTACATTCACGTTATCATCAATGGCCAATGCTGCAGCTGTTGCTGCTGATTCACCGAGTATCATAAATACCGGCTCCATGCGGATAGAGCCATAAGCAATATGCGAACAGGAAGCGCAAACCGGCACAAGCAAATTTTTACATTCCTTTTCTTTTGGAACCAGAGATCTGTAAGAAACACCGTAAGGCTTTGGCGCATGTACGCCTATATCTCCTTCGTTTTGCACAAAGCCGTCATCTTTCACATACCGTTGGGTGTTATGAGAGTCCAAAGCATAAGATCCCATGCCTATTGAATCTGTAACCGGGTCCTCTCCAAGCACCTGATGTTCGGTCATCACAAACTCACCCATCATACGGCGGGATTCCCGTACATACAGCTGATGGGGCCAATTGCCTGTATCTGTAAATTCATCTTTTGCCAACCCCCAGGTATTGAATTCTTTTTGTACATCTTGTGGTATTCTCGGATCCGTAGCCAGGAAGTACATCAATCCTTTTTGATAGGTTTCATGTTCTTTAATGATTTTCTTTCGTTCTTCATAAGAAGCTTCGGGATACTTATAATTCATTCCGATATTGTCCGTGCTAAAAGGTCCGTGATTGTTGGTATCTGTTTTCATGTTGGGAATAGCATCAAATTTTTGGAACAACTCACGCCAACCACTGTCAAATATTCTTACCAATAATTCATATTGACTAGGATCATATCCTTCCGGTTTTGGAAAGGGTACTTGATTTTCAGGGTTATTACTCATGCACATTCTGAAACAATAGGCTTGCACTTTTTCATCGCCTTCTCCTTTTATTCCGGGCGGATTTGGAGAAATGCGGGGCAGTAGTCCACTGGTAGAATCACCCGGTATTTTATAAGGAGAAATATCGCTTTTAAAATGATGACCATGTTGGAATACTCCCGTTTCCACGCCATTCCATTTTTCATTGTACACACTGTTAGCCTCTCTGCCCACATGGTAACTTACTCCTGCCGCTGCCATCAGATCACCTTCATAAGTAGCATCAATAAACACATTCGCTTTAAAAGTTTTTCCGCTTAATGTTTTAATGGTGGTAATTTTACCGTCTTTCATTTCTACGCCACGCTCCCTGTCAAGCCATTCATTTCTCAGTACAGTAAGATTATTCTCTTTTACGAAATCTTCAAATATTCCTTCTGCCGCATGTGGTTCAAATATCCACATGGTTCTGTTTTTCCCATCAATAGCAGGCGTACCCTGGCCCTGATTGCCGTAGTCTTCTTTTCGCTGCCACTGCCAGGATTTTTTATCCTGATAGTGTAAATAAATACGGTGGTAAAATTCCCTTGCAAGGCCGCCAATCACGGCTTTATTTCCCGTATCGGTATAACCCAGTCCACCAGATGACAAACCGCCCAAATGTTTATCGGGGGAAACTACGATTACTTTCTTTCCGAGTTTTTTTGCCCTTACAGCGGCGATTATAGCCGCAGACGTACCTCCATAGATAAGAATGTCCGTTTCAAAGGATTTTTCTTCTTTATTGTAAAATAGATCACAGCCGGAGGTCAAGATCACAGCTCCACTACCAACTGCCAAGGATTTAACAAATGTTCTTCGTTGCATAAATATTTTTTTAACATTCCGTAAAAGTAGGAATATCTGAATACTAACTAGTTGTCTATATATTATTAATAATTATCATTCAATTTCTGAACATTAATGATCGCAGCTTTTACGATCGTCACCTTTCTTCAAAACTGCGATTTTACTATAATCTTTCATATGAGTAATATTGCTATTGTACTAATGAGGCAAGTTTTTTTCTCAGTTTCTCCAACTTTTGTCTTGTTGCTTCGTCCAGACTATCAGGGTTCACTACCGTTGCATCAAAAGGATAGGGTTGAACTTTTTTAAAGACTTTATCTGTCACAATCCATTTTTTTGTACGCAAGTAACGATCATCTGCTCGTTGAATATGTACCCATGGTTCCGGATTTACATGCTCACTATCATCGGTAAGCCGCGCAAGAAAACTTTTACCATGAATTTTTTGTTTTGGCAACGGCGCTCCTGCAAGTTCACATAATGTCGGGAAAAAATCTGCCGCTTTAACTAACCCGTCATCTATACTTCCCGGTTTGATTTCTCCCGGCCAACGAATCAACAGTGGCACGCGAGTACCGCGATCAGTTAGCGAAGCTTTGCCCCCGAGTACAATATGACCATTAATACTAGAATACAGATGTTGGTCTGTTCCGTTATCTGCCATAAAGATAACAATGGTATTGTTTGCAACTCCTATTTTTTTCAACGCATGGAGAAGACGTCCCACATTATAATCGAGCCGCTCCACCATGCTAGGAAAAAATTTTGGAACACCATGTACAACTTTAGAGGAAAAAACCTCTTTGGGTACATGCTGGTCCTCACTAGCTGGAGTAGGAACCCAGGGAAAGTGCGGCAACATCGAGGTAAAATAAGCCAAAAATGGTTCCTCCTCTTTATGGCTCTCCTTCATAAATTTGATTAAATAATCAACCATGACATCCGGGCCATAGCGGTCTGTAATTTCATTGGCGATAACTTGTCCGTCTTTTCTAAAATAGGGACGATGATATCGGGTTGTCCGTCTGTTGTCATCTGTCATAGTTTGCCAAACCATGTAGGTATCGAATCCGAAGTCATGAATCCAGTCTTGTTTTGCCAGAAAAGACAGCTGCCATTTACCGGCAATAGCTGTTTTGTAACCAACTTTCTTTAACTGTCGGGCAAAGCTTGGTTGTGACACATCGAGCACCATATCTTTATGGCGTTCATAGTCCCAAATAACACGGGATGTATGAGTTGCAAAGGGATAACGGCCGGTAAGCAATTCCGAACGAGTGGGCGTGCAGTATGGATTGGAAAAAGCATTGGTGAACTTTATGCCTTCTTTTCCAATTCTGTCTATATTAGGGGTAGTAAAAATATCGCTCCCATAGCTACTAACACATTCCCGCCCCAGATCATCAGCGAGGATGAATAAGATGTTCGGTTGGTTGGTTGAATGATTTGAGCTGCTTTGGGCAAATGTTGAGGTATTAAAAATCAATAAGCAAATAAATAAAACGATTGTCTTTTTCATAAAGTCAATTTTAAGCCGTAGAAATACGGGATTCAGGAAATGAACTTCGAATGTCGGTTCCTCAGTGTGGATTATAATATAGATCAGAGTTTATGTTTGTATAATAATTGTATTTTAATATCCAGAAGCCTATTCGCCATACATGCAATAATTCAATAACCCGGATTTTGATCTTCCTGATTAATATCTGGATTATTATCAATTTCTTCCTGCGGAATAGGCCATAGTAATCTGGCGTCTATGACAGTTCTTCCTACTGCTGCCATTGCTTCCTTCACCCGATGTGTTCTTTTTAAATCCCACCAACGTTTTCCTTCCAAAATAAAAGAATAGGCTCTTTCCCTCAATACAGTATCTCTAAATTGAGTTACACTTAAACCGGAAGGATAATCTACAGGAGAAGGACTGGATAGGTTATATCCATAAGCCCTTCTTTTTATCATATTTAGCCTTTCTAAAGCCAGGGCTGTTGGTCCGCCATTGGCCATGCAAGCTGCCTCGGCGTAGATTAAATAGGCTTCGGTAATTCTGAAAATAGGAAGGCTATAAATGCTCAGCCCTTGAGGATCAGTAATGAATTTTCCAAAAAGGACGGGTGAAATAGAAGGTAAAGATATGGAATCTCCATTAGGTCCTATATACTTTGTATATAAATTGAAGGATTTACGAAGGTCCTTATTGTCCCAGTCTTTTAAAAAAGATTTCATATTGGGTAGCCAGGCAAAATAACCTTTAGTACCATAATTGTAAGGAGGCGTATTGGCACGGTGAACATAGGTCGGTATTGAATTCTGGCTGGTTTCTGAATTATGTATAGAGAAAATATCTTCCGGGTTAGCCGCAACCGTGAATATATTATAAAAATCTTTGGATTTCTTTACCGTTACTAAGGAATATTGCCCACTTTTTATAACATCATCTGCTTCTTGAGCTGCTTTATCCCATTTCTCACGTGTTAGATATACTTCTGCTAAAAGCATTTTGGCTGCCCATTTGGAAGCCCGACCTGTTGCATCGCCTACTGATTCAGGTAGTCCCTTTTCTGCAATTATTGCATCATTAATAATCAACTGATAAACGGAATCCAAAGGCTTTCGGGCTCCACCAATAGCACTTACGTCTATACTTTCCTTCGTTTTAATCGGTAAAGGGCCAAAGCCTCTGGCCAAATCAAAATAAGATAGCGCTCTAATAAAATGAGCTTCGGCCAAAATTCTATTTTTAACCTCTTTATCCATTTTAATGTTTGGAACATTATTAAGTATTGAATTGGTTCTATTAATTGTGCTGTAAAATGAACTCCATATACTACCTGCCCGGTTGATATTAGCAATATCCAATATCTGACTAAAATCCGATATCGGAGCCTGAGACCCTCTTCCATTCTCATAATCCGCTTCATTTACCAAAAGGATCCAATAGTTAATGCCATAGCTCCTCCTTAGAGAAGAATACACACCGGTAATTGCTCCTTCAGCATCCGATTCATTTTTATAGAAATTTGATCTTGAAATAAAATCTTTAGGTGATTCTTCCAGCATTTTCTTACAAGAAGAGAATGCTATAACACATAATAAAAATATAATAATCTTTTTCATTGCCGTAGTTATTTTATAAGTTAAAAACTCAATTGTACCCCTGCGCCAAATGTTCTTGCATTAGGATAACCACTCTGATCGGTACCAATTTTCAAACGACTTTTTATACTTTGGGAATCTGTACCTCGCGTATTAACTTCCGGATCCAGCCCGGGATAATTAGTCAATGTAAGTAAATTAGTTGCCTTCACATATATTTCTGCCTGATGAAACCATGATAGTTTTAGAGGAATATCATAAGATAGTTGAACTGATTTCAATCTTAAGTAACTACCGTCTTTAATAAATCTATTTGAAGGCCGCATTTGAGTATATTTGCTAATCTTCGGGTATTTAGCATTCGGGTTGGGATTCTTTTCAGTCCAATAATTCCCCACTATATCTACAAATTGATTATTTCCTCTCTGGAATGAATTTAAATTACTGTACGCAGTCCTCCAAAAGATATCGTTGCCGTGCACTCCTTGTAAGAAAATTGAAAGCGCAAAGTTTTTATAGGAAAAATTCGAATTGAAGCCAAAGGTAAAGTTAGGATAAGGGCTACCCAATATAAACCGGTCTAGTGGTGTAATAGAACCATCCCCATTCTTATCTATATATTTTATTTGGCCTTCACTATCCAACCCATCTTCCCGGTAACCATAGAAAACGCCTAAGGGTTCTCCTTCTCTTGCCAGATTATATCCGGGTAATTGTGAAGTTGTACCGGAAGAAACGATATCACTCCCGCCGGCAATCTTTATAACTTTGTTTTTATTGGTAGATAACTGTGCTGCCACATCCCACTTAAAGTCTCCTGTAAAGATATCTGCATTAACGCTAAATTCAAGCCCCTGATTCTGTATTTGCCCTATATTTTCTAATATAAATCCGTAGCCAACAGAAGGAGGTAAAGGTACAGATGCCAACAAATCATGTGTATGTTTATTGTAATAATCAAAAGTCAATCCTAACCGGTCATTAAGTATACTCAAATTCAAACCTATATCAAACTCCCTGGTCGTTTCCCACTTCAACTGACTATTAGATATGGCAGAAGGAGCATAGCCTATGCTTTCGGTATGTCCTTCATAAATATATCTCACTGACGACAACCTGGCTAATGATTGATAAGGAGATAAAGCAGTATTTCCCGTTACTCCATAACTGGCTCTTATCTTGAGATTACTAATAAAGCTTACTTCTTCTAAAAATGGCTCCTCTGACACTCTCCAGGCTAATGCCCCGGAAGGAAAAATCCCCCATTTATTATCCGCTCCAAACCGGGAAGACCCGTCTGCACGAATGCTGGCGGTAATATAATATTTGTTATTAAAAGAATAATTTGCCCTTCCAAGCCATGAAATTAATTTCCACTCTGAAATGCCTGATGACGGAGGATTGACTGTTTCAGCTGCACCAAGGTCATAGTCATGAGTTATATTATTTGAGAAGCCGGATACGGATATTCCATCATTTTTTACCCTATAGGATTGATAGGTGAACCCTCCCATTAGTTTTAAATGATGGACATTTTGGAAGTGTTTATCAAATGTCAGGATATCAGAGTTGAGGATTGAATTCCAATAGCTGTCTGAAGTAGAAGCACTCCCCCGGTCACTTTCATAACGAATCGGGTTAAAAGAATGATGTGCAGAGTTTTCATATTGCAGTCCCAATCTCGTTTTAAAGGACAACGCATCCGTAATTTTAAAATTCAAAGCATTATTCAACAGGATAGTATTTGCCAAAGTTTTGTTTTTATATGGTTTACTCCATAAAAGAGGGTTCCTCATATCAGCCGATCCAAATGAGTAAATTTGAGCTATACGTGTAGGTAAGCCAGCTGAATCACGCACTGGTAATGTTGGCGGTGCAGATAACGCACCAGTAAACATCGTATTTCCCCGTGATCCATTATTAACAGGAACCGTCTGTTGTTCTCGCCTGGAAAGGTTCAAATCAACACTATATTGCAACCATTTTTTTATATCATGATTCAAATTTACGCGGAATGAACCTCTCTGAGCTCCTGAATTGATGACTATGCCCTCTTGTTTAAAATAATTAGCAGAAATAGAATAATTTGTTTTCTCAGAACTTCCAGAGAAGGTAATGGTATGATTCTGAATAGGAGCAGGTCGAAAAATAACATCCTGCCAATCCGTTCCAGGATTATTTACTTCATCTACATCAAAAAAAGGATCTTTACCGGCATTTTTCAGCCATTCGTTTGCTACAATGGCATATTGTTTTGCATTTAACAGGTCATATCTTTTTGCCACGTTTTGTATGCCATAATAACTCTGAATAGAGATACGATTTTCTTGCCCCAGCCTCCCTCTTTTCGTAGTAATCATCACTACTCCGTTAGCACCTCTGGCTCCATAAATAGCAGTTGCCGATGCATCTTTCAAAATATCTATGGTCTTAATATCCGAAGGGTTCAGAAATTGAATGCCGCCGGTAATAGGAAATCCATTTACAACATAAAGAGGTTCATTGCTTCCGATCATGGAATTCCCTCCTCGAATCGTTATTTGAATCCTTGAACCTGGCTGACCGGAATTATGCATCACATGAACACCACTTGCCCGACCTTTAAGCGCTTCACCAACATTGTAAACAGGTACCGCTTGTATTTCCTTAGAACCTACCTGAGCAACTGCCCCCGTCAAATCCTTTTTCTTCTGTGTCCCATACCCCACAACTACCAACTGATTCAATCCCGTTGCAGTAGCTGCCAATGAAATCTTCAAATTTGCGTTTCCCTTAACCGCTATAGTTTGCGATTTATAACCCAAATAACTCACGACCAGCACCGCCTCATCCGGAAGATCTTCCAAATTAAATTGCCCCTGTGCATTGGTAGTCGTCCCGGAAGTCGTTCCTTTTACCTTAATCGACACTCCCGCCAATGGCTCTCCGGTTGCAGAATCTACCACTATCCCCTGAAGAGGCGGCTCGGCTAATTGCTTTTTAATACTTTGTGAATAATCTTCTAAAGCCTTCCTTCCTATAACAATATTGTTATCCACAATTGTATAGGTAAGAGGTTGACCTTTCAAAATGGCAGACAAAGTTTCTTTGATTGTTGCTTTTTGTAGTTTTACATCAACCTTTTGCACGTCTTTCAACCATTCATTTCTGTAAATAAAGAAATAGTCACTCTGCTTTTCTATTTGCGTAAATACTTTCTGAAGAGAAGCATTATTAACCTGTAAATCTATATTTTGGGCATAGGTTTTTGCACTCACCTGCAAACAGCCCAACAATAATATGATAGTAATCAGCTTCATAACAAACAAAGCTTTGAATATAGGCGAACTTGCAGCTCTGCCACAAATCCACTTTGTATTAAATCCCATATATTTGCATTATTGTACCGAAGCGCAAACTTCGGTGGGTTATAGAATCATTTATTCTAAGATTTGGAATATAAAATCAACCCATTTACTTGCTGGATGCGCACCACCGTATCCAGCATTTTTTTGGATTAACATACGTTATATTTAATTTTAAGGATCCATCGGTTTTATTTTTTTAAAACAATTATTTTTCTTCCTTCCAGCTCAAAGCGAACACCACTTAATTTCATTATTCTCAATACATTGGACAACTTGGTATCTCTAGGTATTTTTCCGGTAATACTTCCATGAGGCACCCCGTCAGGATAACTAACCCGGACATCATACCAACGCGCAATATTCCCCATAATTGTTGCGATGTCGGTATTAGAAAATTGAAATAATCCATTTTTCCAAGCCACAGCTTCATTCACATTCGCCTCTCCGACACTAATTTCATTTTCCCCATTGACAACACTGGCTGCTTGTCCGGGTTTTAGCACCACCTCTTGTTCATTCCCATTGCCAGCGAAACTGCTATTGATTACTTTCACCTTTCCTTCCAACAAGGTTGTCTTAATAGCTGATGCTTTTTTATAAGCTCTCACATTAAAATGTGTTCCTAATACTTCAACCTTTATTTTGTCATTTACAAATACCTCAAAAGGCTTCTTTTCATTCTTGGCAATTTCAAAATAGGCTTCTCCTTTTATGTAAACGGCTCTTTTCTCTCCGGAAAAGACAACCGGGAAACGCATGGAAGAAGCTGCATTCAGCCACACTTTGCTTCCATCTGCCAATATAATTTTATACTGTCCTCCTTTAGGAGTAGTGATTGTATTATATTGAACCTCTTTGCTTTCATTATTCTTTTTTCTGTCTCCATTATAACTTAACAAACCTCGTTTTAAATTAACCACCTTGGTTTGACCTCCTTGAATGGAAACAACTCCCATATTGGAACTGTCTAAGATTACCTTTTTCCCATTCGCTAAAGTTAACATTGCCTTATTCCCCCCCGGTCTAATTGTTTGTATTGCCGAATCTATATTTGAAACAAGGTCTATAGAATGTGAAGCTGTTTTTTGTGCATTTAGCCACCATCCTACTCCTATTAACAAAATGACTGCTGCAGCAATTCCAACAAGAAGTGATTTTTCTCTTCTATTAATCAAAAAAGACTTTTTCTTCACTTCGTTTTTTTCCTTTCTTGTTTCATAAAGAACCTGAGAAGCCACCTGATCCCAATAAGCTCTATCATATTCTTCTTCAGCAACCTCTGATTCAATAAGTTGATTAAACAATGCAACAAAATCATCCGAATTGTCTTTATCATTTAAGAACTTCAAGAGTCGGTTATATTCCTCTTCTGTTGCCTCTCGTTGAATATAACGCTCCAGCAAATATTTAATTTCTCTTTTATTCTCCATAATTAAAAGTAGAAAGTGCCCGACCAACCCAAAGGGCAGTCCGGTAAAAAATCATAGTCTTACCATCCTCTTCCTATATATAAAACGCAGCAAAAAGAAAAAGGGACTATCCAAGAAATAAATTATTTTGAAAAAGACCTAATTTTCGGTCATTGTGAGAAGTATCGGGAAGATCTGTGTGGGGAATCAAAGACTTAGCACAAACAGAATTAGTATAGGCACAGTAATCCCGCCATATTGATGTAAATAATTTTTGATAAACTTTAGCGCACTTACCATCTGATTTTTAATGGTGTTCGGAGAGAGTTGAAGCTGTTCTGCAATTTCTTTATGACTCAAACCCTGCTCTCTGCTCAGTTTATAAATCTGTTTGCGTCTGGGAGGTAATTTTTTGACCGCCTGAGAAAGAAGTACTTGAGTTTCTTTGAAGGACAATTGTTCCACAATTCGCTCCTTTTTAGTGTGAGTGACCGCTTTCATCTTTTGCATTCTTCGTACTTCTGCGGCATGTGAACGTAACCATGAAAGCGACAAATTAGAGGCTACTTTATACAACCAGGATAAGGGATATTCCATTTCCCCCACCTCCTCACGATGAATCCATAATCGAAGAAAGGTTTCCTGCACAATATCTTCAGCAACTGCTTTAGAATGCGTTAATTTAAACACAAAGGGATATATCTTATGACGATTACACGCATGAAAAACCTCCCGAAAAGCATCTTCATCCCCGGCGGCAATTCGTCTGAATAAATAATCTTTATTAGATAAAGAAGGATCCATCCACAATTTTTTTAGTTAAATAGAGTATAAATATATACAATATTTACGCTAAAAAGAAAAAGTTCTTTTATTTATCCCTATAAAATCCAGAAGAAACTTCTTTTCTTCTTCTAAAATTTCTTTTATTTGTAAGCCTTTACAACAAGACAACCACAATTTCAATATGTCCATTCAATTTCAATATAACAAACAAGAAGTCATTAAAGCCTTACGTTTTCATTTTAAACAACGCCCCGAAATAAAAATATTTAGAACCTTAATTATCCTTGTAGTTATAGCCGCATTCGTCGGTTACTTCACTCATTTTATCTCTTTCAACGCTTTAATTTGGATTTTTATTGCCTTTGTGGCATTGATTTTTTTTCTACAATATATATTGCCGCTTTCCGTTTATAGACGGGCTCATACCTTTAGGGAACCCCAACTCTCCTTGGATTTTACCGAAGATTACATCGTTATTGGAACAGACAGAGGGAAAAGCAGAATTTCATGGCAACAGTTTAATAATGTGATAGAAACCAAGGATTTTTTTTATCTCTATCGCTCCAATAAATCTTTCTTTCTTATTCCGGCAAAGGCCTTTAACTCTAGAAAAGATAGAATTCACTTTAGTGAAAGGTTGCAAAAAATATTTCCCAACTATCTTTTTAAATAACTACCCCCATAAGCAAAGAAGATTTTCAGACTTTTAGCTTCATAGAAAGTCCTTAAAAATAAAAAAAAGCCTGCCTATAAAGACAGACTTTTTTACAATAACGTGCTCTTCCTACTTTTCCATATATAGTACTTCCTTGGAAAGTTTCACCGTTTCTTCGATACTTGGAAGATATAATTTATTCAAATTAGGCGCATAATGCATGGGGGCATCTACGGCTGTGAGCCTGCGTATGGGCGCATCCAGATAATCAAATCCTTCTTTTTGTATCCTGTAAGAAATCTCAGAAGACACACTGGCAAAAGGCCACTGTTCCTCAACGATAATCAAGCGATTGGTTTTCTTTACAGATTTCAGGATTGTTTCCCAATCTAAAGGACGAATGGTACGTAAATCGATAACTTCCGCATCCACTCCCTCTTTTTCTAATTCTTCAGCGGCTCCCATGGCTACTTTCATCATTTTGTTGAAAGAAACGATAGTCACATCTTTACCTTCTCTTACAACATTTGCCTCCCCAATTGGAATTAAATATTCCTCTTCAGGAACTTCTCCTTTATCATTATAAGTCACTTCCGACTCCATAAAGACAACAGGATTATCATCCCGAATAGATGTTTTAAGCAGTCCTTTAGCATCATAAGGATTAGATACAGAAACGACTTTTATTCCGGGAATATTTGCATATAAGCTTTCGAATGCGGTAGAGTGTTGCGCACCAAGCTGTCCGGCAGAACCATTCGGTCCGCGAAAAACAATCGGACATCCCATTTGTCCGCCACTCATAGCCATCATCTTGGAGGCTGTATTTAAAATTTGATCTAGCGCTAATACGGCAAAATTCCAGGTCATAAACTCTACTACCGGTCGCAACCCATTCTGAGCTGCACCCACACCAACACCAGCAAACCCCAGCTCAGTTATAGGAGTATCGATGACACGGTCTTCCCCAAACTCATCCAGCATCCCTTGGCTGACTTTGTAAGCACCATTATATTCAGCTACTTCTTCTCCCATTAGGAAGACACTTTTATCGCGACGCATTTCTTCGCTTATGGCCTCACCTAAGGCTTGTCTAAAGGCTATTTCTCGCATCTTTACTGTTTTTCTAATAGTTAAAACTTATTGGACGTGCAAAAATACTCTTTAAACTTGAAAAAGCCAACCTTTATCCTTTTCATATACTAATTTTCTCTTTATTTAAAGATTCTTACCGTCTATTTTCTTTCTATTCTTCTTTTTTTCTGACTGAGACTTCTTCTTTTTCAATCTCTTTTCATTGGCTGCAGCAGGTGGTTTTGTCCTTTTTCGCTTTTTTTTTGGTTGTAATGCCTTATTGATAAGATGATTTATTTTCCCAATGGCCTTCGTTTTATTTCTCCATTGCGTTCGCGCTTCCTGAGACCAAACATAAAGTTCCCCCGACTGATTTATTCTATTTCCCAGCTTTTCAAAAAGAAGCTCTTTCTGGTGTTCCTGAAGAAGAGAAGATGCATTGATATCAAACCGGACCTCTACTTTGGTCTCCAATTTATTTACATTCTGTCCGCCTTTGCCTCCGCTACGAGCTGTTTTGAATTCCAATTCCGCAGATACATCAATTAACTTCTTCATAATTTTACAAATTTAAAACAATAACATTAAAAACCTTGCCTGCAAACCCCATCCGCTTCTAATTCGCACAGCAAGAAGTCTTTAATAAAATACCTGCAAATCTATTTCTCAAATAAAATATTACCTTTGTAGGCTATGAGCACGAATATTCAGTGGAGTAAAGCTCCTGCAGACATATTATCCATTGCATTGCCCAAGACTTGTTTAACAGATGATTTAAAGCTCATTCATGAAGAGCAGGCTTCTTTAGCACAACAATTAGACCTGAAAGTCAATAGCTATGCATTTCCTAAAGCATGGCCAATTGAAGATGTAGGCTTAGTCTATTACAATACTGAATCTAAGAACGAAAAACCTTCTATAGAGCTACATTATTGCATGGTAGGAAATCGCTATTGCAACAATCCGGCTTGCCAGAATTCCGGTTGTGAGCTTTCTCGCAAACATAAGCGAAATAAACCGGCACCCATTATGGAAGTCATCAATATCAGCTACCAACCGGAGATGTTGAATCAATTTGATTCTAAAGAATTGGCAGAAATTTTTGAAGAAGAAGGAAAATATGTGAAGAAATTCTCTCCCGGAACCAAAACCAAGGTGGCGCTGGAACAAATACTTCACCACCCCTATAAAGGTGCTCTAA
>CAZLDH010000003.1:0-25777 GCA_964558275.1 uncultured Chitinophagaceae bacterium
AAAAAATATGCAGCTTAATTTTTATTGAAAATACTTGGTTTTTGACATAGAATACCAATACTTATGGTTCTCAATCTACGATGATGCTGAAAGTGGAAGGGTCGAAGAAAACAACAGTGATTTACATGGGAGATCAGTGGAAACCTCAAACACAATGGGATTCTCGATATCTTTGGATGCCGTTGGAAATAGGTCATGGAAGGCTCCATCTGCCAAAACCACGCCCATGGCGGATTGATGTCAAAACAGGAGAAGTTAGGTTTCAAAGATAGAAAGCACGCTTTGTAATAAAATTAAGACATTTTGTAGATACACATTTAAAAGAAAAATGAAAATATGGACACTTTTAAGATAGATATGAAAAAAAATATTTCCAGATGGATTTCGATGGGGTGTTTGTTGGGAGTTATGCTATTGTTTCTTTCTCAGAGTACCTGCTACGCACAGAATGAGAAAAAAGTAAAAAAAGAAGCCTATTTATTTGCCTATTTTTCCGGTAATGGAGATCATCACGAAGCCATACGTTTTGCATTAAGTGAAGACGGATTCCATTATACTGCATTGAATAACGGCCAACCCATTTTGGATTCGAAAGCGATCAGTAATAGCGGAGGGGTAAGAGATCCCCACATCCTCAGAGGGGCTGACGGAAAAACTTTTTACATGGTTGTAACCGATATGCATGTGGCTAAAAACGGATGGACGGGCAATAAAGGAATGGTGTTATTGAAGTCTAAAGACCTTATTCATTGGACTCATTCGACCATTGTGATGGCTAAAGCTTTTCCGGAATTGAACCAGGGGGAAGATAAGATAAACAGAGTATGGGCACCTCAGGTAATATACGATTCTCAAAAGGATAAATATATGGTTTATTGGGCGATGCGATTGGGTGATCAACCGGATAAGATATATTATGCTTATGCGAATGAGGATTTTACGAAGTTGACAACAGTGCCTAAACAGCTGTTTTTTAGTCCTACCGGCGTATCTTGTATCGATGCAGATATAGTAAAAAAAGATGATAAATATCATTTATTTTTTAAAACAGAGAGTACCCGGAAGAAAGGGATAAAATCTGCGGTATCCACTCATCTGACACACGGGTATAAAATTGTGAACGAAAACTATTTGCAGGCAACAGATAAAGCGGTAGAAGGTTCCTGTGTTTTTAAGTTGAATCACTCAGATACTTGGGTATTAATGTATGATATGTACAGAAACCATAAATATCAATTGACTACTTCGAAAGATTTAATTCATTTTAAGGCAGCACAAGATGTATCTATGGATTTCCATGCAAGGCATGGAACCGTGATGGGAATTACAAAAGAGGAAGCCCAAAGACTAATGAAGAAGTGGCCGCCCATGCATCCTTATGTAGTGAAGGATTTAGCTCCTAATCTTGTTGCTGTCGGAAAAAATCATAATCCGGCTTTAAAAGGACTGTTTGCTGATCCGGAAATACTGTATGCCCAAAAGACGGATAGCTTTTATATTTACCCAACGACGGATGGTTTTGATGGTTGGTCGGGATATTATTTTAAAACATTTGCTTCAAAGGATATGGTGCATTGGAAAGATGAGGGCGTTATTTTAGATTTAAAGGATGATGTTTCCTGGGCAGACCAAAATGCTTGGGCTCCTTGTATTATAGAAAGAAAAATCAATGGGAAGTACAAATATTTCTATTACTTCACGGCAGCCGGTAAAATTGGAGTGGCTACTTCGGATCATCCGACCGGTCCTTTTAAGGATTCGGGAAAGCCTTTGATAGATCATCACCCTAAAGGCATTCATGGAGGGCAGGAAATTGATCTCGATGTGTTTAAAGATCCTGAAACAGGAAAATATTATCTTTATTGGGGTAATGGATATATGGCTGGTGCTGAGCTCAATGACGATATGACTTCCATCAAAACGAATACACTTCAAATATTAACCCCTGCATCATCTTATAATGAAGGGACGTATGTATTTTACAGAAACGGGAAATATTATTTTATGTGGTCTGAAAATGATACCCGGGATCCTAATTATCAGGTACATTATGGAATTGCTGACTCCCCACTGGGAGAAATTCATATTCCGGAAGAAGGCAACTTGGTCATCGCCAAGGATACGACGCTCGGAATTTATGGCACCGGGCATAATTCTGTAATTAAAGTCCCCGGTAAAGATAAATGGTATATTGTATATCATCGTTTTGAGATTCCAGATGGAATTAAAATGGGTAGTGCAGCAGGTTATCATAGGGAAGTCTGTATAGATAAATTGGAATTTACAGAGGATGGAAAGATAAAACAGGTGCAGCCGACATTGAAAGGTATTCGTCCGATAAATTAAAAAGGTAATAATTTAATGAGAGTACAAAAAACTTTCGATGGAACAAAAGCACGCTGATGACACAGATTAAGCAGATTTGCACTGATTTGCGCCTTTATACAATTAGCGATTATCTGCGTAGTCTGCGTTCCATAAAAAGAATAAGAGAGTCTCAAAGACATAAAAGGAGTTCTAGAGTAGTACGCAAAAGTGCATTGTTATGAAATGGTAGTTATATAAAGAAAGTGAATAATGGATAACAAGTTTAAATTTTATTTTCTATTTTTCTTTTTATTGACAGGTATGTGGTCTTGTTCCCTGTTTAAGAATGTTCATAAAATCAATGTGGTTGATGCCAAAGGATCAGCATCTGATTATTTAGAAGCTTTATTGAATTTTGAACCTTGGGCAGAATCCGTATGGCATGATTATCCGAATCTTCCTCATTCAGGTTATTTTGGGGATGGATACTCTTATGGAAATGGAGGGATTAGAGGAACTTGCGGCATTGCTCTGAGTTATGCCGTGTTGGTTCGTGCACAACCTCAAAGTCCAAAGCGTCAAAATAGATTAAAGCGGATAGAAGAAACCCTTCATTATGCTGCACAAACGCATGAAAGTGGTCCTGATTCAGTATTGACCGTAGACGAAAAAAAATGGGGAGTAACGGGAAAGTCGGATATAAATAATGGGAAAGGATGGCAAAGCTCCATGTGGGCAGCTTCTTTAGGCTTTGCCGCTGCATTGGTAGAAAAATATATTGATTCTCAAGTCATAAAAGAGTGTAAAAGGGTGGTGGCTGCAGAGGCGGATTGGCAATCTCAGATACCGCCGGCTACCGGATATGTCAATGATACTAAGGCAGAGGAGAATGGTTGGAAATCAAATGTTTTAACACTTGCAGCAACATGGATGCCGGATCAACCACATGCTGCCAGATGGTTGAAATCCGCTAAGCTTTATTTGACCAACACTTATACCGTGCCTTCTGATACTTTAGGAGAATTAGGAAGATGGATTGAACCACAGACTTTGTATCCGGATTATGCGCTTGAAAACCATGGATTTTACCATCCTACTTATCAGATGGTAGCCGGAATGTCACTGGGAGATTCCTATGTGATGGCAAGAATGATCAATCCGAAGATAGCGAAAGAATTGGCCCCTTTTACTGAACATAATGTATTGCCGGTCTGGCAATTTATGAAACCTCTTGTGCTGGATTCAGGAGAATTAGCTTACCCCTCAGGACTGGATTGGTCCTTGCATGATTTTGAACATATTTCTTATTTGTCTTGGTTGGCGACTCATTTTAAAGCCCCTGTGGCGCAATGGGCAGAACCTCGTCTCGCTAAACAAATTTTGTATCGTCAGAAGATTAATGGAGATGGCAGATTTGTGGGAGAAAGTTGTCCGGATGGTTTTTATCGAGAAGCTGTGGAAGCTCGACGGGTAGCCATGGCATACTTGCAGGATGCTATAGGCGATTTCCCTGAGGCAGAGGGACATGCACCAAAGAATGGGATTTACCATTATCGGGATGTCGGACTCATCATGCAGCGGTCAGATAATGCACTTACTACGGTAAGTTACGGACAGCGTACTTTGTCATTGGTGTATCCATTACATGGGAAGAATGCGGCACAAAGGTTTTTAATTTCTCCCAATACGTCCACTTTAATTGGTCCTGGAGCAAAGAATAAACTCCTTCAGTTTACTAAAACTGCAAATGGTTTTCAGGCAGAAATTTTACAAAATAGAAATGGAAACAAAAAACGAATTATTATAGATAGCAAACCGCATGCGGTGGTTTATATTAGTATTCCTATCAAAGTAACTGCAGATAGTTCTGAAAAATGGCTATTAACAGCTATTGAAAATGATCCTTTGACGGGCGGAAAAAGAACAGTCTATTGGGACGAAGATTCTTTGTTAATAAAAGAGCGATCTGGGGTTTCTTCTTTTAAAGGTTCCAACTGGATAAATCTTGACAATTGGATGGGGTTTGTAACAATTCCTGAGGGGAATATAACTTACCAGGCGGCAAAAAAATATAACAGGAATGGAGGAGCTGAAGATTATATTTATTATCAGCAGGAGGATGCTTTTCTGCCTCATGCAGTTATTGTTCTTCCGGGTGAAAATGCTGAAGTAACAAAAAAAGTACAGAATAGTGTAGAATGGAAAGCAGACAAAGGGAACTATATTTTGTCTTTTCAAAGTCCGGAAGGAGAAAACCGAGAGATAATAGTAAAAGTAAACAAAAACATCATATTAGGCGCCTTTTTATTTCTTCTTAAAAAATTATGATGTGTTTATTTTTATTTAAATACGAGCTTATCCTGAAAGAGGAGATGTGGCAGATGCTTTTTTATTAACGTTCTAATTAAAAAATAATGCAAACGTTAGAATATTTTTATTAAGTTTGAACTAACTTATTGTCCAAATTTATAATATTTTTGATATGAAACAGAAAATAATGATTCCAATTCTTTTATTCTTGATATGCCCACTTTGGTCATTGGCACAGGAAAATACGCTCACTGTTACAGCGGAAAATAATCTGGATATAGGACGGCAAAATGAAGCTATTATATTGTCAAAGAATGAATTACAGTCACTTGGGGAGACAAATCTTCAACGTATTCATGTAAAAAATGCTGCCGGGAGCGAATTGCTTTGTCAGACCATAGATACCACGGGAGATCATTTTGCTGACGGCGTGCTTTTTCAAGCCGATTTTGCACCGAATCAGGTACGGCATTTTTATGTTTATGTCGGAAACCAGCAGTTATACACCAAAGAACAGTATAAAGCTTTTGGTCGTTTTTTTAGGGAACGATTTGATGATTTTGCCTGGGAAAATGACCGAATTGCGCAACGCACCTATGGGAAGGCATTAAAAACATGGAAAGGAGGTCCTTTAACAAGCAGTACGATTGACGTATGGGCAAAAAATACCGAAAAATTGGTGCTTAATGATTGGTATTTGACGGCTCATTATCATATGGATTGGGGGAAGGGTGCTGACCTCTATTCTTCGGGAAGTACTCGCGGTGTTGGTGCAGATGCCGTATGGAATAATAATAAACTCTGGGCCGCAGAAAATTTCACTCATTCTTTTGTTTATGGAAAAGGACCGATTAGGGTTTCTTTTAAATTAGATTATGAAGATTTTAATGTAAATGGACAGGAAGTAAAAGAATCTAGACATATTATATTAGATGCAGGACATAATCTGAACCATTTTCAGGTTTCCTATAAAACCAATATTGAAGAACCGCTTCAAGTGGCTGCCGGCATCCAAACTTCTAATCAAACACCGGAAGAAGTAAGAAAAGGCTTAGAAGGTTATCATAGAAATAAATCTGTAGAACGTCACCCCGGGAAGGCATTACAGAAAGATATGAATAAAGAGGAAGGTTGGATCACTATGGAACAACCTTTAAGTGAAGGAAAATTGTATTCTGCCATTATCGTCGATCCTGAAGATTTGATAAAGTTTACAAGAGAAGGAAAGAATGTATTGGCTATTGTTCAATTGGAAGAAGATAATAAATTTTCTTATTTGGCCGGATACAGCTGGAGTAGAAGTGGTCAATTTGAAGATTATGAAGCATGGAAAGCACATATTGCAAAGGTTGCACAAGGACTTCAATCTCCTATAAAGATAACTGTTGAATAAAAGACCATCAATAAAACAGGGAAGTAGTTTAATATCCACTTCCCTGTTTGTTATGGAAAATCTAGATATCTAATATAGGATAACCGCCCTGAATATTGTTACTTTCATCATGTTGACTGATATCAAGTCCTAACTCTTCTTCATCCTCAGATACACGAATAGGATAAATAAGGTTAACAATCTTAAAGAGAATCCAAGCCATTACAAAGCTATAGGATGCAACAATGAGCATACCTAAAAGTTGGGTGCCAAATAGGGAAAAATTGCCGTAAAACCATCCGTTGGCGCCATCAGGATTGATTGCTGTTGTAGCGAATACGCCGGTAAGTAGCATTCCTACCATCCCGCCAATACCATGACAAGGAAATACATCAAGCGTATCATCTAAAGAAGATTGACTCCTCCAGTGGACTGCCAGGTTGGAAATAAGTGATGCGACTACGCCTATACAAAGACTTTGAGGAATGCCAACAAAGCCTGAAGCTGGAGTGATAGCTACCATTCCCACAACGGCGCCAATACAGAAGCCCATAGCAGATGGCTTTCTTCCGCGAATGCTATCAAAAAATATCCAGCTTAACCCTGCTGCTGCAGTAGCTGTGTTTGTTGTGGCAAATGCTGAAACTGCCAGTCCGTTAGCTCCCATTGCCGATCCTGCATTGAATCCGAACCAGCCAAACCACAATAGCCCTGTTCCTAGTAATACAAAAGGAATGTTGGAAGGTTCGTCTTCTGTTCTTTTGAAGCGTTTTCTTTGTTTCAATACGATGGCTCCGGCAAGCGCTGCGCAACCAGCGGTAATATGCACAACTGTACCGCCTGCGAAGTCTAAGACCCCTAATTGTGCAAGAATTCCATCCGGGTTCCATGCCCAATGAGCTACGGGAGCATATATGACCAAACTAAATAGGAACATGAATAACAGGTAAGCCTTAAATTGTATGCGTTCTGCAATGGCTCCCACTACAATTGCAGGTGCTATTATGGCAAATTTTAATTGAAATAATGCAAAGAGTAAAAGTGGGATAGTAGAAGCCAGAGGCGATGGTTGACTACTTAAAATATTTTGAAAAAAGAAATATTTTGTAGGGTCACCAATAATCCCATGAAATGATGGACCAAAAGCCAGACTAAATCCAATAACTACCCAAAAGATACTGATAAGTCCTGTAGCAATAAAACTTTGTAACATGGTAGAAATAATGTTCTTGTTATTTACCATGCCGCCGTAAAAGAAAGAGAGACCAGGAGTCATCAGGAAAACCAGTGTCCCTGCAATCATTACCCATGCTATATCTGCAGGTACCAATCCTTCTGCAGACATTAGTTTGCCGGGATCCATAAATGCCCCTGTAATCGAAAGGATGATAAGCAGTATAAATGCACCCCATCCTAAAAAGGATATTTTTCTCAGATGTTTCATAATATATATTGTTTTACTTATTTTATGCAAAATTACTATAAAAATGAATAAAAACTAATAAATTTGCAATAATATTAAATAATTTGTAAAAAAATAATGGTTTTATTAGATATTGTATTTTTGGTTTAAGCGTTTTTTTACCTTGAATTTAACCTAAGAATATCTTGGTTGCAGAGGGTCATTCTTTTGAAATGATGTTAGTGTATTTTTGACTCAACTTTTGTCAGAGGAGATTGTTAGACAAAAAAGAAAAGTCTATCTTTCTACTGAAGAAGTATGAACTTTTCAAAAATATTTTATTATTTTGTATTCTGACATTATTAAATAGATAAAAATTAGAGTAATGAATAACGTAAAACAGATCCATGAATTGGGTCAAAGTATTTGGTTGGATTTTATCAACCGGGAAATTATGAATAATGGAAAGTTGCAACAGCTTATCGATGAAGATGGTGTTTGTGGTGTAACTTCCAATCCTGCAATTTTTGCCAAAGCAATTAATGGAAGTCCGGATTATGATGCTGATATTGCTAAATTTGCTAAAGAGAAAGATAGTAATGATGATATTTTTTACAGTCTAGCCATAAAAGATATTCAACAAGCTACGGATATCTTCCGACCGGTTTTTGATGAGACCAAAGGCGGAGATGGATATGTTAGTCTGGAGGTTGGTCCGGGATTGGCAAATGATACAGAAGGTACTATTGCGCAGGCAAGAGAGCTTTGGAATGCGGTTAATCGCGAAAATGTGATGATTAAAATTCCGGGAACAAAAGAGGGCTTGGCTGCTATTAGACAGTGTATTAGTGAAGGAATAAATATTAATGTGACTTTATTGTTTGGTTTACCAAGGTATAGAGCAGTAGCTGAAGCCTATCTTTCCGGCTTGGAAGACAGAGTAAAAGCGGGGAAATCAATTGAAAAGATTGCATCGGTTGCAAGTTTCTTCTTGAGTAGAATAGATACTCTGGTAGATCCTATCTTGGATAAAAAAGGACTTAAAGAGGCTCAGGGAGAGGTAGCTATTGCTTCTGCTCGAAAGGCTTATGAAATCTATAAAGAGGTATTTAGTAGTGAGCGATTTAAAGCATTAGAAGCGAAAGGTGCGCAAGCACAACGCGTACTCCTGGCCAGTACCAGTACAAAGAATCCCGATTATAGCGATGTGAAATATGTTGAGGCCTTGATTGGTAAGAATACGATTAATACGCTTCCAATGGCGACAATCGATGCTTTTAGAGATCATGGAAATGCCGCAAGTCGCCTTGAGGATGATTTAGATAAAGCAAATAAAACTTTGACTTTATTGAAGGAGAATGGTATTGATATAGATGAATTGACGCAGCAGCTGGAAGATGAAGGAATTGAAAAATTCAATACGCCTTATAATGAGTTGTTGGCAGTCATTGATGAACAAAAAAAGAAGAGTGCTTAAATGAATTTTCATACCAGAAAATGGATTGCTCCGGAAGATTTGAATCCGAATGGCACTTTATTTGGCGGCAGCCTCTTGCGATGGATAGATGAAGAGGCTGCTATTTATGCCATTATTCAGTTAGAGAATAATCGCGTAGTGACTAAATTTATTTCCGAGATTAATTTTGTTAGTTCTGCCGTGCAGGGCGATATTATTGAGATGGGGATGGAAGTTGTTAGTTTTGGAAATAGTTCTCTCACACTTCGATGTGAAGTTAGAAATAAATTAACACGAAAACGAATCCTAAATATTGAAAAGATGGTTTTTGTCAATATGGGGGAAGATGGTAAACCTAAATCTCATGGAAAAACAGAAGTGACTTATATTAGAGATAAATTTAAGGATTAGGTAATCATGTGTATAACAAAAAAAAGGTGCAATATTTCTTATAATATTGCACCTTTTTTTGCCTTTAGAAATGCTATCTCCAACGGTCTGTTTTGGCTTTTTCAAGATCTTGTTTGACCTGATCATTGTGGATTTCATTTTCATGGAGTAAATATCCGGGACTCCAAGAGGGGTAGATTTCTTCAAATGTTTTGACGGTATTCATAAATACCCGACGAAAAACATGTGCACGGGTAATTTCATGGGGATCTGAAAATCCAAGCGCCGAGGTGAGTTCTACACAACTTGCAACAGTATCATCATGATAGTTTGCTACTCTGATTTTTTTATTTTTTACTACCAATCCTTTTTGTTTGGATTTGTCTTGTGTGGTAATTCCAGTGGGGCAGGTGTTGGTATTACAAAGTAATGCCTGAATACAGCCGAGTGACATCATCATGGCTCTGGCGCTATTACAGGTGTCGGCTCCTAAAGCCATGGCTCTGGCAATGTGAAAGCCGGTGAGAATCTTACCGGATCCAATGAGTTTCATTTTATCTCTGATGTTGAACCCGACTAAGGTATTATGTACAAAAGAAAGTCCGTCCATAAAGGGCATGCCAATGGTATTTGAGAATTCGGGTGGTGCTGCCCCGGTTCCTCCCTCTCCACCATCTACGGTGATAAAGTCCGGATAAATTCCGGTTTCTATCATCGCTTTACACATGGCATAAACTTCGGATTGTCTTCCTACGCAAAGTTTGAAGCCTACGGGTTTTCCGCCGCATAAGTTTCTAAGCTCTTGTACATATTTCATTAATCCTACAGGATTTGAAAAAGCAGTATGAAAAGTAGGAGAGTAAACGGTTTCGTGTGGTTTTACATGACGTGTTTCAGCAATTTCTACTGTGTTCTTTACGCCGGGGAGAATACCTCCATGACCAGGTTTAGCTCCTTGGGATAATTTTATTTCAATCATCTTTACCGTATCGAATCGAGATTTTTCTTTGAATAAATCGGGGTCGAATTCTCCATTGTCTTTACGACAGCCAAAATATGCAGTTCCGATTTGCCAGATTAAGTCTCCTTCATGTTTTCTATGGTAGGGACTAATGCCTCCTTCCCCGGTGTTATGTGCAAAATTTCCAATTTTTGCGCCTGCATTAAGTGCCTCTACTGCATTGGCTCCTAAGGCACCAAAGCTCATTGCCGATACATTAAGGATGGAGGCAGAGTACGGTTTGCTACAATGTTCTCCTCCAAAATTTACACGAGGGCTTTTATTTAATTTGTGGAAATCTACCGGATTGACTGAATGTGCCAACCACTCATATCCTTCCTGATAGGTGTTATATTGCGTTCCAAAAGGTTGTGTGTCTAAATCTCGTTTAGCTCTTTGATAAATGGTAGAACGATCTACTCTGTTAATGGGTTTCCCGTCTGTATCACTTTCTACAAAATATTGATAAACCTTTGGACGTAAATCTTCCATCAAATAACGAAATCTTCCTAAGAAGGGATATATACGACGGATGGTATGTCTGGGTTGAACCATGTCATATAGTCCAAGTAGTATAACCGGACCAAAAAGGATAAAAAGCCAAAATACCCAATGAAAAAAATACCCGAAAATAAGGAGAATTACAGATGAAAGAATTGAAAAAGTAATAAACTCTTTTCTCATTTGAAATAAGTTTTAAATTTATCACAATGTAAGTGTTTTCTGTTAAAAAGAATAGTTTTTTTTAACTCAAGATACTGCTATGAAATTATATAGGGTTAAACTGAACTTTCAAAAATAATTTTAGTAATATTACACTTCAATTTTTAAAAGTTAATATTTATGAATGGATCAACTAAATTTAGACTGTCTGTAATGATGTTTCTCGAATTTTTTGTTTGGGGAGCTTGGTTTGTTACAATGGGAACCTATTTATTACAACCGGCTGATCAGGGAGGCCTTGGAGCGAATGGGGTTCAAGTTGGATTAGCTTTTGCTACACAGTCTATAGGGGCCATCATTGCTCCGTTTATTGTAGGATTAATTGCAGATAAATTTTTCTCAGCACAAAAAATCATGGGGGTGTTGCATCTTGTGGGTGCTGTACTTATGTGGATGGCAGCGATGTCTTCGTCTTTTGACGTGTTTTATCCATATATATTAATTTATATGATTCTGTTTATGCCGACTTTAGCTTTGGTCAATTCTATTGCTATGCGGCAAATGGAGGATTCTGAAAAAGAATTTCCTTTTATTCGTGTGTTAGGGACAGTAGGATGGATTATTGCAGGATTGATTATCATGTTCCTGAATTGGGACGATTCGCATCAGCTGGTACTTACTTTTAAAATGGCAGCCATTGCATCAGCCGTTTTGGGTATTTATAGCTTTACATTGCCTGCTACCCTGCCGCTGAAGAAGAATGTAAAAACTTCAATTGGTGAACTCTTAGGTTTTGATGCCATTAAGCTTTTGAAAAATAAGGATTTTCTTGTATTTTTTGTGGCATCTGTTGCCATTTGTATTCCTACAGCTTTTTATTATGCTTTTGCTAATCCCTTCTTAAGTGAGGTCGGAATGCAGGGATCTGCCGGAAAAATGACTATTGGTCAGGGATTTGAGGTGGTATTTATGTTGTTGATGCCATTCTTTTTTAAGAAATTGGGGGTGAAAAAAATGCTGGCGTTAGGCATGTTGGCATGGGCAATAAGATATGTTGCTTTTGCTTACGGATATGTTGGTGGTCCCGGTAGTAGTCTGTGGTTCTTGTTATTTATTGGTATTGCTATCCATGGTGTGTGTTATGATTACTTCTTTGTTACTGGACAGATTTATACAGATAACCATGCCGGAAAGAATTTTCAGAGTGCAGCACAGGGATTAATTACTATCGGTACTTACGGTATTGGTTTATTAATAGGCTCTCTGCTTGCCGGAGTAGCTGCGGAGCAATTCCAGCTTGCTGATGGTACCCATAATTGGAAAGCCATTTGGTTGATGCCGGCTGCATTGGCTGTCTTGGTTTTTATTCTGTTCCTCGTTTTATTTAAAGAAAATAAAATAGATAAACAGGCACAGATGGAAGGCAGCTCTAAAGTATAAGTTTATAAAAAGATGTCAGAGATATCTAAACGCAGACAAAGCAATCAATATGACAAAGTCTTCCGAGAAAATATGGAATTGGCTTTGCCGGGCATTATTGAGCATGTATTGGATCTGTATATTATAGATAGCGTAGAGCTCCCCGATGATATCCAACATACCAAAGAACGCAAACCGGATTTACTTAAAAAAGTTACGGATAAAACTGGTCATGTTTTTGTTTTACATATAGAATATCAGACTAAAAATGATAAGAACATGGCTTACCGGATGGCAGAATACAATATTATGTTGCAACGCCAATATAAATTGCCTGTGAAGCAATATGTTTTATTTTTAGGAAAAGGAAAAGTGACCATGCCTAAAGGTATTGATACCGAAAATTTTCGGTATCAATACAATATCATTGCATTGTCATCCATTAACTATAAAATTTTCCTAAATTCGGACAAACCAGAAGAGAAGATATTGGCAATTTTAGCTAACTTTGAAAATGATGAACCAATAGCTGCTATAACGGAAATTCTTCATGAAGTGAAGATCTCAGCTAAAGGTAGTTTTGCTCAAAGTAAATATTTTAATCAATTAAGAGCTTTGGTTCAATTACGTAATTTAGAAAAACAATTTAATATAGCTATGGAATCTATAACAGAATTTTTTAAAGAGGAAAAAGATCCACTTTTTCGTAAGGGCGAAGCAAAAGGCCGTGAAGAAGGTAGAGAAGAAGAACGAGAAAAATTTGTAGCATACCTTATAGAAAGATCCGGTTTGTCCGATGAGAAGGCAGCTGATGTTGCAGAAGTAACGGTTGATGTTGTTAAAAAAATCAGGAAGAAATTAAAAAAATAAAATAGTCTTTTAATTATGAGTATGAAAATTGCCATGTTGGGCTCCGGATTTATTGCCAGGTTTTATGCAGATGCTATAATGAAAGGACGTTCACAAGATAAGATTGTAAGTGTTTACTCACGAAAAAAAGAAAGTGCACAGAAATTTGCTGAAGATTATCAAGTACCTCATCAAACCACCACATTGGAAGAGGCGGTTAATAATGAAGAGGTAGATTTAGTGTGTATTTCCTTGCCCAATTTTGTGCATGAAGAAGCTGTAATGGCATGCGTAGCAGCAAAAAAAGCAGTAATGACAACCAAACCTCTGGGAAGGAATGCTGAGGAAGCTTTACGCATGATGAAAGCAGTAGAAGAAGCCGGCATTTTTAATGGTTATTTAGAGGACTTGGTATATACGCCGAAAACTCTAAAGTCGGTAGATAGTGTGAGGAAAGGATCAGTCGGGCGTGTACTTTGGGCAAAATCCAGGGAAACACATCCCGGACCACATAGTGAGTGGTTTTGGAATTTGGAACAAGCAGGTGGTGGCGCAATTTTGGATTTGGGTTGTCATTGTATAGAAATTGGAAGACATTATATCGGGAAAGATATTAAGCCGGTAGAAGTGATGTGTTGGGCGGATACACAGGTGAAACCTATTGAGGCAGAAGATCATGCTATAGGATTGATAAAGTATGAAAATGGGGCTATCGGGCAGTTTGAAGCCAGCTGGACTTTCCGCGGCGGGATGGATTTAAGGGATGAAGTGATGGGTTCGGAAGGTACTATTTGGATTAATAATTTTCTGCGTACCGGTTTTGAGATGTTTACTACCGGTAAGGGAGGCGATTATATGGCAGAAAAAGCAGAAAGTAATAAAGGCTGGATTTTTCCGGTGGGAGATGAATTGAATGATTTGGGGTATAATCACATGTTTGAGGATATGTTTTCTGCTTTGGAAAACGGAGAATCGCCTAAGGAGACTTTTTATGATGGATATATCGTCAACGCAATCATTGATGCAGCTTATACTTCTGCTAAGAGCAAAAAATGGGAATCTGTAAATCTTCCTGTTTGGCGTGGTCAGGAAGGTTTGATGAAAGAGTCAACCCTTGAGGATTACGATGAAAAATATTATCTGATCAAAGAAGAAACGACGCATTATGGTGCTACAAAAATCATTTTGAAAGATAAAAAGACAGGGGAGATAATTGAGCATGTGAAGGAATAATTATTTGCATCTTCAGTGAGCATTTGTTGAAAATCTCTAATGAAGTGAACTTCCTTTCCTAATCTTTTGAGTGGGGTAGCTTTTAATTTAAGGTAGATTGTGGCTCGGTTATTTTTATTTGAAACCGGTTTCTTATAATAGTGTTATCTTCGGTGAATTAACTATTTTATTCATGCTATTTAAGACTGAAGGGATTGTATTGCATGTGACTCGCTATAGAGAGACAAGTGTTATTGTCAAGATATTTACCGAGTTGTTTGGTCTGCAATCTTATATCGTAAATGGTGTTCGTACGTCTAAGGCGAAAGCCAAAAAAGGAAATTTATTACAACCAGCGAATATTCTTGACTTAGTGGTTTATCATAGAGAAGAGAAAAATCTTCAACGTATTTCTGAGTTTAAACCGGCTTATATTTATCAGCATCTGTATGGGAATATAGTAAAGAATACGACGGCATTGTTTGTGGTAGAGCTTTTAGAAAAATGTTTGAGTGAGCCGGAGTCGAATCCGGAATTGTTTTATTTTTCGAAGCATGCCTTGGAGTGGATGGATCAACATGCAATTGCTGCTTTGACAAATCTTCCGCTTTATTTTACCTTGCGAGCTGCAGCTTTACAAGGGTTTGAAATATATGGAAGTTATTCTACGGAAACTGCTTTTCTGGATTTGCGGGAAGGCGCTTTTGTGAATGGTAGAGCGGCTACGCTGTGTTTGAATGAGACGGAGTCTTTATTTACCTATCAATTACTTCGGCTTTATGATATGAATCAGTTAACCGAACTTCAAATCCCTAAGAAAAGCAGGGAACAATTGCTGAATTATTTTATGGATTTTCTCAAATTGCATATTCCCGGGTTTAGGGATTTACGATCGCCTGCTGTCTTAAAAAGTGTTTTGCATTAAGAGAAATTTTTTTTAAAAAAACTATATGAAAAAACTGTATTTTATTTTAACTGTTGTCGTTTTATTTGGTTCATGTAAAGAACAGCCCAATTACTATCTTTCTCCTGATACGCCTCCTTATGAAGTGCATGAATTAACCAAGGATAATTTGTTTTCTCACAATGTTGAAGGTCCTTCTTTCCGAAATGATACGCTTTTTGTGGTAAATTATGAAAAGGATGGTACGATAGGCTATGTTCTGCCCGGAGGAAAATGTAAATTATATACCACTTTACCGGATAGCAGTATCGGAAATAGTATAAAATTTGATGAAGAAGGGAATATGTATGTGGCAGACTTTATAGGACATAATATTTTGAAAATAAATAAAAACAAGGAGATAAGTATTTATTGCCATAATGATCAGTTTAATCAACCAAATGACCTGCTGATGAGTAAGAAAGGATGGATTTATGCTTCTGATCCCAATTGGGCGGATAGTACAGGACAGATATGGCTGATAAAGAAAAAGGGGGAAGCTGTTCGGGTAGCAGATAGCATGGGGACGACAAATGGAATTACATTGAGTCCCGATGAAAAACATCTTTATGTGGGTGAAAGTGTGCAATTGAAAATATGGAGATTTGATGTGAATGAGGATGGTAGTCTTTCTAATAAGAAATTATTTACTACCTTTCAAGGATATGATTTAGATGGCATGCATTTTGGTCCTAAAGGAAATCTGTTTGTTTGCAGGTATGGAAAAGGTGAAATTGTTGTTTTTAATTCGAAAGGTAAACAGGTCAGAACCATAACATTGAATGCTAAAAAATGTAGCAATATGGTGTTTGGTGATCCGGATGGGAAAACTGTTTTTGTCACCATGCAGGATAAAAAGGGGTTGGAAATGTTTAGAATAAAATAGTTTAAAATAGAAAGAATGGCTCGAAAAGATTATGCATTAATAACAGGAGCCGGTAAGGGACTGGGAAAGGCTTTTGCCGAAGAGTTAGCGAAACGTAATTATAATGTATTACTAACTGCTTTGCCCGGAGAGAATTTGGATACTTATTGCCAGTACCTATCTGTGAAATATAGTGTTGATACTGACTTTATAGAATGTGACTTGACCGAAAAAGAAGAAATCATGAGAGTGGTTTGTTGGGTAAAAGAGAATTACCTGTTAAGTGTATTAATAAATAATGTTGGAATTGGCGGAACAGCAGAGTTTGAAAAAGCAGAAACATCTTTAATCGATACCATTATTCAATTAGATATCAGAGCAACTACTCTTTTTACTCATGAATTGTTGCCACTGTTGCGGACGAATGAAACATCTTGGATTTTAAATGTGTCCAGTATGGCGGCATTTACCCCCTTGGGTTATAAAACGGTCTATCCGGCATCTAAAGATTTTGTTCGCTTTTTTTCAAAAGGTCTTTATCAGGAATTAAAAGGTACAGGCGTGTTCGTAAGTGTGGTTTATCCGGGACCAATGACCACTCATTTTGATTCTATGCGCCGGATTATTAAACAGGGCACAATTGCCAAAATGAGCGTATTATCTGCACAATATACGGCGAAAAAGACGATTGAAAATTTATTCAAAAAACGCACCCATATTATCATAGGAAATGGGAATAAATTTAATCGGTTCCTGACGAGGATTATTCCGGTTAGTCTTAGATGTCCAATGTTGACACGCATTATATGGAGAGAAATTAAAGAGGAAAAAAAAGTTGGAAAAGCCTATGAAAGTGTTGGTGACAGGAGCAAATAGCTTATTAGGAACAAATATATTGTTGGAACTGTTAGATCGTGGAGCACAAGTGAAGGCAATGGTGCGGGATAGACGTAAGTTATTGATTTCTCATCAAAATTTAGCAGTTTGTATTGGCGATGTGACCAATAAAGATGCTGTCTTTGAGGCTGTTGAAGGATGTGATGTCGTTATTCATGTGGCAGCAGATACTTCTCAATCTTCGCTGAATTATAACAAATATAAACGCGTTAATGTAGATGGTACCATTGGGGTACTAAGAGCGGCAAATGATTGTGGCGTAACGAGAATGATATTGGTCAGCTCTGCAAATGCTTTTGCTTTTGGAACGAAGGATAATCCGGGTACAGAAAAAGAAAAAATAAGCTTTCCATTTAGCAGAGCTTGTTATGCCAGGAGTAAGTATGAAGCACAAAAGGTGGCACTTGCACTTGCCAGGGAATTACAAACTGAGCTCGTGGTGGTGAATCCTACTTTTATGCTTGGCGCATATGACAGTAAACCCAGTTCGGGAGAAATTATTTTAAGAGGCTATAAGAAGAAATTTATTATTGCGCCTCCGGGAGGAAAAAATTTTATTCATGTGAAAGATGCTGCTTATGCGGTATGTCAAGCTATTGAAAAAGGGCGTTCGGGAGAATGTTATCTGTTGGCAAACGAAAATATGAGCTACAAAGCTTTTTATGAGAAATTAATACAGGTGACAGGACAAAAAAGCCGGATTATTCCCATCCCAAAATCTATTCTTCTTTTTATAGGTCGTATTGGTACTGCTTTAGTGAAAATGGGTATACCGGTATCTGCACATTATGTGAATATGCAGATTCTTTGCGTTAAAAATTATTATAGCAATGCTAAAGCTAAAGCAGAGCTGAATTTACCATGTAATGACACTATTTCAGCGATAAGAGATGCAGAAGAATGGTTTCTGGATAAAAAAATGATATCTTGAACGGAAGTTTATAAGAATTGGATGTATAAATTTTAAATATCGAATATTTATTTATACATTAATGGGTGAAAGCGCAAAATCTACTAATAATGAAACGACTTTTTCCTCTTATTCTTATTCTTATTCTTATTCTTTTCCCGTTTATAGGTTCGGCACAGTTATTAAATCATGACAGTCTTTCGACGCCTCTTCTTTCTGAAAAAAAGGAAAAATTGTTGAAAAATGTGAATATTACACTCGGAATGCGTTTTGGTATGAGAGGGTATATGCTTCGTGGGGGAGATCATGATTATCAGGGAGCTGAGTTTGAAAACCAATATACAGCCATAGAAGTTTCGGGAAAGGTGTATAAGAATATACATTTTTATTTCCGTGACCGTTTTAATAAGAATAATAGTATTCAAACCCTTGACCAATTGGGGAGTAACATAGAATTAGCATATTTAGATATTGTACTAACCCCCAAATGGAATATCCAATTAGGAAAACAATCGGCCTTTTTTGGCGGATATGAATATGCTTTTAGCCCGATGGATATTTTGAAGTATAATGATATTCACAGCAATGCGCTCTCTTATGTAACGGGGGTGGGGATGAACTATCAACTGTCGGAAAATCATGCATTGGGTTTTCAAATACTGAATTCGAGAACCATGCTTTATGAAGATCTTTATGGTGAAGATGTGGCTGCGAATATTGAAGAACCCGATTGGCCGGTAGAGTTTGTAGGAAGATGGAATGGGAATTTTTTTGATAAAAAGCTGGAAACTATTTATAGTGTTAGTTATTCTAGGCAAGTGAAAAACATGGGAACGTTTTATGTTACATTGGGACATAAATACCGTAACCGGCGTTTTACAATCATGTATGATTTCTCTTATAGCTATGAGCAGGTAGATACAAAAAATATTGCAACTGATATTATTGGAGGAGAATATGCAGCTCAGGATGTGACTTATATTGGAAATTGGTTACGAACCAAATATAAAATAAGCCCACAATTTAGTGGGTTGCTTACGCTGATGACCAGTACTGCTTATGGGGAAGATGTGGAGAGTGAAAGCAGTGGAAGAGATCACTTAAGGACAAGTTATGGCATAATCCCTACGCTCTATTATCATCCATTTCAGCATATGGATATACGCTTTTTTGTGGCTTATATCGGACGTTATTTTGCCTATTCAAAATTGGCCAAAGATGATTTGGGATCCTCCAGTTATAATAGAAATGAAGTGAGATTGGGTATCATTGCACCTCTCTGGATACTTTGATTCCTTTTTATTCTATTTATATATTTGATTAAATCCACTATTTTTAGTTCTTTGCGGAAATGACATCATAGCATAGCTAAAAGTTAATTTTATATTAAAAAATAAATTTCTTATATTTATATTTTATTTTAAAGCTCTAATTATGAAAAAGAAACAAACTACATCCCTTTTTATGTTATTTTTAGCTTTGGGAATGTTTGCTATGGCCTCTTGTAGCAACTCTTCAAAGAAAGCACAAAATGGATCTTCAGCGTCTCAAAATCAGTTTCAAAGCCAGGTAAGTCAATTTGATTCTTCTTGGAATCAGCGGGTACAGGCTTTGAATGAATCTATTGCCAAGTGGGATAGCAGTGCTCAGGAACACAAAGGAGTGATGAAGGAGCGGATGGAACTGAAAATTAAGAAAATAGAATCCAAGCGTGATTCGTTGGTACAATTTCTTAAAAAATCAAAGGATCAAACGGAGCAGGGATGGAATAGTTTTCAAAAGAAAGTTGCCGATAAGTACAAGGGCGTAGTGAAATCTATCAATGATCTTAGTCAGCAATGATTTGACAGAACGGAAATGTCGATTCTAATTAACTTTATGTAATTAGTTGGCGATCTAAAATTTAAATATAAACCCTACAGCGGGCACTATATTGGCGTTCCGCTGGTTTAAAATATAAGGGATGGCATTGCTGCCATTCGTTTTTAACGCGTTTCCGTCTGTGGTAACAAAACCGCTATTGTCTGCGTTTCTTTTAAACGTTAATTTAGGGACATAGGCGGTTTTGTGGAATAATATGTTTTGAAAATCCAGATACAGATTCGAGCTTGTTTTGAAATTAAATTTATTATTCACCCGCAAATTCAGCAATTGGAAGATGAGCGCATCCGGTTTTTCATTTTTGTATGATACCTTAGAAAAGGTATTGTAATATTATTTACACATTAAATCTAAAGTGCATAATATCTCCGTCTTCTACAATATATTCCTTTCCTTCCAAGTTAAGTTTGCCGGCATCTCTACATGCAGCTTCTGAGCCATTTTCTACATAATCTTTATATTTAATGACTTCGGCACGAATGAAACCTTTTTCAAAGTCTGTATGTATAACTCCTGCTGCCTGAGGTGCGGTCATTCCGTTGGTGATAGTCCAGGCTTTCACTTCTTTTTTCCCTGCGGTAAAATAGGTGATTAAATTCAATAGACTGTATGTGGAAGTGATTAATCGAGAAACACCACTTTCTTTTAGTCCTAAATCTTCTAAAAATGCCTGTCGATCTTCAAAATCTTCCAAGACGGCAATTTCGGATTCTATGGAGGCACTAACCAGTAAAACGGCGGCGTTTTCTTCCTTTGCAATGGCTTCTATCTTTTGGGTATAGTCATTGCCTGACAATACATCTTCTTCTCCAACGTTACATACGTAAATAATGGGCTTGTCTGTAAGGAGGAACATCTCTTTTAAGAAGGCTGTTCTATCTTCATCGTTGCATTGGAAGGTGCGCGCTGATTGACCGTTTTCCAGATGTTGTTTTAAATCCTCTAAAATATTGATTCCTCTCTGTATCTCTTTATCTCCGCTTTTTGCCTGTTTTTTACTGCGTTGAATCGTGTTCTCAACTGTTTCCAGATCTTTTAATTGTAATTCAGTGTCGATAATTTCTTTATCACGAACCGGATCTATACTTCCGTCAACGTGAACAACGTTATCATCTTCAAAACAGCGAAGTACATGTATAATGGCATTAGTATTCTTAATATTACCTAAAAATTGATTTCCCAGCCCTTCGCCTTTGCTGGCACCTTTGACCAATCCGGCAATATCTACGATCTCAACCGTTGCCGGCACCACCTGTTCGGGCTGAACCAAAGATTCCAGTTGGGCAAGTCTTTTGTCCGGTACCGGTATAACACCTACATTAGGCTCTATGGTGCAAAATGGAAAGTTTGCCGCCTGTGCTTTAGCACTGCTTAACGCATTAAATAAAGTTGATTTTCCCACATTAGGTAAACCTACTATTCCTGCTTGTAATGCCATATCTTTTTAGAATTTGGGCAAAGGTAATGTTTCTGTTATATTCAGCTAAAAGATTTATCGTAATTTTAAGTAAGATTATTGAATGGTTGGCTTGTTGAACTATTGAAGGATTAAATTGCTTAACAAGCCAACCATTTAACAATATAACCATCTAACAATAAAACTCACAAAACATGTCACAGAAAGAAATGTTTCCGGCATCTAATGCCAAAACCAATAAAGCAAAAGCAGATTTAGCTCCGAAGAATATCGAAGCATGGAGAAATTTTAGTAAAACGGTATTCGAAGAAGGAGCTTTGGATGAGAAGACGAAGCAACTTATTGCTATCGCCGTTGCACACGTTACACAATGTCCTTATTGCATTCGGGCGCATAGCCGCGGAGCAGTTAATAAAGGAGCTTCTAAAGAAGAAATTATGGAGGCAATATGGGTCGCTTCCGAAATGAGGGCAGGGGCTGCTTATGCACATGCAGATATCATGATGGACGAATTAGAAGACTAGTATGTGGCAAATGGTGAGCCAAGGATGGTGATATTGGCTGATAGTGTTTATCTTTGTCAAAAAATAATATAATCGTAGGGAAATAGTTAGTAGTCTATAAATCTATGGATAAGGTATTTATGCAAAATCAAAAGTTGCTTTCTTCTGATTTGTTTAAGGTTATTCGCGAGAACACTTTCGAGACAGAAAAGTTAAAGAAACTCTCACCGGAGGTGTTGGCAGGTTTATATGAGATGGATGCCATGCGTGTAATGGTTCCTGAAGAGTATGGAGGATTAGCATGGCCGTTGCCAAAGATTGTTTCCTTTTTTGAAACATTGGCTCAAGCCGATGGTAATGTGGGTTGGGTTGTGAATTTGGTGGCGGGGGCTAATATGTTTGCCGGTTATTTGGAAAAGGATATAGCGCAGCATATTTTTAGTGACAGAAAGGTAGGGTGTGCCGGAAGTGGCGCTCCTAGTGGAAAAGCCATAAAGACTCAAGGTGGATTTATTCTTTCGGGAAAGTGGAAGTATGCAAGTGGTTCTGCACATGCTACGCATTTTACCGCTAATGCCTTCTTGTATGAGCAGGATAATCCCGTTATTGGAGACAATGGAAAAGAATTCCTATCCTTTATATTTCCTAAAGAGGAGGTGGAGATTTATAATACCTGGCAGACTACCGGATTATGTGCTACCAGTAGTAATGAGTTTGAAGTTAAAAATATTTTTGTTCCTAATAACCGTTCGTTCTCTCTGACTGCTCCTTCTCCGCATCTTTCAAACACGATATATCGCTTCCATTTTGAGCTTCTTGCAGTATTAAATATGGCTGTTATGCCGATTGGCATGGGGCTTCATTTTATTGAATGCTATGAAGAACTCTTGAAGAATAAAAAACCACTCAACAGCGCTTCTGTTTTAAATGGGAATACGGTTGTGCAGCAGATTAATCATCGGGTGATTCCTTCTTTTTTTACTGAAAGAGAAAATATGTACCGGTTATTGGATAACCTCTGGGGTTTGTACGAAGAGGGTGTAGAGGTTTCTTCTGCTTCACAGCTTGCGTTAGCCAAACAGGCGAGAAAAGCTGCGGAGAAAGCTAGAGAAATGCTTTTTTCCCTTTATCCTATTTGTGGAATGAATATGGCTTTCCCTACGGAACCATTGAATAAAATCTGGCGTGATATGTCAGTAGCTTCTCAACATTATCTATTGTTTCCTCAATAAGAGTGTAATCGATAAAATTATATTGAAAACTTTTTTATAATTCAAATATATCATATATTGCATAATATATCTATGATAATAGGATTGTTATGTGCGTATCGAATCAATCATGATAAATGATGATATAAATCATGCTATTTGATGACTTGTATCACTATTTATATACCTTTTTATACTTTATTTTGCAATTATAAATATAAAGATGATGATGAATATACTTACAAAACGAACGGGCGTAAAGAAATTTGTTTCTTTTTCTTGTGCAGTCTTCTTATTCTGTGTGCTTTTTACACCGGATCAGGCACTTGCTTATGGATTAGGTAGTGCGGGAAGCCTGACTATGGAAGGGTTGGTCGTAGGCATTGCAGTAATTGGTATTATCTTTCTGGTGTTTTTGGGTTTGCTTTTAATGTCAAGAGTAAATGAACTGGATAGCATCGAAGAAGATAATAAAGAACAAGAGGCTCCACGACAGCCGGTTACTTCTAATGATATTATGAATTTAAGTCGTCAGGAACTGAATGAGTTGATTCAAAAACGACAATTTCTGGTAAAAACGAAATAATAAGGTTCGTAATTTTCTTATTAATCGAGTATAGATTTTCTAAAATAATGTGTAAATGATGAAATATTCCAAGATTTTATCTTCTTTTCTATTTTTGTCTATTAGTTTATTTCTAAGTTTTTATTCCTTCCCTCTTTTTGCCCAGAACGAGGATGGCGTATCTGCGGTAGCTTTTAAACATTTCGGAATTATAGCAGCTGTTGTTTTTGCTATATTATTATTGTTGTTGTTGGTGATCATTATGGTGATTCGCCTGAATAAACTTCTAGGGAAAGCGAAATATAAGCGGAAAGAGAAGGAATTGAAAGCAATTCAAAAGGAGTTATTGGATTTAGAAGGGAAGGAATTAGATGAAATGCTTGAAAAAAGAAGGGAGGCGTTATTATTTAAATTAAAAGGGAATGAACTTGCAGGAGAGGATGTTCCTGTTGATAAGAAAGGAATAGTTAGTCAGGCTTCTTCCAAATTGGAGATTCCATTTGTTAGTGAGAAAAAATATTTAAGAGAAGCGATTAACGTAGATCCCGGATTGCGGAAGTTAATCATTGCTTTTATTGGCATGTCGGCATTTTGGCTTGTTTTTGGAACCAGTGTGGGAGAGTATTTGGGGATTAAATTTGTAGCTCCTGATTCAGATCATTTGGCTTGGTTGAGCTTTGGAAGATTACGTCCGGTGCATACCAATACTGTATTTTGGGGATGGGCTTCTATGGCTATGATTGGTTTGGCTAATTTTGTTATTCCCAGAACTTCCAATACGAAGTTATATAGTCTTAAAATAGGATGGTGGTCCTTTGGATTAATTAATGCTGCCGTGTTGATAGGTGACATCTTGCTTATGGCCGGGATTAACAATGGTGGGGGTGAATACAGAGAATATATCTGGCCGGTGATGGGATTATTTGGTTTTGGTTTGATCTTGACGCTATATAATTTTTATAAGACAATTGCTACGAGAAAAGCGTCTGAAATTTATATCTCAAATTGGTATATTGTTGCAGCATTGGCTTGGACGCTGGTAATGGTTACGATTGGTTATTTACCCTGGTACCAAAGCGGTTTAGGTGAAACGATTGTTCAGGGCTACTATATGCATAATGCAGTTGGTATGTGGTTTATGACCTTTACTTTGGGGCTTATCTATTACTTTCTGCCTGCCTCTTTGAATAAACCTATTCATTCGTATTCTTTAGGTGTTTTAGCTTTCTGGACGCAGATGTTGTTTTATACAATGATAGGAAGTCACCACTTTATTTTTAGTCCTATACCATGGTGGTTGCAGACTATTGCTATTGTATTTAGTGTAGGAATGTTTATTCCTGTGTTCTCGGGTACGACCAACTTCTTGTTAACGATGAGAGGAAGTTGGAAGGCTATTTCTGAAAGTTATGTTTTGCCCTTTATATTGGTTGGTGTAATCTACTATTTCCTGGGATCTTCGCAAGGAAGTATTGAAGCGTTCCGATTTACGAATTATGCATGGCATTTAACCGATTATACAGTAGCCCATTCTCACATGACGATGTATGGTATTATCTGTTTCATGCTTTGGGGATGTATTTATTACTTGATGCCGCGACTGATGGGGCGAGAGCCTAAGCAGTCTTTAGTGGGGATGCACTTTTGGCTTGCATTTGTCGGTTTATTATTATATGAATTTTCAATGATGATTGGAGGAACGATTAAAGGAGTGATGTGGATGGAGGGTGTTCCCTTTATTCAGACTGTTGTAATGATGGCTCCTTACTGGTTGTGGCGTGCTGTAGGTGGATCTCTCATGTTGGTTTCGCATATTGTTTTCGCATATAATATGTATGTGGTATGTAAAAAGAAGCCGATTAGAGATATAGAACCGGCTGCCGAATTAGAAGAATCAGAAAATTCTGAATCATTATCCATCGCTTAAAACAATAAATAAATGCTTTTTAATTTTCATAAAAATCATAAGGAGTTTTTGATAACTATCTTTGTGTTGTATGCTTTGTTAGCCATTTTAATTGCGGTTGTTCCTGCTATTCAGGTGGAGCAGGCAAATGGTGCCTTACCACAAGATGATGGAATGACTGCGCAAGAGCGTCGGGGACTGGCACTTTATATAGCGAACGGTTGTGCTGCTTGTCATACCCAACAAGTGCGTAATATTGAAATGGATAAAATGTGGGGCAGCAGACCTTCTATTCCTGC
>CAZLDH010000003.1:25877-39942 GCA_964558275.1 uncultured Chitinophagaceae bacterium
AAGTGCGTAATATTGAAATGGATAAAATGTGGGGCAGCAGACCTTCTATTCCTGCTGATTATTATTATAGCAAGGAAAGAATGAATGTTTGGCAACAATCCCCCTCTTTGTTGGGAAGTGAGCGTACCGGACCGGATTTGACCAATGTAGGGAAACGATTACCTGCAGCTGCCTGGCAATATACGCATCTTTTCAATCCAAGAGCAGTAGTACCTCAATCTATAATGCCGGCATTTCCCTGGCTTTTTGAAGTGAAAGCACATGTTGATTCTTCAAAGGCTGTCATTGTGAATATTCCTGAGGAATACAAAAGTACACATGGAATCAAAGGAACGGTTGTGGCTACGCAAAAGGCGCAGGATTTGGTAGCGTATCTGTTATCCTTGAAGCAGGAAAAGATTCCTACACCGGATGATTTCTTACCGGATCCAAAGTCTTATGGTAACAAGGGAGAAACTGCATCCTCCGGATCAACCTCTTCTTCCGGTGGGGATGGAGGTGGAAGTGAACTCCCGGATGGAAAGGCATTATATCAGGCCAATTGTGCAGTTTGTCACCAGACTTCTGGTGAGGGTGTCCCTGGCGCATTCCCTTCATTGAAAGGAAGTGATATCGTAAATGATGACGATGCCTCTCTGCATATTAAAATAGTTTTGGAAGGCTATGATGCACGTTCTCAATATAGTGTGATGCCTCCATTTAAAGGGAGATTGAGTGATAAAGAAATTGCAGCTATCATTAATTATGAAAGAACAAGCTGGGGGAATGATGGAGCCACCATTACGGCAGATGATGTGGCGCAAAACAGAGAGTAGAAATAGTTAATTTTTAAATAGTTATAGTATGAAAAAGATTATTGCTTTAGTTGGTCTATTGTTGACAAGTATGCCGGCAGCCATGGCTTGTGATCTTTGCGATGAGCAGCAGCCTGCCTGGTTAAAAGGCGTTGTGCATGGTCCCGGTCCTCAAGGTACCTGGGATTATGTGATTATGTATATGGGAATTGCCTTTGTATTGGTGGTGTTATTTTATAGCGTCAAATTCTTGGTTAAACCCGGAGAAAAGAAGCGCAGCCATATTAAATACAGTATTTTAAATTCTAATAAAAATACTTATGGAGAAAGATAATGATAATCGTATTGTTAGAATCTATTTAGACGATGAAACATCCCCCCTGGCAGAGTATAAGCCCCCTGTAAAAATGGTGCTGGATACGACTAAAATTACTGACGGAGATCATATCCTAAAAGTTGTAGCTCGTTCTACAAAAGGGAGAGAAGGCGTTAAAGAGATTCCTTTTAAAGTAAGAAACGGACCTGCAATTACAGTGGTTGGGTTAGATAAAAATGATGTAGTGGATCATGATTTACCGATTACTATTAATGCTTACGGTCATGAACGTCCGGATATGTTCGTAGTAACCGGTTCGGAAACGCCTTTGGCAATACCGGCCTGGGTATGGATGCTTATTATTGCTTTTATCGCCTGGGGTATTTATTTCTTAATTCGTTATTTTACACCGGAACATTACTTGAGTAGTATGTTTATTCCGTTTATTGCTGGCTTTATCCCGTTGAAAAAACGAAGAAAGTAGAAAAACGATGAAGGATATCAGTACATTTGAAGACATACAATTATTGGTAGATGAATTTTATGGAAAAATTCGAGCCGATAGTTTACTTGGTCCTGTATTTAATCGTGCGATAGATGATTGGGGGCATCATCTCAATAAAATGTATAGATTTTGGCAAACACTGCTTTTAGAAGAAGGTACTACATATTTTGGAAATCCATTTATTAAACATCAACCATTAGCTATTAGTCCGGATCATTTTGCACAATGGTTGAAATTGTGGGAAGAAACCATTACACATCATTTTGAAGGCAGCGTTGCATCGGAGGCGCTTTTTAGGGCACAAAAAGTGGCTTACGTCTTTCAAATGAGATTGTTTGGCAGAGAAAATATTGGAAATTTCGCGACTTAGTCGTATATTTAATATAAAATTTCTTCATGGTAGGACTTTCGTTTATGATAGGGATTTGCTTTATTTGGGTTGGATTTGTAGGAGCGATTAGCTTTATGGAATCCTGGCTGAAATTTAGAGCTCCCGGTGTGAAATTGCCGGTTGGTTTGAGTATTGGAAGATTAATATTTAAAGCCTTAAACAGGGTGGAATGGGCCTGTTTCCTTTTGTTGCTTATTGGCGTACTTGCTTTTGTAGATGGTCCGGGTACAGATATATCATTAGCCCCTTTTGTTTGGATTGGTGTTGTTCTTATTTTTATTTTGATTCTGCAGACGGTGGTGTGGCTCCCTAAGATGGATAAAAGAGCGAATCAGGTTATTGCGGGAGAAAAACCTCCCAAATCTAACATGCATTTTGTTTATGTGGGCGCAGAATTAATTAAGTTGGTATTACTTATTTATTTGGGAAGTGAGTTATTGGCTTTGCTCTGACGGTTTTTGAAAATAATAACATCTCATTAAGAACATTTATAGGGATCTGAATTATTTGAAGTCGTTTTTTTGTTTTTATCATAACAAAAATTCATGGAGCGACTTGTGATTTTTATGAAATGTACTTTAACACTTAATCCTCTTGGACTTTCGGGTGCTGAAACCGAACGATTGTTTTGTGCGGCAATATTTTTTAGGGAAACACTTTCCGTTTTAAATAAATCTCCATTTGCTCTGATATAAGATATTTGCACTACAGCGCGATTGATTCGGAAATCGGTTTGGTTATTTATATTGATTTTTAAATTCTTGATTCCACCCAAAAAACCTGTTTTGTAGTCATTTACCGAGAGATGAATATATTCTTTCCAGTGCTTACGGTAATATTGCTTTTGATTAATGAAAGTAGGTTGTTGAATTTCCCGGGTGGCATCTGCCTGTTGTAGTTGCCGAATACTCTGTTGTAGATTGTCTTTTTGATTTAAGAGATGGTTAACCTCTGCGGCCAGATTACGATTAAGATCTAAGGTCTCCTTATATAATTTTTTCTGATTCTTATACATAGAAAAGAATATAATTACTCCTATGAAAAGGAGAATAGGGAGAATATATCTTCTAAGTATTTTCAGAATTCGTTTTTCCACATCATACTTTCTACAGGGTGAACAGTTCTTTCGGTATATTTTGCATTTCCTTTTTTGTGATAAGGAACTGCTATATCCCCTTCCACAGCAAAATAAATTAATTGGCCGATAGGCATGCGTTTATAAATTTTTACCGGTAAGGTACAAGAAATTTCTAAGGTCCAGGTGTTGCAAAAGCCCACATCTCCTTTTCCTGCTGTAGCATGGATGTCTATTCCCAATCTTCCTGTGGAAGATTTGCCTTCTAAGAAAGGAACGTGTTTGTAGGTTTCGGTGTATTCGTGCGTGACTCCCAGATATAATTGATGTGGTTCTAAGATAATGCCATCTTCAGGGATTTCAAAATGATTTATTTCGTTATGTTTTCGTGCATCTAAAATATTGTTTTTGTAGGTTGCAAGGAAATCTCCTAAATGAACGTCATAAGAATTAGAGCCCAGGAACTGTCGATCGAATGGATCTATCCGGATAGTTCCGGCTTCCATTTCTTTCAAAATATGAGAATCGGAAAGAATCATGCTTTTGTTGTTTATTACTTGTTACTTTTGTACCGAAAATTATGGCATTAATCCGTACTATACAAATTAATAAAAAGACAAAAATAGGGATTTGGGAGATAAATGAGCCCGAATCTTATTTTTTATCAGATGTTTCTGCTCAAAAAGAAATTAAACATCCTGTAAAACGATTGCAACATTTGGCGGGAAGAAAGCTTTTGAAAACCTTGGTTCCTGCATTTCCGGTAGAAAAAATAGAGATTAATATCTGCGGGAAACCCTATCTCAGGGATAAATCCTATCATTTTTCTATTACACATAGTGGCAAATATGCAGCAGTAATTGTGAGCGAAGAGGACAATGTGGGAATTGATTTGGAAAAAGTGAGTCCGAAAATAAAACGGTTGGCCGGTCGATTTTTGAGTGATCTGGAATATGAACAAATGACAGATAATGACACGGTTTATACTTTATGTTGGAGTGCGAAAGAAACAATTTATAAATGGCTGGGTCGTAAAGATGCAAATATTAGAAAAAACATTAGGGTGGAACCCTTTCACATCAGGGAAGAGGGGGAAATGATGGTGTCGGTAGATTGTGATGGATTTAAACATCGTTTGGATGCTAATTATGAATGTATGGGAGATTTTGTGTTGGTTTGGATGAATGAAGCGGGTTTTATGACTTAAATAATGGGGCAGTTTTAAAAAGATGATGCTTTCTTTTGCAGGCTTCGGTCTAATGTACTATTATTGTACTATTATTAATCTATTTTTAGTGCCATGGCTTTAACAAAGAAAAATAAGCGGCTTCTGTGGGTGGGAATTATCATCTTCTTATTTATTATCTTAGGGGTTGTATCAAGTTTTATTGTCAAATATTTGTGGATGGATGGTCTTGGATATGAGAATATCTTTTGGACTATTAAGGTAACCGAAATAGTACTTTTTCTTATCTCTCTGATTTTTGTACTGCTGTATATTGCTGTGAATATTCGATTTTTGAGTAAAGAAATCCGACCCATTCATTTAGATCTGGGGCAGGGACCGCAGGGTACTCCTAATATGGCGCATGTGAGTGTGAAACAGATAAAGACGATTTTATACACTTTTGCTATTATAATTAGTTTGTTTTTTGCTTTTAGTTTTTCGGCACAGTGGAATGAATATCTGAGATTCTTACATGCACAGCCTTTTGGAACAGCAGATCCTCTTTTTGGAAATGATGTGTCTTTTTACGTTTTTACACTGCCTTTTATAGAGACCGTTCAAAATAGTCTTGCGCTGCTATTCTTTTTTGTTACTGCGGTGATGACCGTTTTTCATCTTGCCACCAGAAGTATTTCCCTGCCTAACAATGGATTTGGGCCAAATTTAGGCATCTCTCCCAGGGCGCGAAAACATATTTTTACCAATTTGAGTATTTGGTTGCTGCTTTTGGGAGTAGGTTATTTTTTGGATAGATATCATTTAGTCAATAAGAATAACGATATTATTTATGGTGCCAATTATACGGATGTGCATGTATTGATTCCCGTATATTGGGTGATGGTTGTTGGGTGTGTACTTTTGGCAATTTACACCTTTTCTCAGCGTTATCGGTTTGATATTAAAAAATTAGGTTTTGGAGCGCTAGCGCTTATTATTGTGGGTATTGTGGGACAATTGTTCCTGCCGGGGATTATTCAGAATTTCAAAGTGGATCCGAGTGAATTTACGATGGAGAAACCTTTTATCGAAAATAATATTCATTTTACCCGCAGAGCTTATAAGTTGGATAGTGTAGATGTTAGAGAATATAATGCAACGGATTCTGTGACCCTTCAGCAGGTTTTGGAACATAAAGAATCCATTAAAAACGTACGTATTTGGGATCAGGATTTGACGGTGCAAACCTATAAGCAATTACAGGAAATCCGTTTATACTATCAGTTTTATAATATAGATTTAGATCGGTATCATACGGATAAAGGTTATCGCCAGGTGTTGATTTCTGCAAGAGAATTAACTTCTTCGCTTCCGGAAAAAGCCCAAACTTGGGTGAATAAGAAACTCCAATATACGCATGGGTTTGGTATTGTAATGAGTCCGACTACGCAGAAGACAGAAGAAGGGAGTCCTTATTTTAATATTAAGGATATTCCTCCGCATTCCAATATTGGGTTACAAGTAACGCAGCCTGCTGTTTATTATGGAGAAATGAACTCGGGTTATAAACTGGTCAATACGGAGATTAGTGAATTGGATTATCCTAAAGGAAATGAAAATGTATATACGCATTATAATGGAAAGGGTGGTGTTCCTATTGATAACTTTCTGGAACAGGCACTTTTTTCCTGGCATTTTAGCGACATTAATTTATTGTTAACCGACTACATAAAAGATGGAAGTAAGATACAATTTTGGCGCTCTGTTCGTACCCGTGTCCATAAAATAGCTCCCTTTTTAGAGCTGGATGATGATCCTTATATCGTATTAGATCATGGGAAATTATATTGGATTCTGGATGCTTATACCACTGCTTCTCAGTATCCTTATGCCGATCCATATAGTGGGAATCAAAATTATATCCGAAATTCCGTGAAGGTGGTTGTGGATGCTTATCAGGGAACGGTGGATTTTTATACGGCCAATGCAAGCGATCCTGTATTGCAGACGTATAAGGGTGTTTTTCCGGGAGTGTTTAAGCCGTTAGATGAAATGCCGGGCGATTTAAAGCAACATGTGAAATATCCAAAAACGCTTTTCGAAATCCAACTTCAGAAATTTAGTACCTTTCATATGAGAGAGCCCAGAACATTCTATAATCAGGAAGACTTGTGGGAACGACCTGATGAGTCATATGGCGGACGAGAAGTTAGAATGCGTCCTTATTATTTATTGGGCATGTTACCGGACAGTAAAAGATTGCAATATATGCTGATTAGCCCAATGACGCCTAATAATAGAGATAATATGGTTTCCTGGATGGTTGTGAAATCGGATTTCCCGGGATATGGCGAGATTATAAATTATGAATTACCTAAAGAACGACTGTTTTTGGGACCTGCACAAATTGAAGCTAAAATAAATCAGAATACAGAAATTTCTCGTCAACTTTCTCTTTGGGATCAAAGAGGATCTAAGGTTATTCGTGGAAACATGATGGTCATTCCTATTGATAAGTCCTTTTTGTATGTAGAGCCGGTATTTCTTTTTTCTACGAGTGTCAATATTCCCCAGCTTAAGCGTGTAATAGCTACTACCGGTTCAAATGTAGTGATGGAACCGACATTAAATGAGGCTATTTATGCCCTGTATGGAAAAACGGAAATTCCAGGAATACCTGATATAGGAGCTCTTTCTGATAGCACGAATGTTGTTCTGCCGCCAACGATTATTCAACAGGTTGCCAACCCTAAATTAGATAAGATGAAAGGACTTTGGGGAGAAATGCAAGATGCATTACAAAATCGGAATTGGCAGAAATTTGGAAAGAAAATGGATGCTATTAATGATTTGCTGAAAAATTCAGATTAATATTTTAATGCGTAGATTTCCCTTTTATGAAAAAATTAAGAGGATAAGGTCTATATTAGGATAGCTGACATTTTGACATCTTTATTACTTTAGTTACTTTTGTATGAAATTTTTCAAAGGATAAGCAATATGGCGATTACAGGTTTAAAGGTAATGAATGAACAAAGGCAGGGAACGCCCTATACTTCTTCAATGATGCCTGAAAAAAGTAACGGAGATAAGTTTTATATAGAAAATTATGGCTGTCAGATGAATTTTAATGACAGTGAGATTGTAGCCTCTTTGTTGACAAAAGAAGGATATCAGGTGACAGGTAACTATGAAGATGCTAAAGTAGTGTTAATTAATACCTGTGCTATTCGTGATAAAGCAGAGATGACGATACGTCGTCGCCTGGGGACTTTTAATAAGATAAAGAAAAATAATCCGGGAATGCTTATCGGTATTTTGGGTTGTATGGCGGAACGTCTGAAATCTAAATTGTTAGAAGAAGAAAAGTTGGTGGATATTGTGGCCGGTCCGGATGCTTATCGTTCGCTGCCGGGACTGATTGATGAAGCGGATGGTGGGCAGAAGGCCATTAACGTGTTTCTGAGCAGGGAGGAGACTTATGCTGATGTAAGTCCGGTGAGATTAAATAGCAATGGGGTAACTGCTTTTGTTTCTATCATGCGCGGCTGTAACAATATGTGTACTTTCTGCGTGGTGCCTTTCACCCGCGGTCGCGAACGTAGTCGAGATCCGCAATCCATCGTTAGGGAATGTGTGGAATTAAGAGACAATGGTTATAAAGAGGTGACCTTGCTGGGACAAAATGTGGATTCTTTTAATTGGGTGAACCCGGAAAATAATGAAGCGGTAACTTTTGCCGATTTGTTGGAAATGGTGGCAAAGGTGAGTCCCGAATTGCGTGTTCGTTTTAGTACTTCTCATCCCAAAGATATTACGGATGATGTGCTTTATACTATGGCTAAATATGAGAATATATGTAAGTATATTCACCTGCCGGTGCAAAGTGGAAGCACCGCAGTACTTCAAAGAATGAATCGTACTTATACGCGAGAATGGTATCTAAATAAGGTGAAACGCATTCGCGAAATTATGCCTGATTGTGCCATATCTACGGATATTATTGCCGGATTCTGTGGAGAAACTTTGAAGGAACATGAAGCTACTTTGAGTATAATAGAGCAGGTAAAGTATGAAATGGCTTATATGTTCATGTATTCAGAGAGACCGGGAACATTAGCCGCTCGTCGTTTTGAAGATAGCGTATCTGAAGAAGAGAAGAAAAGAAGACTTCAGGAAATTGTGGACTTGCAACATAAACATCAGGCCGAATTGATGCCTAAAGATATAGGTAAGATTTGTAAAGTGCTTATTGAAAGTAATTCTAAAAAGAGTGATCAAGATTGGGTGGGTAGAAATGACCAAAACAAAGTGGTGGTATTCCCCAAAGAAAATCGTGATTTGAAACCCGGAGATTATGCTAAAGTGAAAGTGACAGACTGCACTTCGGCTACGCTATTAGGGAAACTGGCTTAGGCCTAAACAAAAATGATATTTTATGCCGGATGTTCAATCTGTTAAAAATAAATTTGGAATAATAGGAAATTCGCCCGAATTAAATTATGCCATAAAGGTGGCTATGCAGGTGTCTGCTACGGAGTTGACCGTACTCATTATGGGTGAAAGCGGAGTAGGAAAAGAGGCTTTCTCTCAAATTATTCACACCCAGAGTGCACGAAAACATAATCCCTTTATTGCAGTAAACTGTGGCGCTATTCCGGAAGGAACAATCGATTCTGAATTATTTGGTCATGAAAAGGGCGCTTTTACCGGGGCTTCTGATAAGCGTAAGGGCTATTTTGAAACGGTTTCAGGTGGAACTATTTTTTTAGATGAAATAGGAGAGATGCCTTTGGGAACGCAAGCGCGATTATTGCGTGTTTTAGAAACCGGAGAATATATTAAAGTAGGTGCCTCGAAAGTTCAACACACAGATGTTCGTGTGGTGGCTGCAACGAATAAGAAGTTGTTAGAACAGATTCAGAAAGGGAAATTTAGAGAGGATTTGTATTATCGTTTGAGTACAGTGCCTATTAGAGTCCCTGCATTGAGAGAAAGGAAAGAAGATATATCTTTATTGTTTAGAAAATTCTGTGCTGATTTTGCCGATAAATATCGAACAACTCCCGTAAGAGTTACGGCGGATGCCGTAGAATTGTTAAATACTTATTCCTGGCCGGGGAATGTAAGAGAGTTGAAGAATGTATCTGAACAAATATCTGTGCTGAGTAAAGAAAAACTGATAGATAGTGAAGGATTGAAAGCTTATTTGCCGAATCATAATAAATATTTGCCGGTATTAGCAAAAGCAAAAGCTGAAAGTGGTGGTGATTTTGGATCGGAGAGGGAAATTCTATATAAACTCTTTTTTGATATGCGAAAGGATGTGACAGAGCTGAAGCGTATGTTTTTTGACGTGCTACAGAATCCTGAGATGGCCGGTAAAGTACATGAGGAGTACAGGGAGCATCAGCAAGAGGATAATGGACGATATGTTCCGGAATCTAACTATTATGGAGAAGAAGAAGAAAATAATAGCAAAGCGCTCTCCACAAGTCATCCTATTATTTTGAATAATGAGGATATGAGGCAACATGAAGAAATAGAAGAAAGTCTTACTATTGCAGATAAAGAAAAAGAATTAATTCAGAAAGCTTTAAAGAAACATAGAGGAAAACGAAAGGATGCTGCTATGGATTTGGGCATTTCTGAAAGAACACTCTATCGAAAATTAAAAGAATACGATATCAATGGTTAAAAAAATATATTTGCCCATATTATGTGCTTTAATTGGGTTAAGCTCTGGATGTGGAATCTATAGCTTCACGGGAGCAAGTGTAGATCCTGCAGCAACGACGGTCAATGTACAAGAATTTACTAATAATGCAGACTATGTGAATCCCACATTGGCGCAAAAACTTACCCGAAGCCTTAGAGATAAGATTACATCTCAAACAAAGTTGGCACAGGTAAATTCTCCACAAGTCGATTATATCTTTAAAAGTACGATTACACAATATTCAACCTCAACGGTTGCAGTTACAGATGTGGAACAAGCAGCTACAGCTCGTTTGACTGTTGCAATAAAGGTAGAATTTATTTCTAATTTAAATCCGGATGACGATTTTACACAAACTTTTAGCCGGTCGGCAGATTTTGCAGCTAACAAGACATTAGACCAAGTGCAGGGGTCTTTAATAGATGATATTAGTGATCAACTTATTCAGGATGTTTTTAATAAAGCTTTTGTAAATTGGTAGCAACTGGTGAAATAAAAACTATGGAAACGGATAAAAAATCTTTGATTCAACATTTATTTGAAAAAAATGACCTCCGGCAGGTGGAGGATGAATTGTTAAAAGATTACTTGACTCGTTATCCCTATTTTGCTCATTTATTTTGGATAAATGCTATTAAAAATAAAACCGACAAAGGAGCACTTAAAAAGGCTGGCTTGCATACTTTTTATCCGGTCTTGCTGCAGGCTTGTGTGGATCGTGGTATTTTTGGGGATGCCATTGACGGAATGAGCGAAAACCATAATCCGGCTGATGTTAATAAATCAAAAGAAACCGATGCTGTCACTTCAAATGAGTCGCCCGATACGATTGAATCTACCGAAACCGAAAGTGAAGAAAAAATAACTCAGGTAGAGGAGGAGACTTCCGACAGAGATACAGATGAGCACAAACCTAAGATGGAAGTATTACAATCCATACAAGAGGTTGAGCACAGTAAGATTGAAGAAGAAGAGGTAACTGAGTCTGCAGAAGATGATATTGAAGAAAAAAACACAAAAGCAGAAACTCCCATTTCTCCTATTCAACCGTTATATACAGAAGATTATTTTGCTTATACCCAAACAAAACTTCCCGATAAAATTGAAGATGATAAGCCGCCTACCATGGAACAGGTAAAAAGCTTTACCGGCTGGCTAAAGATGATGAAGAATACTGCAGCTGATAGCAATAAAGAAGCTGCTTTTAAAGAAGTGGATGACAATGAAAGTGAGGATTGGGAGGAAGATGGGGCAAGTGATGAAAGTCTTCATAATGAAGAAATTGTTACCGAATCTATGGCTAAAATATGGGCTGATAATGGGGATTATGTGAAGGCAAAAGATATTTATGAAAAACTAATTTTGCTTAATCCTGAAAAAAAGACTTATTTTGCAACGAAAATTAATGCTTTAAAGGAGCGATAGTATGTTAATATTTTTTGGAATTTTAGTTTTAATTGCGAGTGTATTGTTGGCTATATTTGTGTTGGTACAGAATCCGAAAGGAGGTGGTTTGTCAGGAACTTTTGGGGGAGTCAGCAATCAGACGATGGGCGTTAGACAAACGACCGATTTCCTGGAGAAAGGTACTTGGGGTTTGATTATCTTCATTGCTGCTGTTTCACTTGCTTCTTCTTTTTTTATTGGAGGAAATGATGCAAGCAATGGTTCTAATCAAGAAAGTTTGTTAGAGAATAATATAACCCTGCCTTCACCGGCTACACCTAATTCTCCTTTGAGCTCTCCGGCTACGCAGCAGAAAGAAATTCAGGCTGTTCCTGCAGAAGGAGCAAATACGCAACAGGGTACACAATCAGCCGGTACGGATGCTGCAGAAGATAGCAACAATTAGAAAAATAGTTATATAAAATAAATAGATAGCCGTCACAGAAAGATGATTCTGGGACGGCTTTTTTGATTCTATTTTTGTCTTTGTAGAATGCATATGCTACTTTTGATGTCTATGTCCAATAATTTGAAAAGATCGATTTTGAGGATAGTTGTCCTTTTCTTTATCCTTTTTATACTGGTAGGTGGGTTTTTAGCTTGGGCTATTTTTTCTCCAAATGCAGTGAAGGTGAAATCACAAACCTATTTGTATATCCCAAATGGCGCGGTATATGGAGATGTTTTGGATAGTTTGCAATATCATGAAATGCTGGCGCACCCACAAAACTTTAAGGAAATCTCAAAGTTAATGGATTATCCAACTCATGTTTATGCAGGGAGATATGAGATTCGTCCGGGAATGAGTAATTTTGATTTGATAAGGTTATTGCGTTCCGGAAAACAAAGTCCGGTGCGTTTGGTTATTAATAAAGTGCGTACAAAAGAAGATATGGCGCAGTTGCTTTCCTCTTATTTGGAACCAGATTCCAATGCATTTATGGCGATTCTGAATGATTCGGTATTTTTGAAGAAAGCTGATTTTAATTTAGATGATGCCTTGTGTGCCATTATTCCAAATACGTATCAATTTTTTTGGAATACAGATGCAAAGTCCACTTTTGAAAAGTTGCTAAAAGAAAGAAATAAATTTTGGACGGAAGAGAGGAGAGCAAAAGCCGATTCTTTAGGATTAAGTCCTAACGAGGTCTATATTCTCGCTTCTATTGTAGAAGAAGAAACCAATAAGTACACAGAAATGCCGCTTATTGCAAGTGTCTATTTGAATAGATTGAATCGAGGTATGAAACTTGGCGCAGACCCAACAATTAAATTTGCTTTGAAGAATTTTAAGTTAAAAAGAATTACCTGGGATGAATTAAAGGTGAAATCTCCTTACAATACTTATCGGCATAAAGGATTACCTCCCGGTCCCATTTGTACACCTTCTACAAAGACGATTGATGCTGTCCTGAAAGCACCGGAAACCTCTTACTTGTACTTTACAGCAAAAGCCGATTTCTCAGGCAGTCATGAGTTTGAAAAAAATTATGCTGAACATCTGAAGAATGCAAGAGCTTATCATAAGGCTTTGGATAAATTAAATATTAAGTGAAAAACTTGGTATATTTGGAAGAAGAAAGCAAACGCAGATATCCTTTTTTATAAGGCTTTAATCTAAAGAAGCTTAAGATCCCATCATGAATAAAGTGGAACAATATTTATTGCATTTAAGACTTGTTCGAACTTTGGCTAATCGATCTAAGCGTATTGTACTTCCGGGGTTTAAAGGCTTTCCTTTGCATGATGTACTAAAGATGTTTTACAAAATTGTTCAAAATTCTGCCCTAACCGATAGAGCCGGTTCTATCTCTTTCTTCTTTCTATTGGCTATTCCGCCTACTTGTATTTTTCTTTTTACCCTCCTGCCTTATGTTCCAATGGACAATTTGGAGAATACCATTTATTTGTTTGTAAAAGATATTACGCCCAATACAAAAACCTATAATATTGTTCATGGAATTATTTATGATTTTCTACATACACAGCGAACAGGACTGTTGTCCTTTTCTTTTCTGTTGGCAATGTATTACTCTTCCTCTGCTGTGGCAGGTATTATCAGAGCTTTTAATTGGAATCTTCCCGGATTTAGAAAAAGAACTTTCATTCGGTTGAGATGGATGGCTTTGAAATTAAATAGTGTATTGATATTATTAACAATGTTTGCGGTAGTGATTATGGTTGTGCAAAGCTTTCTTGTGACAGATGTTTTGTCTACATTCCGTGCGAGTAATGATACGGTTGTTTTTATCATTGAATTATTTAGATGGATTATCATCCTTTTTGTGTTTTTTACTATGATTTCCCTCATCTATACCTATGCTCCGGTAACAGAACGACGATGGAAATTTATTACCCCCGGTTCTACTTTAGCTACTGCTCTGATGATTTTAACGACTTGGGGATTTTCCTTCTATGTGGAAAATTTTAGTAATTACAATCAAATTTACGGATCTATTGGTTCTATCATCATTTTGATGATTTGGATTTTTATAAATTCTTTAGTCTTACTTATTGGTTTTGAATTGAATACTAGTATTGAAATCTTGGACAGAAAAAAGAAGGGCTTAAAAACAAAAATTTCATAAGAATGCTTTGTGTGAATCTAGGTGTTTCTTTTTAAGAAACATATGCGAATTCGTAATATTATCCTG
>CAZLDH010000004.1:0-36812 GCA_964558275.1 uncultured Chitinophagaceae bacterium
ATAGACGTCTCTATCATCATAATATACTATCTATCAACTAGGTAACAGTTAAAGATTCACGGTTAAGCCCCAGTAAAGGAGCAGCAAAAATAGTGGTTCTCCAAACAAAAATATTTTTATGATGAATTTTAATTACTTTTTTATAGATCCATCTCCAAATAAAATATAGCGGAACAGCCAGTAACAAAACAATCAAATATACTTATTTTCCCATAAATATAATCAGGAGAAAGCTTTCATTATTCAGGTATGGCAGCTAAAAGTTTCCGAGTATAAGCAGATTGAGGATGATGAAAAATATGATCAGCTGTATTTATTTCCTCTACACGCCCCTTATTCATAATCATGATGCGGTCACTGACAAATTTAACCACCGATAAATCATGAGAAATAAAGATACAGCTAAATCCAAATTCATCCTTTAAGTCTAAAAGTAAATTGAGGACAACAGCCTGTACACTCACATCTAATGCGGAAACTGATTCATCACAAATAATTAATTTGGGCTTCAATGCCAAAGTTCTGGCAATACATATTCGCTGACGCTGTCCTCCGGAAAACTCATGGGGGTATTTTTTTAAATCTGTGGCAAGAAGACCGACTTTAGACATCAACTCTTTGGCATATGCTCTTCTTTCTATGTTATTTTTTAGCAGGCCATGCAATTGCATGGGCGCTACTATGGCTTCTTCTACAGTTACTCTGGGATTTAGAGAGGAATAAGGATCCTGAAAAACAAGTTGCATCTTTGGTCGCAACTTCCTCATTTCTTTATCTGATAACTCGAAAATATTTATTCCATCAAAATTCACCGTACCTGATTGTACGTCAATCAAACGTAAAATAGCTCTACTCAAAGTTGATTTACCACATCCGGACTCCCCGGCAAGACCTAATATTTCTCCTTTTTTTAAACCAAAACTTACCTTATTAACAGCATAAGTCCAGTTTGATATCTTTCCAAGAAAATTTCGCTTTCCCGGAAATCGTACGATTAAATTTTCAACTTTAAGAATATCAGAATTTAAATTCTTAACTTCATCAGGACTTCTATCTTTTTGCAAGCGCTGTATTACCTCCTTCACGTCTGAATTTCCAAACACCACCTTTCCATTTTCCAATTTCACAAAGTCATCCATAGTTGGCAAGCGTATCAAATCTATATCTAATGGAGGTCTGCTAGCCAAAAGACCTTTAGTATAAGGATGTTGCGGATGGTTAAATAGTTGATCTGCTACTCCACGCTCCACAATCTCTCCATGATACATCACCAGAAGTTGATCTGCAATTTCTTTGATAACCCCTAAATCGTGTGTAATAAACAGAATGCTTATATCCAGTTGATCTCTCAATTCCTTCAATAAAGCAATAATGTCTTTTTGCACGGTAACATCTAATGCGGTGGTAGGTTCATCTGCAATTAATAAATCCGGTTGGCAACAAATAGCCATTGCTATCATGACGCGCTGCTTCTGCCCTCCCGACAATTGATGTGGATAACTTTTAAAAACCCGCTTTACGTCATGCAGCTTCACTTGTTCAAAGTAAGCTAAAGCGGACTCCTCAGCTGCCTTCTTACCCAAACCCAAATGTAAACGCAACATTTCTGCAATTTGATCACCACATGTAAATACAGGATTTAAAGAAGTCATAGGTTCCTGAAAAACCATACTCATTTTTTGTCCCCTAAAGGCACTTAATCTTTGCTCCTTTAAACGAAGAAGTTCCATACTTTTTCCCTTATCAGAAAAAAGTATGGAACCTGATATTTTACAATGAGCTGCCCCGGGTAACAATCTCATTAATGCCAAACTACTGACTGATTTCCCTGATCCCGACTCTCCAACTAAACCAACAATACTTCCACGCTCTATGCTGAAAGAAATATTTTTGACTGCAGTATTTACGACTCCCCGGCCCAAAAAATCTATCCGAAGATCCTTTACTTTTAGGAGCGTATTCATAACATATTTCTATGCTTCTTCTACATTATGCAGTTTGCCATATTTTGCCGGGGAAAATGTTGCTCTTAAATATTCAGCATTAGCCTTAGCAATATTGGCAATAGAAATTTCTTTAGGACATTCTGCTTCACAAGCGCCTACATTTGAACAACTTCCGAATTTCTCATCATTCATTTGTCCAATCATATTAACGACACGTGATTCTCTTTCAGGTATTCCTTGAGGCAGATGACTCAATTGAGATATTTTAGCTCCTACAAACAACATTGCTGAAGAGTTAGGACAAGCTGCAACACAGGCACCACAGCCAATACAGGTAGCAGCATCAAATGCCTGATCTGCATCCTCCTTGGGTACAGGAATCGCATTGGCATCCTCTGCATTTCCGGTATTTGCTGAAATGTAACCTCCCGATTCAATAATACGATCAAAAGAGCTTCGATCTACCACCAAATCTTTCACAACGGGGAATGCTCCCGCTCTCCAGGGTTCAACAACAATCGTTTCCCCATCTTCGAAATGGCGCATATGCAACTGACAAGTTGTAGTTCCGGGCATAGGACCATGCGCACGCCCATTAATATACATGGAGCACATGCCACAAATTCCTTCCCGACAATCATGATCGAAAGAAATAGGCTCTTTACCATCGTTAATCAGTCTTTCATTCAACACATCAAACATCTCCAGGAAAGACATATCTTCAGAAATTTCCTTCACAGGATAAGTCTCAAACTGTCCTGTATCCTTATCGTTTTTTTGTCTCCAGACTTTTAGTGTTATATCCATGACACGTTATTTTTCTTTTATATAGAACGCAGATTTTTATGATCTTTATGATGCTTTATGACCTTTATATTCATTAGAAAAGACCTTGCGCTTTATTTGTGGTTCTTTACCAAAATTAAGTAATAAACCCACTTCTAAATCAGTTGCTTTTAAGTAATTAATTAACTGAGCTTCGTGCTCTTCACAAATACCCTCTGCAGCTTTTAGTTCTACAATGACCTTTTCGCCAATTAATAAGTCTGCAAAATATTTTCCGATTTTTTTATCATTATAAAATACATCGATTGGCAATTGTTGTGCAACAGTTAAGTTTTTATTTCCCAACTCTTCAACCATCGCATTCTCATACACCTTTTCCAAAAAACCATATCCCAATCTATTATACACCTCATAAAACGCTTTAATAATTATTTCCGTAATTTCTGAATATTTGTAATTTCCATCCATCTAAATCATAATTATCATAAAAATCTGCGTTCTATAATTCAACAATCTAACAATTCAGCAATCTACTTATAACTCCTTTGCGCCAGTTGAATCAATTCAAACTCCAGTGGTTCTTTATGCAAATCAAACTTATTATCTTCTTTATACTCCCAAGCACTGACGTAGCAGAACTTATCATCCACACGCTGTGCTTCTCCATCTTCGGTCTGATGTTCTTCACGGAAATGCGCTCCACAACTTTCATCCCTTTGCAAAGCATCTACCGCCAACAGCTCTCCCATTTCCAGAAAATCTGCTACACGTCCTGCCTTTTCTAATTCAGGATTAAATTCTTTCTCCCCGCCCGGAACACGCACATCCTTCCAGAACTCTTCGCGTAACGCTCTAATTTCACCAATAGCCTCGGTCAAATCTTTTTCATTACGAGACATCCCACATTTATTCCACATGATTTTTCCTAAAGCTTTGTGGAAGTAATCGACAGAATGAGTTCCTTTAATATTCAATAACTTTTCTAATCTATCTTTCACCTCTTTCTCTGTCTTGTCAAAAGCAGGATGATCAGTCGGAATAGGCTTCGTATTAATTTCACCAGACATAAAATTACCCATGGTATAGGGCAATACAAAATAACCATCAGCCAATCCCTGCATCAAAGCAGAAGCACCAAGTCTATTGGCGCCATGATCAGAGAAGTTACATTCTCCTATAGCAAACAATCCAGGAATAGTCGTTTCTAAATTATAATCTACCCATAGCCCACCCATGGTATAATGACTGGCAGGATAAATACGCATAGGAACATCGTAGGGATTTTCAGCAGTAATCCTTTCATACATTTCAAAAAGGTTCCCGTATTTTTCTGAAATCACCTTCTTACCCAATTCATCAATAAGTGCATTAGAAGGGTTTTCTACTTGCTGTTTATGTGCCGCCGCTTTACCATAACGAACAATTGCCGAGCTAAAATCCAGATAAACTGCCTGTTTAGAAGAGCCCACGCCATAACCGGCATCACAACGTTCTTTTGCAGCACGCGAAGTCACGTCCCGAGGACCGAGGTTACCAAATGCAGGATAACGACGTTCCAGATAATAATCTCTTTCTTCTTCAGGAATATCATTCGGATTTCTGTCATCATCCTTTTTCTTAGGAACCCAAATACGACCATCGTTTCTCAGAGATTCACTCATCAAAGTCAATTTACTCTGGTAATCTCCTGATACAGGAATACAAGTAGGATGAATCTGTGTATAACAAGCATTGGCAAAATAAGCCCCTTTCTTATGTACTTTCCAAGAAGCAGTAACGTTGGATCCCATCGCATTGGTAGAAAGATAAAACACATTACCATATCCACCCGAAGCCAAAACAACGGCATGACCAAAATGACGTTCAATTTCACCGGTAATTAAATTACGCGCAATAATACCGCGTGCCTGGCCATCAATAATAACCACTTCAAGCATCTCATGGCGCGTATGCATTTCCACCTTTCCTAACGCAATTTGTCTTTCCAGAGCAGAATACGCTCCTAACAATAACTGTTGGCCCGTCTGTCCTGCGGCATAAAAAGTACGTTGCACCTGCACGCCGCCAAATGAACGATTGGCCAAAAGCCCGCCATACTCTCGAGCAAAAGGAACACCTTGCGCAGCACATTGGTCAATGATATTACCACTCACCTCTGCCAAACGATAAGTATTCGATTCTCTGGAACGGAAATCACCTCCTTTCAGTGTATCATAAAAAAGACGAAAATCGGAATCTCCATCATTTTGATAATTCTTAGAAGCATTGATTCCTCCCTGGGCAGCTACACTATGAGCACGTCTCGGGCTATCCTGAAAACAAAACGTTTTCACCTGATACCCTTGCTCTGCCAAGGTAGCAGATGCAGACGCTCCGGCGAGCCCTGTTCCCACAACGATAATTTCTAATTTCCTCTTATTGGCAGGACTAACCAATTTACAATGATTTTTATAATTGGTCCATTTTTCGGCAATCGGACCTTCCGGTACTTTAGCATCTAAATCCATAATGATATATAGATTAATTTATTTTTTTAATTCACCCATCCCAAATACATGGAAATAGGCATCAAAGCGAATATAATCGGTACGATAATAGAAAAAGCTATTCCAATTCCTCTTACAATTTTAATATATCGTGCAGAAGTCATTCCCAAAGTACGAAATGAACTTTGAAAACCATGTGCCAAATGAAACCCTAAGGCAATGACACCCAATACATAAATCACAACAATCAGCGGATTACTAAATACGACCAACATTTGATGATATAGTGCATCCATTTCTTTCCCCTGATAATCTACTGAACCCACACCACCAAAGATGCCGGCAAAACGAGTATGTACCCAAAAATCACTCAAATGAATAATAAGAAACAACAAAACCAGAATACCCAAAACCCCCATGGAACGGGAATACCATTTACTCACCTGATTACGTTTAGATACTGCATACTTCACCGGTCGTTTACTTTTGTTCTGTACCGTCAACATAATACCCTGAACGATATGGAGAATAAGTCCTAGGAAGAGACCAATCTCTAAAATATGTACAATCCAGTTGGTACCCATAAAATGAGAAAACTTATTAAAGGTTTCTCCATGGTCAGGCACGAAGATGCACATATTGAGAATACAATGCACTATAAGAAACGAGATTAGAAAAATCCCTGTAAAAGCCATCACCAGCTTTTTACCAATAGCGGATGTAAAAAATTGTCCCCACTTCATAAATAATAGAATTGTTGGTTCGTGTAAGTATTAAAACGGTATGCAAATTTAGGTCAAAAACTAGTTTTATCAAAGAAATGTAAAATTATTCTTAAAATAAAGACATTATTATACACTATCACTCATACCAATGATAATTATAATTATCGTTTATTTTAATGATATTTTTAATTATCACTATTTTTAACGATATTTGTATTATGATTGCAGTAATAAAAGGAGATATCATCGCATCGAGACGACTGACTAACCAAGAAAAATGGCTTTCCCCTTTGAAAGGTTTATTAGCTACATGGGGGGATACACCAAAGGACTGGGAGGTGGTGTGGGGAGATTTTTTTCAGGTAGAAATAGATCATCCGGAGGATGCGCTGAGAAAAGCTATTGAAATAAAAACCTTAATAAAGAAAATTGCCCCCATCGATAAACGACGAAAAACTAGCACGATAGATGTCCGCATGGCCATTGGTATTGGCGAAAAAAAATATGCCGGCAAAAGAATATCTGAAAGTAATGGTCCTGCTTTTATTTATGCAGGAGATAAATTTGATTCCCTTAAAAAAGAAAATGTCACCATCGGCTTAAAAACCCCTTGGAAAGATTTTGATGAAGAGATGAATTTATATTTCAAACTCATTGGCAACTTTATGGATAAATGGTCTGTATCTTCTGCCGAACTTATAGAGATCATACTCAAAAAACCCAATAAAACACAAACAGAAATAGGGCAACAATTAGGCATAAAACAGAATTCTGTCAGTGGAAGATGGCATCGCGCCAATGCAGAAAATCTATTGGCAGTAGAGGCCTTGTTTCAAAAAAAGATTAAACCACTGCTCTCATGATCATATTGGCAAAACTCATATTGGCTCATTTTATAGGAGATTTTTTATTACAACCAAAATCATGGGTCAAAGAAAAGGAAATAAAAAAAGCAGCATCACCAAAACTGTATCTGCATATTTTAATACACGGCATATTAATCCTGCTATTATTTTGGAATTTACAGCTTTGGCCCTTGGCATTACTGCTTATGCTGGCACATGGCATTATTGACATCATCAAGCTATATACACAAAAAGAAAGCAACAAATCAAAGTACTTTTTAATTGATCAGGGGCTGCATCTTCTCAGTATTTTGGTCATCGCATATTTTTGGTTCCAACCGCAATTCGATTTTATACAAAGAATAGCATACGAGAACATTTGGATTTATGCAGTTACACTTCTTTTCTTAACCAACGTTTCCGGAATTACCATCCAGACCTGCATGGCCAACTGGTCAAAAGCCATAAACGACAACCAAGATAACTCCTTAAATAATGCAGGAAAATACATCGGAATGTTAGAACGGATTTTTGTATTTATCTTTATCATAACCGGCAACTGGAGCGCCATCGGCTTTTTATTAGCAGCCAAATCGGTTTTTCGTTTCGGTGATCTAAAAGAAGCCAAAGACCGAAAATTAACCGAATACATCTTAATAGGTACCTTATTGAGCTTCGGTCTGGCCATTGTGACGGGTCTGTTATTTTTGCGCACGATTTGATGATAAAAAAAATTATGCGCCCTTCGCTCTATTGGTCTTAAAGCAATTTATTCCAATACTCTAATCATTTCATTATCCACTTTTTTAAACAGCGGAAGTGGCATAAAAGTACGCCAGTTTGCACTTTCTAGTAAAGTAACAAACTGATTTAACCCCGCATCAATAAATTCATCCGAGGTTTGTTGTGGCATATTCAAACAAGCAATCCACCCTCCATCATCTGCAATATCTTCCTGCCACTCTTCATAATAACAATCATCAGACTGATGAAAGTTCAACACATTTTCAGCTATAAGGATAAACTTCCTGATTCCACTATCTATCAGCGCATCTATAATTTCTCTTTTCAGATTCATAATATCATTCTCAATACAATCATTCCACTCTCCTAGCAGCTCAATAATTACAAATCCATATTGATAATCAGCATATAGAATTTTCATATAAAGATTCTCCGAACCAAAATAATCCCATTGCGGATGTATAAAATAATTATAAATCTTTTGGTGATAAACAAATTCATCATGTTCTTCTCCATAAAAGGGAGACTGTTCATCCTCTTCCGCCGTATATAAATGTCTCCAATTAAAGAAAGGTTCTATCTCATGCATACACTTGCTCCTTTTATTCTTCTTATAATAACCAATCACAAATGTAAAAGTTTATATCAAAACCACAGTTTCTAAAATCATTCTTTTTACTCTCTTCAGCTTTCTTTAAATTTGTAAAGCACGTTCTTAAAAATATAGTAATGGAATTGAAAATAAAACGGGTTTACGATACCCCGGATAAAAAAGATGGATACAGAATACTTGTTGATCGTATCTGGCCAAGAGGCATGAAAAAAGAAAATGCTAAGCTTAATCTCTGGCTGAAAGAAATTGCTCCCAGTACTGAACTGAGAAAATGGTTTGGACACGATCCCAAAAAGTGGGATGAATTCCAATCTCGTTATCGAAAGGAATTAGATGAAAATACTGATGCCGTAAATCAGATAAAAAAACAACTTTCTGAAGGCAAAGTCACCCTAGTCTATGGTGCAAAAGATGAAGCACATAATCAAGCTGTTGTTTTAGAAAAATATCTATCTGAAAATACTTAATCAATAGATAGATAGCACGCTGATAACGCAGATTTTCACTGATGCGATATGTTATTACAAAGCGATGTCATACAATATCGACAATAAAATGTCTTTTAAAAAATAATCTCATTAAAAGTCTCTCCCGAATTAGCCCGGATAGACTGTCGAAGAACTTGGCACAGGCAGGTATCACAACAAACTATTTAAAGCTAAATCATAGTGTCCTTTAAATCATAAGTATCTGCGTTCATCTGCTAAATCAGCGTCATCTGCGTGCTATGATAGTTTGGTCGAAAAAGGAGTATGATAATAATGTATTCTCAATAGATATCACGCTGGTAACGCAGATTTTCACTAATGGAAGGTGGTAATTAAAAACGATGTCGTACCAGATTAACTATCAAATGTCTCTCCCGAATAACTCACCACAGGCAGGTTTTATACCAAATTGTTTAAAGCCAAATAACAGTTTAATTAAAATCATATTTATCCGCGTTCATCTGCCGAATCAGCGTCATCTGCGTGCTATAATAGTTTAGTTGTTATCACAAGCTAAAAGATTGGAAATTTTACGGCAAAGCTTCAAAATTAATCTCAGGATGTTCACCGGTCGCTTCCCGTTCGAATAAAGTATGCGGTTTCGTATATAAACTAAAGAACCCACAATTTTTCAGGTAGAATTGTCCTTTTCTCACTCCTCCTGCATAATCCATTCTATACCCTTTGTTTCCGGTATTATCCGTTGTAAAGGTCGCTTTATTCAATTCAATCCACTTCCCGGAAGCCGTACGAATCCATTGATTACCAAATAATACGTATCTTTCTTTGTCTCCCTGTCGGGGTGAGAAATTTTCCAGGAAAGAATAGAGACCACCTAAGTAACTACTGGTTTTAGGCCGTCTAAAACTGGCAATAAGCAACCATTCTCCTTTCTCGGGAGGGTAAAAATAAGCGGTATAAATCGTATGTTCCGGTCCGTCAGGAACACCACGTAAAAGGAATTTATAGGTATTCCCCGCTTTCCACATATAATTTAAATAACTCTGCCCACCTGAACCTTCGTTACCAAATTTCCCTGCATGTACATCCGGACCTTTCTTCAATAAGGTAATCCTCATTGAATCGGGAATTTTACTGGGATCATTCGTCTTGTATGGGCTCCAAACTGAAAATAAAACATGTCGGCGATCCGGTGCATTTACCTGCATACCAAAATACCCTCCACTAAATCCATCAGCCATGAAGTAAGAACCCAACACATCTTCCCCTTTAGGCACCGTCACCTCATTATAAAACCATTCGATTTTTACATCTTCCGGTCTATGATAATTTAAATGTACAGAAGGACCGCGATGTCCCCAATAGAAGAAATTTCCTTTATTATTTTTGACATAATTCACCGACCCATCGACAGCAGAACCGGATAAAAGAAGATTTTGAATTGCCGCAAAAGTTTTTCCGTCTTTTGCTATTCCTTTAATATGAATAGCCAGATATCCGGTATCCTTTATTTTCCAACTACCAGCATAAACTGGCTGCTTTTCATTTGCACGCCATGTTATTTCATGACTTTTATTTCCTATAGAAATGGTCAGCTTCGATTCCCCTTCTGCCACTGCCCCATCCAACCACAATTCCAGATCCCCGGTTTGTCCCAACTGAACATAAGCAGTAAAAGAGGTAGAAGCATCCTGCCAGGATTGTATTCCTTTATCCGTAATTTTCCCCTCTCCTTTTCCTTCTTTCCAGCCATTGCCCCCAAGAGGCACGGTAATAGCAGAAGAAACCACATCTTTAGTATCCATAATGGATTGACTTCCCGAGCAACCCGACATTCCAACGGAGAAGATACCTAATAAAAAAAACATCAAGGCATAAATTTTACCTGTAATCAATAAATTAGTAACCAATTTCATTTTTTATCTATTTATTTACAGAGGGGCAAATGTACATTTGATTTCAAGAACTAAATTACCACTCATCACAATTTTTATATACCTTTAGCTCTCCATTCACGATATCAACTATTTTAAAATGAAGAAATTAAGTACCCTTCTTGCACTGCTACTGTTATTTTACCTTAAAGGCTTTTGCGGACATGTAGACACTTTAGAGATTTACAGTCCTAAAATGCATAAGGAAATCCCAACAGTAGTTATTATTCCGGATAACTATTATCAACTTGATGTTAAATATCCGGTACTTTATCTATTACATGGATATAGCGGAAACTACCTCAATTGGATTACCCATGTACCTAAACTAAAAGACTATGTGGATGAATTTCAAATGATTGTCGTTTGCCCGGATGGCGGATATGACAGCTGGTATTTCGACAGTCCTATGAATGACAGCGTACGCTATGAGTCCTTTATGACACAAGCGCTGATTTCCCATATAGATTCACAGTATCGGACCATCTCCGACAGAAATCATCGCGCCATCTGTGGTTTAAGCATGGGCGGACACGGAGCCATGTATTTAGCATTGCGACATCAGGATTTATATGGTGCAGTAGCTTCCATCAGTGGCGGTGTGGACATCCGTCCGTTCCCCGATAATTGGGACATTAAGAAACAATTAGGAACCATAAAGAAACATCCTGAAAACTGGGAAAAGAATACCGTTATCAATCTGGTAGATGGGCTTCAGAATGGCGATTTAAGAATTGCTTTAGATGTAGGCGTAGATGACTTCTTCCTGCAAGTCAATAGAAATTTACACAAGAAGCTATTAAAAATGGGAATCGATCATGATTATAAAGAAAGACCCGGAGGACATACCTGGGACTATTGGAAAAATGCAATCTCTTATGAGATGTTATTTTTTAGAAAATTCTTCTATCCCGACTGGTAGTGTTTAATGTTTAATGTTTAGTGTTTAGTGTTTAGTGTTCAATGTTTAGTGTTCAATGTTCATCCATTCAACCATTCAACTCCGCCTACGCATAGCTACGGCGGGCAGGCATTCAATCAATCAACTCTGCTCCTGTTCCCATACGGTCTGCATAAAGGATTTTACCCTGATCAAATGTAATTCCTGTAGCGGTATCTCCTGCCTGCAGCAGTGGGCCATCCATATCAATATAATCCAGATAGGGCAATAAATGAGCTGCAGCTGAAGAGCCTACCGTACTTTCATTCATACTGCCTATCATCAATTTCAGTCCTTTCTCCTTTGCTTCATGAATCATTCGCAAGGCTGGAGTTAGTCCGCCGCATTTTACTAATTTAATATTCACTCCATGAAAATAGCCACTACATCTGGCTACATCCGCTTCTTTTATACAACTTTCATCCGCCATAAGTGGAAGTGCGGATTTTTTATAAGCTTCTTTTAGTATCGCCCAGTCATTCTCATTTTCTCCGGGATCAGGCATGGGTTGTTCTATAAATTCAACCCCCAAATCTTTAAAAGCCTTAGCATTTTTAATGGTCTGCTCAAGATTCCAGGCACAATTCGCATCCACTCTAAAGATGGCATCTGTTTCTTTACGCAGCGCTTTTATGATAGCCACATCATCCTTTGTTCCGAGTTTTATTTTATACACCGGCCAGGGGAATTCATGCATCTTTGCCACCATTTTATCAATAGTATCAATGCCAATAGTATAATCTGTCAATGGATTATTGGAAATATTTAATCCCCAAAGTTCATACAGTTTCTTTCCTTTCATCTTCGCATACATATCCCAAGCTGCAATATCGATAGCGCAAAGGGCAAAAAGATTATCTTTTAATTCTTTATACAAGAGGGTCCATAATTCTTCAGGATGAGAAAAAGAGATTTTCTCCAATATTGGACGAATACGTTCTAAATCTTCCATCAGCCGAGGCACTGTCATATTATAATAAGTATTGGCTGTCGTTTCGCCTAAGCCATAATAACCATCAGTCTCTAATTCTACAATAAGAGTAGGCTGTACCGTCTTAGAATGTCGAGAAATCGTAAAGGCGTGCTTAAACGGAATCTCAAAAGGATGCAATTTAATATTTAACATATATCAACCCTTGAATAAAAGTGCAAGTTTATGTTATTTTTGTATTTTATCTTTATATTTTTTAAAAAAACAGACCAAGGTAAATAAAAAAAGAAGCTAAAAGATATTTTTATTATCCTATCCCTCTTCTCAATATCTTATAGTTCGAGAGAGCAAAATTTTCACTTACTCATTTTCAGGAATCTTTTACTCAAGAAAATAGCAGAAGCTGTTAATCCTAAAATCAATCCAATCCAAATACCTGCAGCTCCCATATCAAAAGTAAAAGCTAACAAACAACCAACCGGAATACCAATGACCCAATAAGCAATGCCAATAAAAAAAGTAGGTATTTTCATATCCTTTATTCCCCTTAGCAGACCAGCGCTGGTAGCCTGTACGCTATCCGAAATCTGGAAGACGGCTGCAAATAACAGCAAAGCAGAAGCCAAAGTTACCACTTCCATATTGTCATTAAAAAGTAGCGGTATTTGATTTCTCAAAAAGATAAACAAAATGGCACAGGAACCGCCATAAATCAAAGCAGTAATCAAAGTGCTCTTCCCTATTCTAACCATTTTAATCCTGTTATTTGCGCCATAGGCATTACTGGTTCGAATAGAACCTGCCTGTGAGAGTCCGATAGAAATAACAAAGGTCAGGGACGCCAGACTCAGAGCAATCTGATGCGCCGCTAAAGCAACGGCACCAATCATACCTACCAAAATCCCCGAAACAGCAAAAGCTCCTGCTTCCATAGCTATTTGAAGGCTACTTGGAATCCCAATATGCAACAATTCCCTTATCGTACTCCAATGAAAATACCATTCATGATATCGAACAGCGATATAGCGTTTAAATATTCTATGACGCAACACAATAACCCCTAAAGCAATAAAAATAAGAATACGTGTAATCAAAGTTCCCCATCCGGCACCAATAATTTCCAACCTTGGGAAGCCCCAGTGACCAAAAATAAGAAGCCAATTTAAAAAAGCATTTAGCGGTAAAGCAATCACAGATAACACCATTCCTACTCTGGTGAATTGCAAGCCATCGGTAAATTGCTTAAGGGCAAAAAACATCAACATAGGCAATAAAGACCATGCCATCAACTGCAAATACGGAATACCCAGCTTCACCACTTCCGGATCCTGTCCTAAATGAAATAATGCGCCTTTGCTCAATTCCAGACCTAAAGAAATAATCAGACCTGCACCGGCACACAGCCAAAAACCATTATAAAAATAATGACTTGTAAGTTTTTTATCATTCCTTCCATGAGCAAGAGAAACCATCTGAGAAACGGCAAGCGTAATACCTATGCCAAGTACAAAAGGAATATTCATAAAACTCCCTATCAGTGCTACCGCCGCAAGTTGTTTGTACCCCACTGCTCCCACCATCGCCGTATCAATTACCTTTAAAGCTTCTTGGGCAATTTCTCCAAAAATTAAGGGTATGGCTAAACTGATTGTTTGCCTGGCTTCCTGACGTAATAACATAGAATTCCTTTAAAAAAAGAAGCGCAAAGGTAAGTTAGTTTTGTGGAGTAAGAATAGGTTAAATAATCAAAATTATTTACCTTTGCAGTCGCAAAAATGGCGGTATCGTCTAGTGGCCTAGGACGGGGCCCTCTCACGGCTCAAACACGGGTTCGATCCCCGTTACCGCTACAGAGAGGTATAAGACTTACAATCAATAACTTATACCTCTTTTTATTTTTTCTCTTTCCCCAAAAAAGTTAATCTAGAATATGTTTCAAATGATGAATCTTTTCAAATGGATTTTCAGCTTTAAAAATCTCACTTCCTGCCACTAAAACATCTGCTCCGGCTAACAGAATTTCTGCTGCATTTTCACTATTCACTCCGCCATCAATTTCAATAAGCGTATTTAATCCTCTGTCATCTATGAGCTGTCTCAATGTTTTAATTTTATGAAGCGTATGTGGAATAAAAGATTGCCCGCCAAAGCCGGGATTGACACTCATCAGATTCACAATATCAGCATCCTGAATAATCTCAGCCAAATTTGTAATGGGCGTATGTGGATTCACAGCTATTCCCGTCTTCATTCCCAAATCTCTAATCTGTTGAAGATTCCGATGAAGATTGGGACAAGCTTCAATATGTACAGTTAAATGATCGGCTCCTGCTTCCTTAAAATCATTTGCATATTTCCCGGGTTCTTCAATCATCAAATGGACATCCATCGGTTTCTGACAGATTCTTTTCACTGCATCAATAATTGGAAGGCCAAAACTAATATTGGGAACAAATCGACCATCCATAACATCCAAATGGATCCAATCTGCTTCACTCTTATTAACCATATCTATTTCTGCACCCGTCTTCAAAAAATCCGACGCTAACAATGAAGGTGCTATATACGTATCTTTTCGTGCCAAAATCCTATATTTATAAAATATCAATAATTACAGTCTTCAAAAAATATCACTCCTTTATCTTTTCTAATGCAGCTTTCGCTTTTTTATTATTTTCATCAAAAACCAATGCTTGTCTATAATCCGCTATCGCTTCCTCTGTCTTCCCTGCACGCGCTTCCATCCTGCCTCTCATATAATAGGCTTTTGAACTCGTAGGAGCTACTCTGGTAGCTAAAGTATATATTTTTCTCGCTTTTTCCCAATCTTGTTCATCCTCATATAATTTCCCCAAATGAAAATAAGTGAGTACAAATTGTGCATTATGTTTTATTGCTTTATTATAATAAATAGTGGCCTGCGCTTTCTGCCCCTGTTTTTCTTTAATAAGACCTATACAATAATAAGGTTCCGCAGCTGAAGAATCCATTTGCGCAGCCTTTTCATAAAATCTGATTGCCTTTCCGGAATCTTTCTTAAGCAACAAATCTCCCATTCTCATCATTGCATCATAACCTAAAGGTGCTATTTGCAACGCTTTTTTCATCACTTTTATTGCTTTATCGGTATTTCCCTGTGCTTCATAAACCTGTGACCGAAGTCCTAATGCTTTTGGAGACTTCGGATAGTAAGCTAACAAGCTGTCTGTTTGTGTTAGCGTTCCTTCATAATCATTGCGAAGCCATAAGAGAAATGCCTTTTGTAAACGAGCTACTCTATTTTTAGGATCCACTTTCAATGAAGCAGAAAAATATTTCATGGCCGAGTCTCTAAATTCTTCATCCAGATAAGTTTGCCCCAAGGTGGCATAATACAGGCTTACCTTAGGTTTTAAATCAATAGCCTTTTTAAGATCAATTTCCCCATTTTGATAATCTTCTGTTTCAATACGTAATTTTCCTCTTTCAAAATACAGCGCCGCACTATCAGGATTTTTTTGAATAGTCTCTGTCAACTGTTCTATTTCGCTTGAAGCAACATGTGAGGGACTCTCCTTTTGTGTTTTATTATTTTTATCTCCCTTATTATCAATAGATTGACAGGATGCCATACATAATATGGAAACAAATAAAAACAAGGATAATTTTATAGCTGTCAATCTATACATAAGAACAAAGATAGTATTCATTAATGGAGAATTACACGATTCAATACCTAAGTTTAAAGTGTTGTTTTACTTTCATTTCTTTACGAAAAAATACCAATCCCAAATGGTATAAATCTATACTAAAAGTCACCCTGTCATTCCTCTTCAGCTCCATCCAAGCTGCCTTCATCTGTTCACTATCATTAATTCCTCCCAACACAAGAACAGCATTTTTTGAAATCTGAGGGATACATGTTTCAAAGTTAGCAAACATTCTCTTTGTATTATTCTCTCCTTCAATATAAACCATATCCATATTGGGCAGATTCTTTTTTATACTTTCAGGGATTTCTTCTTCCTTTGAAATTCTGATTATTTGAGCCAGTGAAAATTCACCTTTCACCGCTTTAAAATCAAATACTTCACCACCTCTAATTGGATACTTGTTATCAATATTAGAAAAATCAAACGCCAAAGAAGGAACTGCACAATCACCAATCTCTAAGACATGGTGCAACGCTAAATAAGGTATCATCCGTTGAAAAAGACGTCTGTACTTGGCTCGAAAAAGGAATGATTGATTCTTTTTTTGTGTTTTTGAGTCTTTGATTATTCCCTCTTTTTTATTAATAACAAAAGGAGAAGGCAACTGCTTTTCTTTTCCCAAATGTGCTGCGCCTCTTTTGTTCCTCAAGACCCTCATATAAAATTGAAAAACAAAAGGAGAATGTATTTTTTGTACACCTGTACTTTCAAAAAAATGTGCCCAATAACTCATAAAAGTCAAATGATGTCTAGCAAATTTAACTTAGGAGAAAAATCTTTTTTTTATTTCTCCAAACAAATAGCCTTCACAATCTGCAAATATAACAGCATTCTTGTTCTATTCCGTAGATTTAATTTAAATGTATAATGACTACCTCACGGTATTTCTTATATTTGCCGTGTGAAAAAACTCGATAAACTTATTATCAAGACCTTTTTGGGACCATTTGTCGTAGTCTTTTTTGTGACCGTATTTGTGCTGGTCATGCAATTTCTATGGAAATATATTGAAGACTTGGTAGGAAAAGGGTTAGACACCTTCACTGTAGGTAAACTCATTTTTTATATGAGTGCAACCATGGTGCCGCTGGCGCTCCCGCTGGCCATCTTGCTATCCGCTATCATGGCATTTGGAAACATGGGGGAGAATTTTGAGTTGGTTGCTTTGAAATCAGCAGGAATATCGCTAACCCGGTTCATGCGTCCTTTGTTTATCGTTTGTCTGTTCCTTTCAGGAGGCGCTTTTCTTTTCGCTAATTACGTTATTCCGGTCGCTAATTTACAAGCCAAGTCTCTTCTTTATGATATTGTCAATCTAAAACACGGATTTAATATACAACCAGGCATTTTTTTCACAGAGATAAGTGATATGGCCATAAAAGTCGATAGCAAAGAGCCCGATGGCAAAACAATCCATGGTGTCATGATTTATGACAAAAGAGACCCTAAGAATAAAAAACTTATTCTGGCAAAAGATGGCAAAATGGAAACGGCAGAAGAAAAAAGGTATGTTAATATTTTTCTACATAATGGCTATGAATATGAAGAAAGAGGGAGAAGATTGAAAGAAAAAGAAATCATGAAAACGCATTTTGAAGATTTTAAAATGATTTTAGATCTCAGTGATTTTCAACTATCCAGAACTCCTGTCAATCTATTTTCCAGTAATTATCAAATGCAAAATGTTGTTCAACTGACGAACAGCATCGATTCCATTAAACAGGCGCAAAAGAAAAAAGCACAAAAAGTACATATAGAAGTTACCAGTAATTATCCATTTACAAGATGGCAAAAGGATTCCAGCTGGGAATTACAATCACTCCCGCCACCACAAGTTGCCTCTTTTGACAGTCTCATTCCGCAACAACAAAAACGATATGCCTATCAAAGTGCTTTATCTGAAATAAAAAGAACCATAAATCAACTAAAATTAACGCTCCCTATATATAAAGATCAGGAAGAGAATATCATCAAACACAAGATTGAGTGGCAACGAAAGTTTACTTTGTCCTTTGCCTGTCTGGTACTCTTTCTTATAGGAGCTCCCTTAGGTTCCATTATCAGGAAAGGGGGGTTGGGCGCACCGCTAGTTTTTGCGGTAGCCTTCTTTGTCATTTTTTATATTGTTTCTACCATTGGAGAACAACTTTCAGAAAAATATGTATTAACACCCTTTGCTGGTATGTGGCTGGCGACCGCGGTCTTACTCCCAATCGCAGGATTCTTGATTTATAAAGCCCTGAATGATTCCCAAATGTTTAATAAGGAGTTTTACCATCGGTTATTCAAGGCTATTCGTAAACTCTTTGTACGTAAATAACTTATTTACCCATCGTGTCTAATTCAAATAAAATATCAGGTTGTCTCTATCTTATTCCAACCTTACTCAGTCCGGAAGCATTAGACTCCCTGCCTCCGGCTATATTGCGAACCATAACAACAACTCATCATTTCTTTGTAGAGAATGAAAGAACAGCAAGGCGTTTTTTTAAAAAATTAGATCGCAGCATTTCTATAGATGACCGACACTTTAGTGTAATCAACAGGCATAATGAAGCCGACACCCGGCAATTACAAGACTGGTTGTTCTCCGGATTGGATGTAGGCATAGTAAGCGAAGCAGGATATCCCTGTATCGCAGATCCCGGACATATTTTGGTAGAAGCCGCACATCGCATCCATGCAAAAGTTGTTCCCCTCTCGGGACCAAATGCCATGCTCATGGCATTAAGTGCTTCAGGATTCAATGGACAAGCTTTCCGATTTAGTGGATATATTCCCCGAAAATCAAATCTCCGAACCAAAGCACTAAAAAGCCTCGCCAGGCAGGTTCTAAAATATAATGAAACACAAATTTTTATGGAAGCTCCTTATCGTAATGATAAATTGGTAGAGGATATTATCCGCCAGCTTCCCCCCGACCTTATGCTTTGTATCGCAGTAGATATCACAGGGAAGGATGAATTTATTGAAAGTAGAAAAATAAAAGATTGGAAACAACATAAACCTAAACTCCATAAAAGACCGGCAGTATTCCTCTTAGGAAAAATGGTATAATACTGAATCAATTTTCATTGTTATTTAATGTCAACCGATTTACTCCCTCAGTATTATACCAATATTGTTTATTCCCACTTCAATGAATCACAAGCATTGAAAATATTCACATTCAATTTATTTCTCTTTAAACCATTTTTTTGATTCGGGTCGTATATTTGCCTTATCAAAATTATAGTAAATATTTTGAATACGAATAGGTTTATATAATAAAACTAAATAACCATCCTTTTTTATTATGATTTAAGCAATTGATTTTATTTTATAACTTTACTGAACGACCGAAGCATATCAATCATGGAAAATAAAAAACCGCCCAATAGAAGAGATTTTATAAAAGGCTCTTTAAGCTTAGGACTACTAAGTACAGTCAGTTCTTATCCCCCATTTTCATCTTCCTCCTTTTCTGATTTAGACAGGAAGGGAAAAGCTATCTCCCAATTTGTCTGCCCTCCCTATCTTCAGGCTCCAACCCCACATTCTATTGTAATTCAATGGATAAATCATTTTCCAATAAAAAGCTGGGTAGCATACGGAGAAGATAAATCTTTAGGCATGAAAGCCTATCCCATTCAACATGGACAAATCATCAATTCCCCAAAAATCGTAAATATACGTTTAGAACAACTTAAACCCGATACTAAATACTATTATCAGGCATACATCCAAGACAGCAATCAATCCAATAAGATAAGATCCTCTGCGATGAAAGAATTTAAAACCGCTAAAAGAAGATCCAAAACCTGTACCATAACGCTGCTCAACAACATAAAAGGAGAGTGGGAAAATTTATTTTTTAACAAAGAAAATACCGATATCGTACTGCTTAACGGAAATATACTGAATAATGCCTCCTCCCATCAAGATATCATACGGCAATTCTGTAAGCCTGCAGCAGAAATTTTTGCAAATAAAATCCCTTTTCTTACAGCCAGAGGAAAAGAAGAAATTCAAACTTGTGAAAAAAATGGTCTGCTAAATTCCTATTTATGCAATCCGGGAAATAAATATTACTATAGTTACCGAATGGGACCATTGTTCTTCATTGTACTTGACAACCCATTGATTCATCCGGGAGAAACTCCTTCTTGCATTATGGAGCAATACATAGAAAAACAAGCTGATTGGCTGGAAAAAATTATGCAGGCACCTGACAATAAAAAGGCCCCTTTCAAAGTAGTGGTATGTCCATCAGAAGGAAATAATATGGAAAAATTATTTCGTCCTATTCTTGAAAAACATAAAATCGACCTGTTCATAAAAGGGCAGTCGGAAGCACAACATTTTTTAGATGATAAACTAAACAGCAGAAACCCTTTTCCTATACTCACTACAGGAATCAAAAAACACCCCAAAGTCATTACCAACTTAAGCGTAACCCCAAAACAATTATCCCTCGAAATAAGTAATTTCCGAGGGAAGCCACTTTTTAATTATTCTTTACCGGTCAGACCGTGTTAACAAGTTGAACCCGATAAAGAAGTGCCGGTATAAACCGGCAAACATATTAATCTTCTAATTCTTCTTCCGGTCGCAATTCAAAATCCTCAATAAACTTGGTTGTAAACTGCCCCGATCTAAACCGTTCATCCAACATCACCTGTATATGAAAAGGAATAGTAGTTTTACATCCATCAATAAAATATTCATTTAAAGCTCGCTTCATTTTTTCTATAGCTTCATCGCGAGTGGGTGCTACCGCTATCAACTTAGACAGAAGAGAGTCATAATAAGGAGGAATTGCATAACCTGCATATATATGAGAATCTATTCTAATACCATTTCCTCCGGGTATATTTAATACAGAAATTTTACCCGGTGAAGGTCTAAAATCATGATATGGATCTTCTGCATTAATTCTGCATTCAATAGCATGCCTGGTAGGAGTATAATTTTTCTTTGGAATCTTTTCTCCTGCAGCAATGGATATCTGTTTTTTCACTAAATCAAAACCAACAACCTCTTCCGTTACACCATGTTCTACTTGAACACGGGTATTCATTTCCATAAAATAAAAATCCCGATTCTTATCTACCAAAAACTCTACCGTACCCAAACCCTCATAATGAATAGCCTCACCGGCTTCTATGGCAGCTTTCCCCATTCTATCGCGAAGATCATCCGTCATAAAAGGAGATGGCGCTTCTTCCACCAATTTCTGATGTCTTCGCTGAACAGAGCAATCTCTTTCACTCATATGAACAACGGTACCATGCTGGTCTCCAGCAATTTGGATTTCAATATGGTGTGGTTCTTCCACAAATTTTTCCATATAAATTCCACCATTACCAAAAGACGTTTTTGCTTCCAACTCTGCGGCTTCGAAGTGATGTTCTATTTCTTCTTCTTTCCAAACCACACGCATGCCTTTTCCTCCACCTCCGGCGGTAGCCTTTAACATCACAGGATAGCCCACTTCTTTAGCCAGTTTTTTAGCTTCTTTGGCATCCTTTACCAAGCCATCAGAACCGGGAACTACAGGAACCTTAGCAGCCATCATTGTTTCCTTGGCAGTAATTTTATCTCCCATTTTACGAATCATATCCGCAGAAGGACCAATAAACTTTACACCATGCTCTTCACATATCTCTGCAAATTTTGCATTTTCAGATAAAAACCCATATCCGGGATGAATCGCATCGGAATTGGTAATTTCCACTGCCGCCATAATATGTGGAATATTTAAATAGGAATCACTCCCTGCCGGCGGACCAATACAAACTGTTTCATCTGCAAATCTCACATGCAAACTGTCAGTATCTGCAGTAGAATGCACCGCTACAGTTTTTATTCCCATTTCTTTACAAGTACGAATAATGCGCAACGCAATTTCGCCTCGGTTTGCAATCAGTATTTTATTAAACATACTTCAACAATTAGGGCTCAACAAGAAATAAAGGCTGATCAAATTCTACAGGAGAGGCATCCTCAACAAGAATTTCAACGATTTTACCGTTCACCTCACTTTCCACCTCATTAAACAGCTTCATGGCTTCAATAATACACACATTTTGTCCTTCAGACACATTATCTCCAACATTGACAAAAGCCGGTTTATCGGGAGATGCACTTCTATAAAAAGTACCAATCATAGGAGATTTTATTTCTACAAGATTGTCTTTCTTTTTGCTTTCTTTTGTCGGAGCTGCAGTTTCTGCAGGAGCGGCTTGTTGCGATGCAGGAGCCGGAGGTACGGGCTGCTGAGCCGGAGCCTGAGGCATTTGATAAGGCATGGCAGGATTAACAATAGGTTGTACCGGCTGTGCAGGAGCCTTGCTTTCTTTTTTGCTTTCCTTCTTTATTGTAATTTTAAAATCATCTTTCTCAAAGTGTAACTCAGTCACACGAGACTTATTAATTTGTTTAACTAATTCTTGAACCTGTTTAAATTCCATAATGTTAAATTTTATTAGGATAGCATTGTAGCAATAAAGCTACAAATAATTCTTCATTCTTATTTTTAATTACTTTACTCTTTCAACATACTCTCCGGTTTTCGTATTAATACGAATAACCTCATCAGTATCTATAAATAAAGGCACTTTCACCTCTGCTCCTGTTTCAATTTTAGCAGGTTTTAAAGTTCGTGTAGCCGTATCCCCTTTCAGCCCCGGTTCTGTATAAGTGATTTTTACTTCTATTTTATCAGGGAGCTCTACACTCATTGGTTCATCCGATTCAGTATTTATATGAATAAAGCATTCCTGACCTTCCTTATAAAATTCCGGCTTATCAATTTTAGCTACCGGCATAGCAAACTGCTCATAGGTTTCAGTATTCATGAAATTATAACCCAAATCATCTTCATACAGGAATTGGAAAGGTCTTTTTTCTACCCTGACCGGATAAATTGTTTCTCCTGAATTCCAAGTATGTTCCAGCGTTTTCCCGGTCTCAATACTTTTCAATTTAGCTCTTACCTTTGCAGCAGCTCTAGCAGTCTTATTTTGACCAAAATCTACTACCTGATAAAGCCCATTATTTAATTTCAGGATAAGCCCCATCCTTATATCTGTAGTCGTTGCCATAAAATTTATGATTAAAAAATTCAATAAAATCAAGCACAAAAGTATAACTTTATAGGAAATTTCAATACTTCCCTTCAAAAAAGTAATTTTTCCTATCGGTTTAACGTAAAATTCTTACTTTTGTGGCAGTATATAAAAAAACTAATCAAACTAAATACTATAACTCATGCTTCAAACATGTCCAAAGTGTAAATCAAATGATATTTCCGATAAAACACTGAATAAATACTATGTTATCATTGCTATTCTGGGTGTACTTGGCACAATATTAGTATTCTTTGCATGGGGATGGAGTTTCTTAGTCATTACTGCGATGTTAACTTTTGTTGTACTGACCGTTGACCTAAGAAAAAGACAGTTTAAATGCAAAAATTGTGGAAATGAGTGGAAAGGAGATTATAAACCCTCCGGTGAAATGACGCCTAAAAAGGCGAACTAACAATAACAACCACTTTGTATTGAACAGTAAAATCCCAACAAGACAATCCAATTTTATAGCATCAAAAGACATTGTAAGATGAAAAAATTACTTCTCGCCATATTCTTTATGGGATTGGTTTCACTCCCTCTTTTATCGCAGGCGCAATCATCAACGTCAACCCCCAAATTCGTAAAATTCGGAAAAATCCCTTCCTTTTCTTTTACTGAAGTAGGTAAAAAATCTTTCACGAATAAGGATATAAAAGAAGGCGTGCCTACCATGATTTTTTTATTCAGTGTTAATTGTTCCCATTGTCAGCACATGACCAAAGAGATTGTAAAAAACATTGACAAATTTAAGCATGCGCAAATCTTAATGATTACGCCCTTTAACTACAAACAAATGTATGCTTACTACCGTGGTTTCGGACTGCAAAATTACCAGGATGTAATTACCATGGGTTCAGATCCTACGCGTAAATTAAATATGTTTTACAACCAGCGATATTATCCCGGTATCTACATTTATGATGCAGAAGGTCATTTAGCTTTTCATCACGAAGGCGATATCGATATTAATTCTTTAGCGAAGTACTTGAAATAATCATTTCGCATTTCATTCAACAATCCTTTTTAATAGTTCCCATTATTGCTTATCTTTATGGCACCTATTTTCGAATTTAAATAGCATACCATGAAAGTTACAGTAGTCGGATCAGGAAATGTAGGTGCAACTTGCGCTAATGTGCTTGCACACAAGGATTTTTTGGAAGAAATTGTATTATTAGACATTAAAGAAGGTATATCTGAAGGAAAAGCTCTGGATATGTATGAAAGTGCAGCAATCCATCAATTCAGTACTCGCCTAACAGGTTCAACAAACGACTATTCCAAAACGGCTAATAGTGATGTAGTTGTCGTCACCTCCGGAGTACCGCGAAAACCCGGTATGAGCAGAGATGATTTAATTTCTACCAACGCCTCCATTGTAAAAACAGTAACTGAGAATATTGTACAACATTCTCCTGAGGCCATCATTATTTTAGTTGCTAACCCATTGGATGTGATGACTTATTGTGCTTATCTCACCTCCAAATTCAAAGCAAATAAAGTCTTCGGAATGGCCGGCATTCTTGATATTTCACGCTATAAAGCCTTTATAGCAGAAGAATTGCATGTTTCTCCCAAGGATATAGAAGCCGTACTGATGGGTGGTCATGGAGACAGCATGGTTCCGCTGCCGCGTTACACTTCCGTTTCAGGTATTCCGGTATCAGAATTAATAGCTAAAGAAAAATTGGATAAAATTATTGAAAGAACAAAGAAAGGAGGTGGCGAGATTGTGAACCTATTAGGTACTTCTGCCTGGTACGCGCCCGGAGCTGCTGCTGCCAGAATGGTAGAAACTATTTGTAAAAATGAACGTCGCATATTTCCCTGTTGTGCCTGGTTAAATGGCGAATATGCTTTCGATCAAATCTATTTAGGCGTTCCTGTTGTACTCGGTAAAAATGGTGTAGAAAAAATTATAGAACTGGATCTGAATGAAGAGGAAACAGCTTTATTAAAAGCATCTGCCACTCACGTTAGAGAAGTAATGGGGGTATTTGAAAGTATGGCTGTTGTAAAATAGAACAATAGATAAAGGCAGAACTTCTTAAAAAGACTACACAGAGAACTCTAGCGTTTTTTTTTCGGTTCTCTGTGTAGTCTCTGCAATATTCGATCTTTTTATTTGTCCTTTCGGTATTATTCTTCTCCCAAAAAGGGATATCTATAATCCGTAGCCGGAACAAAAGTTTCTTTAATTGTTCTTGCATTTAACCAGCGATATAGATTCAAAATAGAACCGGCTTTATCATTGGTTCCTGAGGCTCTGGCACCGCCAAAAGGTTGTTGACCAACTACCGCTCCGGTTGGTTTATCATTAATATAAAAATTACCGGCACTATTTTCCAATCTTTTAGCTGCTTTTTCAATAACCTGTCTATCTTTAGAGAAGATAGCTCCGGTGAGTGCATAATCTGTAGTATTATCCACTAAATCCAGAGTTTTCTCCCATTGATTTTCATCATAAACATACAACGTTAAAACAGGCCCGAATATTTCTTCTTTCATCGTCAAGAAATCTGGCTTATCAGCTTCTACAAGCGTTGGTTCGATAAAATAACCTTTTTCCTTATCCGCATTTCCTCCGACTAAAATAGTAGCTTCATCACTTTCTTGTACTTTCTGAATATAGCCGCTGATTTTATCAAAAGCACGTTCATCAATAACTGCATTAATAAAATTTCCAAAATCTTCAACTGAGCCCATCTTCATGCTTTTCATTGCAGCAATCAATTTTTCCTTCACTTCATCTGCAATATTTGAAGGTAAATAAGCTCGGGAAGCAGCAGAACATTTTTGCCCCTGGAATTCATAAGCACCTCGCGCAAGTCCGGTAACAACTTCATCCACATTTGCGCTTTTATGTACGGCAACAAAATCCTTCCCTCCTGTTTCTCCAACAATGCGAGGATAACTCTTATAGATATCGATATTATTCCCAATTTGCTTCCATAAATGTTTGAAGGTAGCGGTAGAACCCGTAAAATGCAGCCCTGCAAAATCAGGATGATTCAAACAAGTATCACCAAAAACAGGTCCATCTGTAAACACCAAATTCACCACTCCATCCGGCAAACCGGCTTCCTTTAAAATCTCCATCACAAAATGAGCAGAATAAATTTGAGTATCCGAAGGTTTCCATAAAGCTACATTTCCACACATGGCAGGCGCCAGTGGTAGATTACCTCCAATAGCTGTAAAATTAAAAGGTGTCACCGCAGCAACAAAACCTTCTAAAGGACGATACTCCATGCGGTTATTAACACCTTTTGAGGAATTGGGCTGCTGATTATATATTTCACTAAGAAAATGAACATTAAAACGTAAGAAATCAGCTAATTCACAAACTCCATCAATTTCTGATTGAAACACGTTTTTACTTTGTCCCAGCATGGTCGCCGCATTGGACAAAGCCCTATACTTAGTAGTCAATAATTCGGCAGCTTTTAAAAATACGGAAGCGCGCTGTTCCCAACTGGTAGCCGCCCATGCCTGACGAGCTTGTAATGCTGCATCAATGGCTTGTTTTACATGGCTGTCAGTACCTTTTGAATACTGTCCCAAAGTATGTGAAAGTTCGTGTGGTGGATGAATATTTACTTTTTCCTCTGTAAATACATCTTCCCCATTAATCACCATCGGGATGTTTGTATTTCTGTTTTTTAGTACTGTCAATTCTTCCTTTAGTGCCAAGCGCTCCGGACTTCCGGGGGCGTAATCTTTTACTGGTTCATTTTCCGGCATGGGAAAATGAAAATATGCATTGTTCATATACGGTATCTTTTAGTTTTTATTTACTGGTCTAAATGTAAGTTTTTTATGTAGATTTCGAAAATAAAAATAAGGAACTGTATAGATATTTTTGTAAAAAATTATATCCCTCTCTCAAGTCATTTTGAATACATCAAACTTTTGTTTTATTGCGTATCATTTTCCATATCTGTATTGGCGTTTTTAGTATGCTTTTTACCTGCATAATTCTGAAACAAATGAGGCATAAATTTATGCAACCAAGAAAGATGAAGGACTTTTTCTTTTTGTTCTTCTTCATGCAGCTTCCAACTTCTGGCATCTAAAAGGTTATATTGTGTTATGAGTCCTTTCAATTCTGTAGGATTTTTTTGTTCAACTACCGGCATGACGCCTACTTCACAAACGCTCATTCTGTCCGCCACCTCTGCCAGAGATTCATCAGGATTAGCCACAACTACTTTTTCAATCATGATATCATTGGCTGTTTTCCCCTTCAGATTTTGCGCTATAGCCATCTCCATCACATCTTGCCAAAGCACCAACCCTAATAGTTGACCTTTATCTACTACCGGCAAGACCCTTTGAATTCTTTTTTCAGTATAGGAACGGAGTATTTTTACCACATCTTCTAAGGAATGACCGGATGCTACAGACAACACATCAGTAATCATAACATCTCTGACGAACAGCGTGTCCATGGTGTTCACTTCATATTCTCTCAACACATGAAATCCGCGCCGGGCAACTTTTTCTGTTAAAATAGATCTCTTTAAAATTAACACACTTATAAAATGGGCAATCGTTGCGGTGATAAGTAAAGGCAACAGCAAATCCATATCATGGGTCAACTCTAATGCAAAAATAATGGAAGTAAATGGAGAACGTGTAACACCAGACAGTAGTCCTGCCATTCCCAATACAGCCCAATCTGTTGGCGTTCCTCCCGGGATTACATGTCCCATCAGTCCGCCTGCAGCTGCCCCCATCATCAAAAGAGGGGCTAAAATACCTCCACTGGTTCCGGATCCTAATCCCAACGCCCAAACCAACAACTTGGCAACAAAAATAAGCAAAAGGGTATTCATTGTTAAAGACCCTGCCAATTCATCGGCGATAGTATCGTAGCCAACCCCCAATACACGAGGAGCAATCATTCCTCCCACCCCTATAATTAAGCCACCAATAGCCGGCCACCACATCCAGGGAATAGGAATTTTTCTAAAGGCATCTTCTGCCCCATAAACAGCTTTAGTAGCAACCCATGCAAGTCCGCCACATGCAATTCCCAACAATACGGCATCCATTAATCCGGCACCGCTTCCCATTGGAACATGCCCTACCGGAAACAAGGGTTCCGGAGACATCCAGCCTTGTCCGACGAAAACATGTCTTAATATATCAGCTACCGCACTTGCAATCCCCATCAGCACCATCGTCCGGGGCTTCCACTCAAAAACAAGTAATTCTACACCCAATAAGACAGCAGCAACCGGCGTTCCAAAAATAGCACTCATCCCTGCTACTGCACCGGCAACCAGCAAGCTACGTCTCTCAATGGAACTAAGTTTCAGAAATTGAGCTAAAAGAGATCCTAAAGCTCCGCCTGTTAATATGATAGGACCTTCTGCACCAAAAGGACCTCCGGTACCAATACTCACTGCACTGGAAACCGGTTTTAAAATGGTCAGTTTAGGTTGTACCTTACTTCCGCCTACCAGAATATTCTCCATAGCTTCAGGTATTCCATGACCTTTAATAAGCACCGATCCATATCTGGCCATAAATCCTACAATAATTCCACCCACAATAGGAATCAATACACTCAGCCATCCCAGCGTATTGTCTTTAGGAGAACGTAAATGGAAATCGATGACTTGATAATAGAGGATATTCGTAATAAATCCAATGAGCCAAACTAAAACTAAAGCGACTAAAGCACCCATCACACCAACTATGATGGTTAGTGGAATCAAACGAAAAATGGAAGAATTGGTAGTGAAATCTGCACGTTCTCTTTCCCGTCCTCCCGGAGGGCGGTAGTCACGACCAATAATAGAATCGGCCGGATGGAATTTTTTGCTTTCTTTCATAGATCATCAATTATTGCCTTATTTATAAAACAGTACAATAAATATTAATATTGTGCTATGCATCGCAGGTAATCCACATATTCCTCATCCTAAATTTAAGAAATTTATGGCACCTTACAAAAAATTGTCCGGGCTGATATAAAGTGATTAGATTCGCATCTAATTCGCAGGGGTTACTTTTCCATTCCTTTCTTTAAGAAAATAAATGCGCGTATTTTCAAAATATGCAGGGGCATTTCCATTCTTATAGATGGGTTGAAAATTAAATTCTGTGGCTAAATGCTCATTGGAATTATTCACATATTCTCTAAAGAAAGGTCCTTTTTTATTCAATAACTGTCCAAAATAGAACATGGTTTCAAAACCATTTAGTGCATATTCAGAAGGTCTGGCATGATATAGTGCAAAATATTTCCACATCATCCGCTTTAATACAGGAAACTCGGCCAAATTCTCATAAGGGAATACACTACCATAGTAAATATCAATGCCAGCATATTTTTTCTCTTTTAACGCAGATAATCCATTCATTGTCGGCATTCCAACAATACTTATTCTATAATCCTCTCCATAAGGTGCTAAGGCCGAAACAATATTTAGAGAAACTTCAGGGTATAAGGTAGTTAAAACAATGACATTTCTTTTCCCTTTGTCCAACTGGCTAACCAACTGTTGAGTTTGAGTTTCAACTTCTCCGGTCCATTCAAATAAATTCAATGGTTTTTTATTGAAATAATTCAAATTATTATATGCATCATTGAGATAGCCCACAGTCTTTTTCCCTTGTGCATTATTCTTATAAACGACAGTAATTTTCTTGCTTCCAAATTTCTTTTGAACAAAACTCTGCATAGCAACAGCATGAATATGCAGCGTACTGTTTACAATATACAAATAAGGATTATCTCTTACACCGCCATCATTGGGATAAGTGGCAGATATAAAGTTAATTTTCTTTTGCTTTGCAAAAGATGCTACCTTGCGGAATGCATTATCACGTACCGCTCCTAACAACAAATCTGCAGAATCTACTTTCCCACTTTTAAACAATTGAGGAAGTGGCATCTTCTCCGACTTGCTATCATAAACATGTAACCTCACCGGAATATTCTCGGATCTCAGACTATCTACCGCCATCAATACCCCTTCATAAAAGCTCAGCCCATCCACAGTAGAAGAAGGCAATGGTTCCGCACTACCCACCTCAAAGTTACCGGACACCACCCGATCTATATCAAGCGGAACAAATAAAGCAATATCATAAAATACGGGAACTTTCTCTTTCCGGAGAGAATCTTCCTCATGCGTAACAGATTTATTTTCCGGTAATTTTTTTTCAATATCCTCCTTCTCTGGCGCCGTCGGTAATCTCTTTTGCGGCGTCTTTTGAAACAAAAAACAGGATGACAAAAAGAAAGTAAGTCCTATAAATAATAGAAAAGATGCTTTTTTATTCATGATGTTCAACATTTACACAAAAATCATTCCCATTCTATCGTGGCCGGCGGTTTAGAACTAATGTCATAAACCACTCTGTTAATACCATTTACCCGATTAATAATGGTATTGGAAACTTCTGAAAGAAATTCATAGGGCAAATGAGACCAGTCGGCAGTCATTCCATCGGTCGAAGTTACAGCTCTCAATGCTACTGTATATTCGTAAGTCCGTTCATCTCCCATCACGCCAACACTCTGCACCGGCAACAATATGGCACCGGCCTGCCATACCTCATCATATAATCCTTTTTCTTTCAATTTATCGATAAAAACAGCATCAGCTTCTTGTAATATCTGTACTTTTTCCGCATTAATACTGCTCAAAATACGAATTCCCAATCCGGGTCCGGGAAAAGGATGTCGTTGCAAAAAAGCATCCGCCACATCAATTTCCTTGCCCATCTTTCTTACCTCATCTTTAAATAAAGTACGTAATGGTTCCACCAGCTGAAGATTCATTTTTTCAGGTAACCCTCCTACATTATGATGTGATTTTATGGTAGCCGAAGGGCCATTTACAGAAACAGATTCAATAACATCAGGATAAATCGTTCCTTGTCCTAAAAAGGCAGCATCTTCTACCTTATTGGCTTCTTCTTGGAAGATATCAATAAACAATCCCCCAATAATCTTTCTTTTTTCCTCAGGATCTGTTACGCCATGTAAGGCTTTATAAAATCGCTCCTTTGCATCTACTCCAATTACATTCAGTCCCATCTCATGATAAGACTGTAAAACCTGTTCAAATTCATCTTTTCTCAATAATCCATTATCCACAAAAACAGCAGAAAGCTGATCACCTACAGCCTCCTGAATAAGACTTGCAGCCACGGTAGAATCAACGCCACCACTTAAAGCCATAATCACCTTTTGATTACCTACTTTTTCACGAATACTATGCACCATTTCCGTAACAAAAGCAGCCGGAGTCCAAGCCTGAGAACAATGACAAACATCCACCAAATAATTTCTCAATAGAATTTCTCCTTCCGTAGAATGATAGACTTCCGGATGAAATTGCAATCCAAAGAAAGGATAATTTTCTTCATTTTCACTCCTAAAGGCAGCGACAGGAATAGACTCTGTAGTCGCAATGGTTTTGAAATCCTCCGGCAAGCTCACAATTGAATCTCCATGGCTCATCCAAATCTGGCTATATTTAGATATTCCTTTGAACAAAGGCTCGCCTCCATCATGAATCATTTTAGCTCTGCCATATTCCCGATGTTTACTCCGAGCTACCTCACCACCAAAATACTTTGCCGTAAGCTGAGCGCCATAACAGATTCCCAACACAGGTACTTCCCTCAATAATCCCTTCACATCCAACAGAGGAGCTTCCTTGTCATTAACAGAAAAAGGACTTCCGGACAAAATTACCCCTTTCACCTCTTCATCTAAAACAACTGGCTTTGTACAAGGATGAATTTCGCAATATACTTTACAGGCTCTCACTTTACGCGCAATCAACTGCGTATATTGTGAGCCAAAATCAATAATAAGAATTTTTTCAACCATGTGGCAAAATTACAATCTTTATTATCATCTTTCCACTACTAATACATACTTTTCCGAAAAATATGTTTCATTTACAAAATCATTAATTGGGAAAAGGGCAACTTTTCGCCCACTTGCCTTAATTTCATCCTCCAGACTCCCTCCCTTTAGTGCAATTATCGCCGGTCTTTTTCTCCCTTTTTGTGATTTCTTCAACAACGGCAGTCCCCAATAACATAATTTTGATAACGGCGCCACCGCACGAGTCACTATAAAATCAAAAGGTTTGTGCTTTACCTGTTCGGCTCTATTATGTTCACTGCTGACATTCGATAATTCTAAAGCCTTACTTACAGCATCCACAACCTTAATTTTTTTCCCGCGAGAATCTACCAAATGAAAATGAACTTTCGGAAAGATAACAGCCAATGGAATTCCGGGAAATCCCCCTCCTGTTCCAATATCCATCACAACCGATCTGTCAGGAAATGAGAAAGCTTTTGAAATGATCAAAGAATGCAATACATGTTTTTCATACAAAAAAGGGATATCCTTTCTCGAAATAACATTAATTTTTGCATTCCATTCTTCATAAAGTGGTTGCAATTTCGATAGTTTTTGAAGCTGACTATCTGTCAATTCAGGGAAATATTTTTTTATTAGTTCCAATGTCATGTATCTTTTGAGATGATAATAAAATGTAAAATTAAGCTTTTACCTGAAGATGAATAATTGGCAAGAAGTATTGATTTAACTTCATTCAAGTTATCCTCATTTATAGTCCCCATTAAATTATGTCTATTATTACAATAGAATGATCTATTTCCGGTAAATTTGCGACTTTTACACGAAGCAAAACAATGAAATTTACTTTATCTCATAAGGCTAAAAGAAGCAATGCCAGAACAGGCACCCTCCAAACTGCACATGGAGAGATAGCTACCCCTATTTTTATGCCGGTAGGCACGGTAGGAAGTGTGAAAGGGATTAGCAGCGAAACACTTAAGGCAGAGATAAATGCACAAATCATACTGGGAAACACCTATCATCTTTATCTCAGACCGGGAACAGATATACTGAAAAAAGCAGGAGGATTACATCAATTCAATAATTGGTCTGCTCCCATTCTCACAGATAGCGGGGGATTTCAGGTTTTTTCTTTGGCTTCTAACAGAAAAATAAAGGAAGAAGGAGTTTTATTTCGATCGCATATAGATGGATCTAAACATTTATTTACGCCCGAACGAGTGATGCAAATACAAAGGAGCATTGGAGCTGATATCATGATGGGTTTTGATGAATGTCCCCCTTATCCTGCAGAAAGGCGATACGTTAAAGCATCTACAGCCAGAACACACAGATGGTTGGATCGGTGTAAAGATGAACTAAAAAACAGCCCCGCTTTATATGGATATGAACAAACACTATTTCCCATCGTACAAGGAGGCGTATATAAGGATCTCAGAAAATGGTCTGCAGAAGAAATTGCGAAAAGAGATTGCCAAGGAAATGCCATTGGCGGAGTAAGTGTGGGAGAACCCCCGGAACTGATGTATGAGATGACAGATATCGCTTGCCATATTCTTCCGGAAAACAAGCCCAGATATCTGATGGGCGTCGGCTATCCCTGGGATATACTGGAAAGCATCTCTTTGGGCATCGATATGTTTGACTGTGTAGTTCCTACGCGAAATGGAAGAAACGGCATGTTGTTTACAAAAGATGGAATTATCAATATTAAAAATAAAAAATGGGCAACGGATTTTAGTGCCATAGACAAGCAAACACCTTGTACATCAAGCCAGCATTATACAAAAGCATACCTTCGTCATCTTTTTATGGCTAAAGAAATATTGGGTATGCAACTTGCCAGCATTCATAACCTTTGTTTTTATCTCAATTTAGTAAAACAGGCCAGGCAACAGATTCTGTCAGATACGTTTGCCCAGTGGAAAGACCAACTCATCCCCAAAATGAAAAAAAGATTATAAGATAAGATAAGCAGACTTTATTATATTGTAACCCGAATGAAAAAAATTGACTGGTACATATTCAAAAGATTAATTGGCACTTTTTTCTTTGCCATCCTCATCTTTGCTGTCATTTCTGTAGTCATTGACATCACGGAAAAGGTAGATTATTTTTTGGAGTATCATTTGAGTCCATGGTATATATTCACCCATTACTATTTGGGTTTTATTCCTCATATTCTGGCATTGCTTTTCCCGCTTTTTATCTTCATTGCAGTCATCTATTTCACCTCTAAGCTAGCCTATAAATCCGAAATAATAGCTATTTTGAGTACCGGCGTAAGTTATCACCGTTTTCTCAGGCCTTATTGGGTAGGAGGGATATTACTTGCGCTTTTATTAGGAATTTCAAACAGAACAATTATTCCTCGTGCCAATGTTATTAAAGTCACTTTTGAAAATAATTATGTGGACAAAAAGAAGGAAATGGATCAACAATTCAATCTACATCTACGGATAGATAGTAATCAATATATGACAATGTCCACTTATTACCCTGAGGATCAATATGCAAGTGGCTTTGAATTAGAAACAATAGAAGGGCAAAAACTCATATCACGTCTTGAAGCACGTAATATTCGCTGGGATAAGCAAGAAAAAGGCTGGAAAGCAGGTATGGCAATGTATAGAGAAATAGGCAAAAGACATATCACCGTTACCGAAGTTCGCGATACGGTCTTAAATTTGAATATATCTCCACAAGATCTCATCAAACGAACAAACATCGTTGAAGGGATGACCTCTAAGGAACTCAACCAATATATAGATCGACAAAAATTAAGAAGTACGCAAGCACTTAATTACCTTCATATCGAAAAATACAGACGTACATCTTCGGCTTTTTCAATTATTATTCTCACCTTAATAGGGGCAGTCATTGCCACTAAGAAAACCAGAGGGGGAAGCGGATTGCATTTGGCATTAGGAATAGTTCTCAGTGCTTTATACGTACTTTTCATGCAATTTTCTACTACTTTTTCAATAAAAGGCTCTTTAAATCCACTCATTGCCGTTTGGATACCTAATATTGTATTCGGATTATTGGCTATTTATCTCTATAGAAAAGCACCCAAATAACTCATAACGCAATTTCTGCCATTAAATCTTTATAAGTCCTTTAACTCCTAAAGCATTATTTGCTAATACAATTCCATATTTTATTCCTTATATTTGCCTATAGAAAAATCACTTTTTAGAATAAAGGTAAAAACTATATAAAAGAATGAAGGATATTAAAGAAAAGTTTAAACAAAAATCAGAAGAACTCGGAAAGGAAATAAAAGAAATTCTAGCAGATCATGGAGAGAAAGAAATTAGTAGCGTTAAAATAAAACAGTTGTATCAGGGAATGCGTGGAATGCCGGGTCTGGTTTCAGAGACTTCTCTTTTAGATCCGATCAACGGGATTCGTTTCAGAGGCTTTTCTATTCCCGAATTAAAGGAAAAACTTCCAACTGCAGAAGGAGGAAAAGAACCGCTTCCAGAAGGACTTTTTTACCTGATGCTCATCGGAGAAGTACCTACCGAAAATGATGTAGAGCAGATATCTAATGCGATGGGAAGACGGTCCCAAATACCAAGACACGTCTTCAATGCCATTGATCAACTGCCTTCCGAGACCCATCCAATGACCCAATTTGTGATCGGTATCATGGCCATGCAAACCGAATCTACCTTTGCTAAAGCTTATAAGAATGGAATCAGTAAAAAAGAATATTGGTCTTACACCTTTGAAGACGTTGCCAACCTTATCGCCCGTCTTCCTCGTTTAGCAGCATACATTTACCGCAGGAAATATAAAAATGGGGAACATATAGAGCCTAATCCTGAGTTGGACTGGGCTGGGAATTTCGCTCATATGCTCGGTTTTGAGAATGAAGATTTCCGTGAATTAATGAGGCTGTATATGACTATCCATGCAGATCATGAAGGAGGTAATGCCAGTGCACATACTACCCATCTGGTAGGTTCTGCCCTAAGCGATCCTTACCTGGCTTTTGCCGGAGGGATGAACAGTCTTGCCGGACCATTACACGGCTTGGCTAACCAGGAAGTTATTCGCTGGATTCAGAATATGCGCAAAGAAATTGGAGACGGACTACCAACCAAAGAACAAATAGAAAAATATGTTCGCGAGACCTTAGATGCAGGAAAAGTCGTTCCCGGATACGGACACGCTGTATTGCGGCAAACCGATCCGAGGTTTACCGCCCAAATGGAATTTGCTAAAGAACATCTCCCGGAGGATGATTTAGTAAATGTTGTGTGGAGGATATACGAAGTGGTTCCCAGAATATTGAAAGAATTAGGAAAAGTGAAAAATCCTTGGCCGAATGTGGATGCGCATTCTGGTGCCTTATTAGTACATTATGGACTGGAAGAATATGAATTCTACACCGTATTATTTGGCGTAGCCCGTTCTCTTGGCGTATTGGCTTCGCTCTGCTGGGATCGTGCGTTGGGACTTCCATTGGAACGCCCTAAATCTCTGACAACAAAAAGAATAAAAGAGATTATTAATGGTGAGGAAGAGGTGTAATAGATTCTTCCTTCATTTTTTTAATAGCTCTACCGGGGGAAAAGTTTTTTTGATTGATATCAAGGATGGAGAAGCTTTAGTCCTATAGAACGGTATTGCTTAATGGCCACATCTTTACTTATCAAAGTATAATCATTTTGAATGGCTTGCCAAATAAGCATCCGATCAAATGGATCCTTGTGGTATTGTGCCGTAAGA
>CAZLDH010000004.1:36912-39224 GCA_964558275.1 uncultured Chitinophagaceae bacterium
GGCTTGCCAAATAAGCATCCGATCAAATGGATCCTTGTGGTATTGTGCCGTAAGAAGATGGTAAGTACTAGTATTTTCTGAAGAAAGAGAGCATATTTCAAAACCCATTTTCAAACAAATAGCCGGAAGATCATCTGGTTTAAATCCCTCCAAATCCAACTTTTTCAGTGCATATTTTAGCGATATCTCCCAGAAACTGACTGCACTTACTATAATTTCATTACTTCTGTCTTGCACTATTTCTTTGATAGCAGAAGACAATTTTTTAGAATCGGCAATTGACCATAATAAATAATGAGTATCTAAAAGATAAGTTATCATAAATGAATAAATTCTTCTTCCTTCATTTTAAAATCTTTTTTAAAACAAACTTTCCCTTCCTTATCCAGTAAACCGATTTCTCTCTTAGATTTCTCTTTCGCAACTTTAGGTATTAGCTTAGCCACAACCTCCTTCTTCTTCCCATAAGAAATAGCAATTTCTTCCCCGGCTACTACTCTTTTTAATACCTCTGAAAAATGTGCCTTTAATTTACCTACGCTCATTATCTCCATAAACAGTTTTTTACAAAAATAACTTTATTAGACAAGTTGACAAAATAAAAAACGTATTGTATCCAAACGAGGAATCACTCTCGGTTTATTTTAATCCATTCCCATATCCCACTATTACAATAGCAAGAAAAATAGCAAGAATACCCACGATAACAGTCACCAACGTCTTTTTACTTACGCCTTTCCATTCTTTTAAGAATAATCCCCAAACGTTAGCAATCAAGATGATGAATCCCATGTGGATAATCCAGGAACTGGCACCATTACCCATTTTGCTTTCGCCCATACCATAAAAGAAGAACTGCAAAAACCAAACGGTTCCGGCTAAAGCCGAGAGAAGATAGTTCGCTTTTAAGGGAGATTTTGTGTTTCCGTAATCGGTATAGGTTTTGTTTTTTACATTCAAAAACAGACAATACACAAAATTAGTTGTCAAACCACCCCATAAAAGTACCACATAGGTTACATTATTTTGAAACAAGGGATTAATCCCTGAAGCCACAGCAGCATCAGCCATTGAGCTGCCGGCCTCAATACCATAATTAAAACAGGCACTCAGGATACCTGAAACAATGGCTACTGCCAACCCCACACCCAGTTTAAATTCTCCCGTACCCTCCTTTTTTTCGCGTTCTTCTTCTGCCTTCGTCATCTCTTTATCTTTCATCATACCTGCTTTCCCACAAACCACAATTCCAATGAGACAAACCAATACACCTACCAGAACGAACTGTCCCCAGGTATTATTCAACATCTGAGTAAAAGTTATTTTTCCCGGAACTGAAAATATATCATAATAAACCGAAGGCAATAATGCACCAAAAGCCGCTGTCAAACCCAAAATCACAGTATTCCCCAAGGACATCCCCAAATAGCGAATACCCAGACCATAAGTAAGTCCTCCGATTCCCCATAACACTCCCATAAAATAGGTCCACCACAAAGTACTGCCAGCTGTACTGCTTATAATATCGGAAAACCCGGGAATCGTCAGCCACGCAGCAAGTGGCGGTACAATGAGCCATGAAAACAACCCACCCACAATCCACATACTCTCCCACGACCATTTTTTAACTTTAGTATAGGGCATATAAAAGCTGCCGGCAGCTCCTCCACCCAGAAAATGATAAATAATACCCAGTAAAATGCCCATAATATTTTTTTAGTTTAAATCAATAAAAGGTGAATAAAAAAATTATAAATTAAAAGATTTGATAATAGTCTCAGGAATCTCATAATTATTTAAATGAAGATTTAATTCTTTTTTAAATGGGATAACAGAAATTACTGATTTTGGAGGAGGTGTATCATAGACCACTTCATGCATCACCAATGCTGCTCCCAAAGCCGTAGCTCTCTTGTTCTCGGCAATACTTATCTCCCAATCAGGCAGAAAAGCCTGTAATAATTCCATAAAAACCTTGTTTTTTATAAATCCCCCACTTAAATACAACCGTTTGATTTCTCCACAAACCATTTCAACAGACTTCTTCTGCAGGAAGGTCAGGTCTAACATTAATTTTAAGTAAGCATCTTCAAAGGAGTCAAACAGAGAAAGGTTCGGCTGTTTTCCTTTCAGATGGGGGAAAGGTCCCGTACCCTGCATTTTTTCCGGATAAAAAGTAGTATCCGTAGATTGATTTTCTGCTAACCACTCTATCTTACTTTTATCCAACTGTATATTTTGTGCTTCCCCTTTCTCTTTGTTGAAGTATTTTTCCAACCTTCGAACTTGAAAATCGTATTCTTTCCCTAGAA
>CAZLDH010000005.1:0-37379 GCA_964558275.1 uncultured Chitinophagaceae bacterium
TTCCGGGCTTTAGTCTTTGAGAAAAATGATATTTCTCCCCTCCGGTTTGAGAAATATCATAAACGCGGTCGGAAATACTGACCGAGACACCCTTGGATTCCAATGACGAATCAATCAAAAACAAGGCAGCGGAAGTATCTGTTTTCCCTCCCCATTTCAGGGTATATGTTTTTCCTATGATAAAAACTTCTCCCCCTTTAGGATAAATAAAATACACAGAATCATTGTTAACAGAAGATAGATTGGTTTTGTTATTTTCTTGTACGTTATTCTTATTGTGGCTCTGCTGTTTCTGACCTGAGGAACACCCTGCCAATACCAACAAAGAAATGATTCCTATTTTATTGAAATAGCCCATTTTAAATATTTTTAATCCGTTTACCAATCATCATTCAGCTTCAAAACCTTCTCAACCACATCTCTCACACAACCTGCTCCTCCATGGAAAGGAGAGATATATTTACTAATGGTCTTAATCTCTTCTGCGGCATCAGCCGGACAGCAGGGAAGACCAACCATTTCTAATGCTTCATAATCCGGCATATCATCTCCCATATAAAGCACATGATTTTTATTCAAATCATTAAAAAGTAAAAAGTCCTCCATTTTTTCTTTTTTATCTATCACACTCAGATAAACCTCCTGAATGCCAAGTCCCTGAAGTCGCTTTTTTACATTTTCCGAATTACCTCCGGTAATAATAGCCATTCGATAACCTCGCTGAACAGCATGACGCAATGCGTAGCCATCTCGTGCATTCATGCGTCTGGATAGTTCTCCATTTTCCAACAACTGCAAACTTCCATCTGTCATTACGCCATCTACATCAAAGACAAAAGTAGTAATTTGCTTAAAGAGATTCAATTGATTCATTTTCAACTCTTGAGATTAAGATCTAAAAAAAATCTTTTATGTTTTTTGTTGTCACTTGATAAATTTCCTTGAATTCGGGATGTTCTTCCAATAAAGTAAGATGTTTCTCTATTGTCGATTCATCTCCTCTTATCGCAGGTCCGGTTTGTTTGGTTTCTTCAAGCGGCTTCTTCATCTGAACAAATGTTTCATCCAATAAAGGATACAAAAGTTCAAAATCAAGATTCTCCCGTTTGCAATATGATTTACAGAGTGTCATTAAAAAGTTAGGAAAATTATTACAAAAGATGGCAGTTAAGTGCATCTTCCTTCTTTCCGCCGAATCCATTTCCTCAATATTATCGGAAATCGCATTTCCCAGCGAACGAATCCTATTTAATGCTAAAGCAGAGTTCGCTTCTATAAGCAGCGGGATTTTTTTATTTCCTTCCGCCTCTTTCCGAATAGTCTGCAAAGGATATAACACACCATAACGAGAAGATACGTTTTCCAATACATCCATTTCAATGGAACCTGCTGTATGAACTACCAATTGATCTGTAAGATAAAGTTGTTCCGCAATGGTGCTTATTGCATCATCAGAAACCGCCAAAATATAAACATCCGCATTTCTGTAGATTTTTTTAAAATTAGTTTCAAAATCAGTGTTTAATTTTTCTCCCAGCTCTTTTGCATGTGCTTCATTTCGGCTAAGAATTTGCTTTATCTGATGCCCATTCAGCTTCAATAAACGCCCAAAGCAATGAGCCACATTCCCGGAACCTATAATTACTATATCCATATTATTTTTAAATTACTGCTAATTTACTACACGAAAAGCATAATTCCTTAGCACAATTTTATTTTTTTATAATATTGCTTTAAACTTGCAAGATTTAAAAGACCATTTGGTTCTTTTTTTTAAAAGATTTTAAGATAAATCTTATATAGTTTAGGTTTTTGAAATATACAAATTCATGGCAAAGAAATTATTAATAGTAGAGTCTCCTGCCAAGGCGAAGACGATAGGCAAATACTTAGGAAAAGACTTTAAAGTACTTTCTTCTAAAGGACACATTCGCGACCTGAATAAGGAAGGGATGGGCATAGACATTGAAAATAATTTTAAACCCCACTATAGTGTCTCGTCGGATAAAAGAAAAGTTGTTTCCGAATTAAAAAAAGAAGTTAAAAAATCTGAGGAAGTTTGGTTGGCAACGGATGAAGACCGGGAAGGAGAAGCCATAAGCTGGCATCTGTGCAAGGTATTGGGATTGGCACCGGAAGAAACAAAAAGAATAGTATTTCATGAAATCACAAACACGGCTATTCAAAAGGCCATTGAATCTCCCAGAAAAGTAGATATGAACCTGGTGGATGCCCAACAGGCGCGACGGGTATTGGATCGCTTAGTGGGATTTGAGATTTCGCCCGTTTTATGGCGTAAATTAAGCGGTAAGAGCTTATCTGCCGGACGCGTACAGTCGGTAGCGGTTAAAGTACTTGCAGAAAGAGAACGTGAAATCAATAAATTTGCATCCAAAAGTAATTATAGGGTAGAGGGCTTATTCAAAGCCAAAGACAAAGAACAAAAAGACATTGTATTCAAGGCAGAAGGAAATAAATTTAAAGAGAATAAGGCAGCCAAAGAATTTCTGGAACAATGTATGGAAGCGAGCTATACAGTAACAGATATTCAGGTTAAACCCGGAAAAAAGAGACCGGCAGCACCTTTCACCACCTCTACCCTTCAGCAGGAAGCCAGTAGAAAACTAGGCTATGCAGTTTCCCGTACCATGAGGGTAGCACAACAATTATATGAAAATGGTCATATCTCCTACATGCGTACAGATTCTGTCAATCTTTCACAGACTGCCATAAAAAGTGCCGAAGAGGTTATTGGGAAAAAATATGGTGCACAGTATCATAAATCAAGACAATATAAAACAAAAAGCAAAGGCGCGCAGGAAGCGCATGAAGCCATTCGGCCTACCGACCTACGCGTGACTCAGGTCGGAAATGCACAAAATCAGAAACTCTACAATCTCATTTGGAAGCGAACCATTGCCTCTCAGATGGCTGAAGCACTGACTGAAAAAACAACTGCTACAATTAATATTTCAACCATTAAGGAAGATTCCGAACATCATAATTACCTTACTGCCAAAGGAGAAGTAGTCACCTTTGACGGTTTTCTGAAAGTCTATAATGCCGGAAAAGAGGAAGAGGATCAAAAAGAAAATTCAGGTATCTTACCTCCTTTAAAAGAGGGTCAAATACTGCCTCTTGTAGAACTTAATGCTATTGAACGTTTTAATCGTCCTCCTGCAAGATATACAGAAGCCAGCCTGGTAAAAAGACTGGAAGAAATGAATATCGGACGTCCTTCTACTTATGCTCCTACCATCAGTACCATTCAAAATAGAGGTTATGTAGAAAAGAAAAGCAAAGAAGGACATAAAAGAGATTATCAAATTCTCCAACTGAAGGATGGGAAAATAACTGATCAAACGAAGCAGGAAAACACCGGCGTAGAAAAAAATAAACTCTTCCCTACAGATTTAGGATTAGTGGTTACCGATTTTCTCAACAAACATTTTGATAAGGTCATGGACTATGGATTTACGGCCGAAATTGAGAATCAATTCGACGAGATTGCGTCAGGAGGTAAAGTATGGAATGAGATGCTGGGCAGCTTCTATAAACCTTTTCACCATCAGGTAGAAGACACCTTAGAACATGCAGAATACTCCAAAGGGGAACATGAATTAGGGACAGATCCCAAGACCGGAAAGCCTGTAGTTGCTCGCTTAGGCCGATTTGGTCCAATGGTACAAATTGGCAGTGCCGAAGATGAAGAAAAACCTAAATATGCTTCCATAAAACCCGGTCAAAGCATTGAAACCATTACATTAGAGGAGGCATTAGATCTATTCAAACTCCCTTTTGATTTAGAAGATTATGATGGGGAAAGTGTTAAAATCGGTGCCGGAAGATATGGTCCTTATGTTAAATGGGGAAGAAAATACATCTCCATTCCAAAGGGAGAAGATCCGCTTTCTGTAAATCAAAATAGAGCCATTGAGCTTATTGAGGAACGAAAAAAAGCCGATGCTCCTATTACCAGCTTTAAAGGGAAACCGGTAACTAAAGGCGTGGGGAGGTTCGGCCCATATCTCAAATACGATGGTCTTTTTGTGAATGTTCCTAAAAAATATAACTTTGATAACCTGAGTCAGGAAGAAATAGAAGAACTGATTGAAGCAAAATTAGAAAAAGAAGCCAATCGTTACATCAAAAGATGGGAAGATCAAAAAGTGGCGATAGAAAATGGAAGATGGGGACCTTTTATACGATTCAAAAAGAAATCGATTAAACTGGGAAAGAAAGAAAACGGTGAAAAATATACCAAAGAGGAGTTGCAAGCGTTTTCTTTAGATGATGTAAAAAAGATTATAGAAACAAATAGCCCCGGAACGATTAAGAAAAAGAAAAAGACAGCAAAAACAAAGTCAAAAGCAAAAAAGAAGTAAAACTTATTAATGGAATCCGATGAACAGCAAATAGAAGCACTTCTGCGTTTAATAGACGATCCGGATCATGAGGTTTATACCACTGTTGCCAACAAAATTTTAGACTATGGCTCAGGTATTATTCCCCGATTGGAAAGCCTATGGGAGCGCACACCGAACGAATCGGTGCAGGAACGTTTAGAAATGCTCATTCATCGGGTTCATTTTCAGATTTTGCGAGATGCATTTATAGAATGGGCTGCAGAAGATCAACCGGATTTATTAACCGGCGCATTACTTATTGCCCGTTATCAATATCCGGATTTGAATCATGAAGATATCCTTGCAAGGATTAAAAAGTTAGAGCGGAATGTCTGGTTGGAATTAAACAATTACCTTACAGCACTGGAAAAAATAAACATCCTCAACAGTATGCTTTACAATCATTTCCATATAAAAAGCACTGAGGTTAACCAATCCTTTCCAAAACATTTCTTTATAAATAACATATTGGAAAGCAAGGAAGGAAATGCACTTTCTATCGGCATTCTATATCAAGTGCTTTGCCAGCGTCTGGAAATCCCGGTCCATGCCATCGGACTACCAAGACAATTACTTTTGGGATATTTCAATAACTTTTCTGATGGATTCGATAAAGCAATTTCGATGGGCAACAACCGCAATGCCATCTTATTCTTTATTGACCCTGCTACAGGGCAAATATTTAGCAATAATGACGTTAAAGCTTATCTTAAACGCCTAATGATTCCTTTGAGAAGTCAATATTTTCAGGCTCAATCCAATAAAAATATTGTACTGATAACATTAAAAGAATTAAGCCTTTTTTATAAAGACACGCCACATTATTACAAGTTTGAAGATTTAAAAGAACTGGTCAGAATCTTAAGCTGAAAAATAAAAAACTCTCGGCTTTTGTCGAGAGTTTTTTATTAACAACAATTATATCACTAATACGCTGTCTTATTCACCATATCCCGGATTTTGTTCTAAATTAGGATTGATAGCTACCTGTTTGTGAGGAATAGGAAAGAGTTTCTTATTCGGATCATCCATTGGCTCATGATCCCACCAGGAAGCCGTAGTAAACTTACCAAAGCGAATAAGATCCTCCCGGCGTTTACCTTCAAAAATAAATTCACGCCCTCTTTCTGCCAGCAGCTCATCCATTGTTAAAGTCTGCGTAGTATATTTCTCAGAAGGCCAATCTGCGTCTGAGAAGTGGCGTTTTCTGGAAGCGTTGATTAAGTCAACAGCTTCTTGCGTTGCCTTTCCTCCATTTTTCCTCATTATTGCCTCTGCCTTATTAAAATATATTTCAGTTAGACGATAGATAATATATTCATTTTCCCAATAATTGGGATCGTCCAAAGTACCTGATTTGTATTTATTGAAACGAGCGCCACTGTTTTCTTCTCCTTCTGTCATACCTCCGTCTGAAGTTGTATCTCCTTCGCTTTCCCGACGGATGGTATTTACATAAACCAACGGCTGATCAGCCCATTCTTCCGTTCCAAGAATTGGGATATCTGTACCGTAAACATATTGAGGTCCAAAAAGGAACCAGTTTTCTTTTCGAAGGTCATTCTCTTGAAATTGATCAAAGGCAGAAGGAACCACACAAAATGCATTCCAGCCGGTATAACCAACATCCAAGGCTTTAGACATATTAGAATATCCCATAAAAAAGCCAGACCAATTAAAAGTAAATCCTCCCTTTCTACTAAATGCAAAAGCCCATATACTTTCTTTTGACTGTCTATTTTGATTACCAAAAGTAACTGCGGGATTTTCATCTAATTTCATTACCCCATTGAAAGCCCCGGCATCACCGCTAATGATTTTGTTGCAAGCAGCAATACAATCATCCCATCGGGGTGTACCTATCCAAACCTCGGCATTCAGATAAAGTTCTGATAATATCGCATAACCCGCTGCTTTTGTAATACGTCCATCCATTTGTTTAGAAAGCAGTTGAAGTTTAGGAATATTTTCTAATAGTTCCTTTTCTATAAATTTAAAAACTTCCTTTCTAGACCGTGTTTCAGGGTTAATCGGTTCCCCAACTTTAGTAACAATCGGAAAATTTCCCCATAAATCCATAGCTTTCATATAATAAAAAGCTCGTTCTACTTTTACTTCGGCGATCAAAGATTCCATTTTTTTCTTCGTCATATCAAGTGCTTTGTAATTGACCGTCTCTAATTGACCTATTGCAGTGTTACAGAAACCAATTCCGGTCCAAAACAAATCCCAGGCGCCTCTAATTCTTGATTCCTGAGTCGTCCATTTATGATAGTGCATACGAATATGATCCCCTCCATCATAACCATGTCTCCCACGTTGCGGCCAAGCCAGTTGATCGGCTGACAACTCACTTAAATAGTAATAAGCATTTTGTCCTGTGGGGGCAATACAAGCCTGAAGATGCGTATAGGGTCTTAACACTGCTTGTAAGACCTCTCTTTTATTATTGTAAAAATTATCAACTGTTATGTCATGGTATACATTTTCACTTAAATCTGTACATGCTGTCCATGAGAATGTTCCTAGAATAGCAAACAGGTATACCGCTTTCTTTATATTAAATTTCATAATGTCATTTTTTAGAATCCTAAATCTAACCCAATAGTGAATGAACGAATAGCAGGATAAAACCCTCTGCCGTCAATTCCTGTTTCAAAACCGGTATCCTGCACCTCCGGATCTATACCGGAATATCCTGTAAACGTAAAGAGATGTCTTGCGGTAACATATATTCTTAGGTTTCTAACATAAGAGGAATTCTGCATATCAAAACTATAACCTAGCGTTACGTTATCCAACTTAACAAAATCTCCATTTTCAAGATAATAGTCAGAATATTGAGGATCATCTGTAATGTGTTTATTCTTTGTTACTGCACTTTCCAAAACATTATTTGGCAACCAATTCTTGTTACCAAAATATAATTGTTTTAAGTTCAGGATATCATAATCAAATTTCCCTCTAAAAAAGAGTGTTAAATCAAAATTCTTATATCTTAAATAACTGTTGAAGGAAGCCATATATTTAGGGATCCCATTACCAATAACAGTTAGATCTTCCTGAGACATCTCTGCAGCAGTACCGGTTGAACCATCTGCTTTATAAAAAAGAAATTTTCCGTCATTGGTAAATCCGGCAAATCGTTTACCATAGAAGTTACCTACGGCTCCACCTTGCTCAATTCTAATGGCAGGGCCTAGATTACCAGGTGAAGGCAATCCATAAAATTCAAGATAATTAGATTTATACATTTCATTAGAAAGGGAAGTCATTTCATTCCTTAAAGAACTTCCATTAAAACTAATAGTCCATTCCAAATCTTCTCTATCAATAGCTGCATAATTTATATGAAGTTCTACCCCTTTATTTCCAATACTTCCAACATTAGTAAGGATTTCATTTTGTACATAAGGTGGTAATTGAGCCGTATAACTATAAAGTAAGTCCACTGTATTACGATTAAATACATTCAACGACCCTGACAATCTATAATCCAATAGAGTAAAATCTAAACCATAGTTCCACTCTTTCTTCTTTTCCCATCTGAGATTAGGATTAGGATTTCTAGCGGGACCATAAGTCTGATAAAAAGAACCATGTTGGGGATAAACGCCTCCCGTTCCCAGAGTTACTAGAGACATATAATTATCGATTCCCTGGTTTCCAGTTTCTCCATATCCAACCCTTAATTTCAGATTATTAACGAAAGAAACATCCTGCATGAAAGATTCTTCACTAATCGCCCAACCGGCAGATACTGCAGGAAAATATCCCCATTTGTGATTAGCTCCAAATCTTGAAGATCCTTCATAACGAAGAATAGCCTGAGCAAAATATTTTTCTTTATAGTTATAATCCAATCTACCAAAGAAAGCAATCAAGGTATTATCATATTTATTACTTCCCATTCCAGGCTTCGGTAAGGCATCATTATTTATCGCCGCTCCGGCACCTAGATTCCAATCTTTATAAGCATCAGAAGTGAATCCATTATTATTAACATTAAACTCTTCAACTGTGGCATATTGATAAGAATAGCCTAACAAGGCTTTAAAAGAATGATCCGTATTAAACGTAGTATTATAATGTAAGGTCGCCTCAAATGTTTTTTGCCAATCGATGTGATTGAACTTAGAAGCATAGGCCATCCCTTGATATTCAGAACTTGGACGCTGGGTCCAATCCTTGGAACTACGATATTCCCGATCATTATAATTATTTCGTTGATAAGAGCCAAAAGCACTAACTGATAATCCCTTATACAAATCTAGAGTAGCCGTCAAGGATCCGGAAAAGGTTTGCTGTTGTCTTTTATCCACCCTGTAAGCCAAACGAGACATGGGGTTATAACTATTATACCCTTCAAACTGATAAAACCCACCATATCCGTTAGGGTCATGTATAGGAGCTGTAGGATTCCATTGTACGGCCTGTTCAAAGTCTCCAACTTGTCCTCCTAATAAGTTAGCATTATTCACATTAGAAGCCAAGTTGAGCTGAATTTTAAGTCGATCATTAAGCCCGGTTTGGTTTACATTTATCCTACCTCCAAACTCTTCTCTACCATTTTGTTTCGCAATACCTTCCGCTTTGTTATAATATACTGAAGCCCGATAATTCGTTTTCTCAGTTCCTCCAGTAGCAGAAAAATAATGATATTGAGATAAATTATTTTTATTAATCAAAGAATCATACATATCAGTCGTAGCCCCGATATCATATTTACCATCAATTACACCTTGATCAATTAATTTTCTATATTCCGATGCGGTTAGATTATTAGGACGTTTATAAACCGCTTCATGTTTAAAATAGGTGGAATAAGAAAATTTAGGAGCTCCGGCTTTTCCCTTTTTAGTGGTAACCAGGATGACACCTCCATTAGCTCTTGTACCATATATCGCAGCGGCAGATCCATCTTTTAAAACAGAGATGGAAGCAATATCATCTTGTTGTAATAAGTCCAAATTTCCTCCAGGGATGCCATCTATAATAATCAGAGGAGCTAAATCTCCTTTCAAAGAAGTAATCCCCCTCAACTGAATAGACGTTCCTGCATTAGGATTTCCTGCACTGGTATTGGTAATAGTCAACCCGGCGACTTTCCCCTGTATTAGTCCCATGGGAGAGGTCACCCCGCCCTTATTAAAATCTTCTGCATCCACATTGGCAATAGCAGAAGTAATTTCTTTCTTTTTCTGTGTACCATATCCCACAACTACCAATTCATCCAAATTTTTAGAACTGGGAGTTAAGGTAATATCCAACTCACTTTTACCGTTTAAAAGCACCTCTTTTGTTTCAAAACCAACATAAGAGATTACTAATGTAGCATCCTCGGGAACACCTTCCAGCGAAAAGCTTCCATCTACGTCAGTAACGGTTCCTGTGCTTGTTCCTTTGACTTTAATGGTTACTCCCACCAACGGATTTCCCTCCGCATCAACAATCTGACCACTTACATCTTGTACGAATAAAGCCTCATTCGGCTTGTTAACTACAATCAGATTATTATCTAAAATTGTAAAATTAATATTTAATGCTTTCGACATAGAGTCTAGCACGTCGGAAAGTTGTGCATCTTTTACTTCCAAATTTATCCTTGGCAGATCTTCTAAAGTGTTATTATTATAATAAAATATATACTTAGATTCTTTCTCCAGATGATGCAACGCCTTTGCTATTTTCGTTTTCTCAAAATGAACCGATATTGTACTCTGGGCACGACCTGTAGCAGATACCTGCATAAAGCCTAAAAGTAAAAAAAGCGCCGTAAGCTTAGTCATAAGTAATATCTTTCGAAACAGGGGAGGCATAACAACCTCCCTTCTGGTAACTAGATTTTTCATATATTGCAATTCTATTAAGTTAAATCCCGAATTATCGGGATATGAGGATTTATTTTCTCTACGCGGGGAATACGCCAATATTTCCCGCTTTTTTTATTTCTCCCTATCAAGGTGGCCTTTCTTTATTTCGCATACTATTTTTTACTTAATAATTAATTTATTGTACTCCATTTCATAATCAAAAGGTTTGATCATTTGAAGAATCTTCAGCAATTTTTTTAGAGATACATTATCGGCACGACCGGTAAATCGTTGCTTTGCAAGTACCGAATCTTTAATAATAATATCCACACCATACCACCGCTTTAATCTTTTGGACAGCTTTTCTAATGTTTCATTCTTAAACAAAAAAGTATTCTGCTTCCATGCAGTTTCCGCAATTAAATTGCTATCTAATACTTTAATTGGTTCAAGTTTCACTTTCCTGGAAAGCACTGCCAAATTATCATTATCTAACTTTTCTGTCTCACTTTTCTCAGCTATTTCATGTTCAGGAGAAAAATTGTTTACAACGATTTTCTGTTTGGGTTTCAATTGAATTTGTCGAATTTCGTCTCCTTTATCTACCATTATATTTACAGCTCCATTGATTAAAATAGCTTCTGAATATGATTCATCAGCATAAGCTCTGATATTCACCTCAGTTCCCAATACTTTTGCATCTAAATGCGCTGTATGAATAATAAACGGTCGATCCGCATTATGAGTCACCTTAAAATAAGCCTCCCCTTTCAAATAAACCTGCCTTTTGTTCCCTTCAAAATGCGAAGGATATTTTAAAACGCTACCGGCATTAAGCCAAACTTTTGTCCCATCTGCCAAGCGTATGGACGTTCTGATACCATTTGCCGTTTCCATTTTTTCCCAACTCACTTGTGTTTCCGGATTTTGACCAAAAAAATAAAACAGTGATCCTCCTAACAGAAGAAGTATCACAACCGGTAACAACAATTTTGTAGCAAATCGTTTTTTAGTTTTTCTCCTTAATACTCCTTTAAATCTTTCTTTTTCTAGAATAGAATCAACAACTTCATCTACCTCACCTTTAGGAATTTCAGGCTCCAATCGGCTATCCAGTTGTTGTAACAATCCCGATTTCAACCAATAATCGGGCTGCTCCCACATCATATTTTCCAACTCCGCTTTTTCTTCAGCAGATATCTGATTGGTCCAATATTTTGCGAGTAATTCCTCTAGTCTGTCATCCATAGGTTATTTCCTTATCTATTTATACAGACAACTGAAAAAGGGAAAGCAATTAAATAGGAATCGTTTTTTTTTAAGAATGCGTATTTTTATAGTTGTGATCCAGTGTTTTCCAAAGCTTTTTTAAAGCGATCGTCATTTGCACATTCACGGTAGCCGGCGAAATATCTAGAAGTTCTGCTGCCTGACGATAGCTCAAACCATCTTCTTTTACCAGGGTAAAAATTTTTCTGCAGCGCAGCGGAAGTGCATTAATAGCTTCTTTAATACAGGATAAGGTTTCCTCACTAATCACCAAATCTTCGGGCGTGCGTAATGACTTTAATTCGGGATTCAACTTATAAATCCGTTCCACCTCTTCTTTTTTGTTATTTTTCTTCAAATAATTGAGGGATGTATTTTTAACTGCCCTATAAAGATAGGCAGTAAATTTATCGCTTTCGGGAAGATTTTCTCTTAAACGCCAGATTTTCAAAAAAACATCATGGATAATCTCCTCTACATCTTCCCTATTTTTCACTATACTAAATGCAAATTGATAGAGGCGATCATAATACAGATGTACCAACCGCCGAAAGGCTCTCTCATTGCCGTTTGAAATATGCCGTAGATGTGTTTTAAAAGATTGGTGCATAGTAAATTGAGGCCCAAATATAATTATATTTTCGGATTATACAACTTTCTTTACAAGTTAAGCCCTACTCAATATTCCATCCGTCAATGGTAACCTTGGCATTCGCTCCTTTCAAATCTTTGGTATGGCAATAACCGGATATCAGACGTTCCTCTCCAGGTAGGAGTGTAATATAATTTGCATCCCAAAAGACCGGCACTACAGCAGTTAAAGTTTTACTGTTCTTTAAACCTAAATGGATCATGAAGGCTAAGTTATCTGAAGGGTTTTTAATATGAATGTGGAAGCAGGTAGAATCTCCTTTTTCTTCAAATTGTTTATCTACTTCTAGATTTACAGCATCTAATTGCTGTAAAAAAGTAAGATCTGCATATTGAGATTGTGGGGTAATATAGTAAGTGCTTCCCTTTTCTTTCAATAGGTCTTTTTGCATAGATAATACATAGAAGTTTGTGCTAACTACCTGTTCTTTTTTTCCATATAGTTTCAAAGATAAAAACCAAGTGTTACTTAAATCCAATTTTTGAGGCAACTTAAATAAGTTTTTTGTACTTCTCCCTAACAAACTATCTATATCTGTAGTAGTATGCCATACCTCTTTCATGTTAGCATTAAATATGGTTGCTGTGGCTGACAAAGGTTCGGTTGTTTTAAGCGTATTATTAAATACCATTACTTTATCATCTCCGTAATTATAAGCAATATGGATAGGTTCATTCGCTTTGCGTGCCCCATAGAATGCTGCATTAGGCATTAAATAATAATCATATAATTGCCACCATAACTTTGGCCAGGAAGAATTTAACATCCATTGAATCACGCCTGTTGCTTCAAAACGGTTCGCTTCAAAAGCTTCAAACATGCTCCGCATGCCTTCATAATTCAGATATTGCGCTTTACGCAAATAGTCATTTAAATTTTCAGGTGCTCCCAGTCTATGATTCATTGCCCTGTTATAAGCTGTAAAATTATGAAAAACACCTCTGGCTGCATGATACAACCAAGTGTCACTAATAGGCCATAATGAATCTACAGGCATCATTTTTTTCAGGCTTTCCAATACAGGAATTTGCGGTCCGGGACTTGTTTCTGTATTAAAGCCAAAGGCTCCTCCATAGGTAGAGTCAATATACCAATAATTAGGTGGAACATAATCATAAGGGCCTCGCATTTTTACTGCAGAAGAACCGGAAATCTCACTCACATGTTCCTTGGCAGAAGACAATGCCGGTCGTGTGGTATCATATTTTTTTAAAGTAGCTAAATATCTCCTTTCTAAGTCCGGATCGGGGATTCTGTCACTCCCATACATCCACAAGAAAATACTGGGATGATTTCTCAACCACAAGATTTGATCCCTCCAAGAACGAGCCGCAACATCATTTTGTTCCGCTGTCACGATAGCACTATATTTTCCTCCTTTTTCCATTCCAATCAGATGCGCCCACTCCCATTGACAACTCAAACCTGCCATGATTAATATCCCTTTCTGATCACATAAATTGTAGAGATGCTGATTATTACCCCAAAAGCCCTCCATTCGAATCGTGTTTAGATTCATGTGCACCGCATAATCAATACCGGCTTCTTCATAAGCCGAATCGGCATTTAGCAACATCGGATCTACCCAGCCTCCACCCTTGATGAGTATCTTTTTCCCATTGAGCCTAAAACCTCTAAATCCTTCCTTATTGATATAATCAGAAACCTGCCGAATGCCAAATTGAAGATACGCTGTATCAGAACGCATTCCATCTATATTAAAGGACAAATGTAAATCATAAAGATTGGGCTTACCGAGGGTATGAATCCACCATAATCGGGGATTATCAATATTCAATAGATCATAATCTTCTACGAGCAGGGTTACCTTTAATTATACCTAAATCTTCCGGTGTAAAAACTATTTTCTTCCCGGAATGTGGCAATAATTCAACTTTTTTTGTCAATTGAATGTCTTTTCCTATTTGCCCCTTCAGTTTTCCTTTTATGGTATCATCACTATGATTTTCTACAAAAGAAGAAATGGTCAAAGCCGCATGATTAAGTGTGGATGTATCTATTTTTGACTGTACAAAAGACCTGTTGATAGACACCGAACCCGATACCTGCAACACTATTGAACGCCAAATGCCCATACTATGATCCGGAGGTGTAGGATTCCAATCCACAAAACCTAAAGTTAAATTTCCAGCTTCAGGTCTAAATACCTTTAGGGCGAGCACATTGGTGCCTTCTTGAGCAAATTTTGAAATATCAATATTATATCTACAAAAGCCTCCTTTAACAGAATCACCCGAAGCTACCATATGCCCATTCAACCATAAATCTGCTTTATAATTCACCCCATTGAGTTGAAGACGAATGACTTGATTTGGTCGTAATTTTTGTAGGTTAAAAGATGTTCTATACCACCACGGATATTGAAATGCACTATCGGAAATACTTTTTAGATTCTCCCCATAAAATATGTTTTGATATACACTATCCGCAACCAAAGCTCCCAAAACCGTCCCCGGCACCTTTGCATCATACCATGCCCGAGCAGTAAAATCTGTTGTAGAAATATCCGTTCCTGTCTTAGCAACCTTTTTTGAAGACTGAATTTGCCAACCCGAATCTAAGGTTTGTGTATATATGCGACTATCTTTAGACGAATGACAAGACAACAATATACACATTATAAAAAAGACAAAAACAAGGTTGTTGCATAAAACTTTCATAGTGTAAAAATGCAAAATATTCCTCATTTATTTAAATAAACCATTTTGCCTACTGATCTCTCCTACCCTTTTCTATATTTCTCAGGGTAATAAGGAGTTAAAGAAGCGACTAACACAAGCAGAGAAGCAGCCAGAAAAATATACAATCCAAAGGCAGTATCAGAACTATATTGTGTAAATCGGGTAGGAGAATACATTTGCGTTGCATGTGAATAAAAAGAAGAATACACATTCACCCCCCAGGCTATAACAACCACACCAAAAAGCACTCCGGCAATTTTTACCCATAACTTATAAATGAAAACGGTAAGAATAAACAACACGCTAAATATTAAAGTCAATAATGCAGGCTTGTAACTAGATGAAATGGTATTCATTCCTGTTAACGTTGCCTTCATTGAGCCCCCTTGATAGATATGCGCCCAGGGTAAATATGCAGCGACAAAGAGTATAACAACGGCAATAATACCTACGATTCGAGATACTTTGGTGATGTCAAAATTCTTTTTCATCTTATTCAGTTTTGATTTTAAGTAGCTTCTCTTCCTGATGCCAAAAGATACAATACAGCCATCCGAACGGCTACCCCGTTTTCTACCTGATGTAGGATAATAGATTGCTTGGAATCAGCCACATCCGAATTTAGTTCCACCCCTCTATTGATAGGTCCCGGATGCATAATCACAATTTCTTTATCTAAGCTGTCCAGCAATGCTTTATCAATTCCATAAAATCGATTGTATTCTCGTAAGGTAGAGAACAAGGGTACATTCTGACGTTCTAATTGAATCCGTAACACATTTGCCACATCGCACCATTCCAAAGCATCTCGTAAATTGTAAGACACCTTTACATTCAATGCCTTTTCATAATATTTGGGAATGAGTGTTGGCGGACCTGCAACCATCACTTCTGCACCCAATTTCTGAAGACAATAGATATTGGATAAGGCTACCCTGGAATGAGAAATATCTCCAAGTATAGCCACTTTCTTTCCCTTTACTTCTCCAAACTTTTCTCTAATCGAAAAGGAATCTAACAAAGCCTGGGTTGGATGTTCATCTGTACCATCACCGGCATTTATGATGGGAACATCCACATGCTTAGCTAAAAAATGTGGCGCCCACACTGCAGCATGTCGCAACACGACCAAATCTATTTTCATAGACAAGATATTGTTTACCGTATCCACAAAAGTCTCTCCTTTCTTTAGAGAAGAATTAGAAGCACTAAAATTAACAACATCAGCTGAGAGCCTTTTTTCTGCCAGCTCAAAAGACATTCTTGTGCGCGTGGAATTCTCAAAAAACAAATTGGCTATAGTCGTATCCCTTAGGGAAGGAACTTTTTTGATAGGTCGCTTTAATACCTCTTTAAAATTATCTGCTGTTTTAAAAATCAGTTCTATATCCTGACGTGTCAGTTCTCTAATCCCCAGCAGATGTTTAACAGATAACCCCATTTAAAATGCAAATTTAAAAACAAAAATTGAAGAAGAACAGTTCTATCATAGAAATTTAATCCGGGTTCATTTTTATTAACATAACAAACTGATAACAAATATATTATGTCTATTTAGGTATCAATCAAAATTACGCTACCATTATTTCCATCCCACGCCACCTTCACATTTTGTGTAATTAAAGCATCCATCTGACGACCGGCATAATTAGGCTGAATAGGTAACTGACGACCATATAACCGATCTATCAAAACCAAAAGTTCTACTTTCTGTGGTCTGCCAAAATCCAAAATAGCATTTAATGCAGAACGAATAGTTCTTCCTGTAAAAAGCACATCATCAACAAGAATAACTTTTTTATTTTCTACCGAAAATGGAAGTTCTGTTTTGTTTGGCACCGGTCGATTTTCTTTTTTATGAAAATCATCTCTATAAAAGGTAATATCCAATTTGCCATAGGGAATAGAAAGATCCGGGAGGAGAAGATTCAATTTTTTAAATATTCGATCCGATAAATAAACACCTCTCGGTTGCAAACCAATCAGCACAGTTTCTTCAAATAGAATATGATTTTCAATTAATTGATGACATAACCGCTCTATTGTGATGTCTAATTGTACTTGATTTAAAATTGTTTTCAACTTGCCTCCTCTTTCTAACAAAAATAGAAAACTTTCCTATAAATACCGAAACAATCTAAAGTCAGAAATATTTCGGCTTGCAATCGCTATCCTTTCTTATCCGGTTGCAAGAGCATGCTGCTTCGAATTTCGTCTAAAAGCAACGGCCAACATGGCTCCTGTAAAAGCCAAACCACAACCCACCAAAACCGGTGTATTATATGCCAATCCAAAAACAATAGGCAATCCTCCCAAATAGGAACCCAATGTATTTCCAATATTAAAACTAGCCTGACCTGCTGAAGCGGCAAAAGTTTCAGCTCCTTTGGCATCATTAATAAGCATCATTTGTAAAGGCGTACCAACAGAGAAGGATATCATCCCTGTTATAAAGGACATAACATATGCCAAATAATAAAACTGAGCCGTAAAATGAACCGTCAACAAACATAAAACCATCGCCAGGAAACAAAAGACAGAAGCCTTGGCTGCTCCAACTGTATCTGCCAGTTTACCACCAAACAAATTTCCTACAAACATTCCCAATCCCGCCAATACCATAATAATGGGCAAACGATCAGGATCCACACCGCTAATCTGAATTACCATAGGAGCTATATAACTAATCCAAGCAAACATTCCACCGGTTCCTATGGAAATGACGGCAATCAATAACCAAGATCTTTTTTTAGAAAAATATTTCAGTTGCCCAAAGAGGTTTCCATCTTTTACTTTAGGAATATCCGGCATCCAGAAGAAAATAGATAATAACGTCACTAGCCCAAGGAAACATACAATACCGTAGGTAAAACGCCAGGAATAATGATGCCCGACAAAAGTACCCAACGGCACACCAACCACATTAGCCAATGTCAACCCGGCAAACATCACCGATATGGCTCTTGCCTCTCGTCCCTTTTTTGCCAAAGAAGTGGCCACAACAGATCCCACGCCAAAAAAGGCACCATGTGGCAATCCTGCTGCAAAACGAGATACCTCCAGCAAGGTATAACCGGGAGCAATAGCAAAAAGACCATTAAACACCACAAAGAGAATCATTAATACTGCCAAAACTTTCTTAGGAGGAAATTTTCCGGTAATAAGTACCAAGATAGGAGCTCCCACCACAACACCGAGGGCATAAAACGCAATTAAATGCGCCGCAGTAGGAATAGATACGCCCTGATCTGCTGCCAAATCAGGTAATACACCCATCATTGAAAATTCCGTCATTCCTATAGACAGCCCTCCTATCGCGAGTGCTATCAAACCTTTATTCATTCCTTTCATTTCGGCTGCAAAGGTCGGTATATTGGCAAGATAAAAAAATAAAAAGTTGGTTTGTCCAGGTCTGTATATCTGTAAGTCATAGGTCTTTCAGCATGCATGTTAATAAATATTTATTTATAACATATCACAACGCTATACTTAACCCGGATTATTCATGGGCTTAGCTTTTTGTAGATACAAGGCGTCAAATCCTGTAGCTGTAGTAGCCTACTGCAAAGGATTTGCAACGAAGTAGATGCAAAAAGATAAGGTCAAACCGTTCCTCAAAATTGGGGAACAAAAAATAAAATCATTTTTTACTTTATCGCCTGATGATGAACCTATTAAAGGAAAAATTACAAAAAGTGGTGAATAATCCGGGGCAACTACAGCCATTAAAAAATTTCTAATCCTTATCCTCTTCTAATTCCTCTTCCAAATAGATTTCTCAATTGCATGTCAATGACTCCCCAAACACCTTCTTTGATAATATTTTTACTCATTTTAGATTCGCCAAACTGCCGTTCTGTAAAAGTAATAGGAACTTCTACAACCTGAAATCCAAGTTTCCATGCATTAAATTTCATTTCAATCTGAAAGGCATAGCCCACAAATTTAATATTATCTAAATCAATTGTTTCTAACACCTTCCTTCTATAGCAAACAAATCCTGCAGTAGCGTCTTTGATAGGGATTCCGGTAATCACTCGAACATAAAAAGAAGCGCCTTTAGACAATAAAATTCTGTTTTTAGGCCAATGCTTAGTATCCCCACCTTTTACGTATCGAGAGCCAATGGAAACATCTGCCCCACGTTCGTGACAGGCCGCATACAGACGCAATAAATCTTCCGGAGGATGAGAGAAATCTGCATCCATTTCAAAAATATATTCATAATTGCGATCCAGGCTCCATCTAAATCCATGAATGTATGCCGTTCCCAGACCTTGCTTTCCCTTGCGCTCCAATAGAAAAAGCCGATCCTCATTTTGACAACGTAATTTTTTAACTAGCTCTGCCGTTCCATCCGGTGAATTGTCATCCACTATTAACACATGAAATCCTGCATCCAAAGCAAAGACTGCCTTAATGATAGAAATAATGTTTTCCTTTTCGTTAAAGGTAGGTATGATGACAATCTTTTTCAAAAGCTCCGTTTTTCTGTTAGAATAGGTTCGGTTTTAAAGTAGCGAATATAGATAATGCTTTTAAAAAAAAATTGATTCTTGGGATTATTTTAACATCATTTCATTATAAATCTTAGATAGCTTCTGCTTGGTATCCAAGAGGAAATCAGAACGCATAATCCAATCATAGTATTGTGGTTCTTTCTTCAACACATCCCTTACAGGTTTTCCTTTAAATTTTCCAAAATTGAAAACTGCTACCCCTTTCTTCAGTGCGATACGACGTCCATTATCTACAAAATCTCCCCGTTTTGTAAACTTAGAAAGTCCTTCCACATCATTCTTTAATTCTTCATAATAATTAATCTGCGCTTTCAATACTTCAAAAGTAGCAACGGCATCAGCATCTGCAGAATGTGCATTTTCAAGACTTTTATTACAATAGAATTGATAAGCTGCCCCCAAAGTACGTTTTTCCATTTTATGAAAAATCGTTTGTACATCAATCTTTTTCCTGTCTTCCATCCCTAAATCCAAATCAACCCGTAAAAACTCCTCTACCAACAAAGGCACATCAAAACGATCAGAATTATATCCGGCCAAATCTGCATTTCCTATAAACTGCTTAATCTCGTTGGCCACTTCTTTAAATGTAGGACAATCCTTTACATCTTCATCGTGAATACCATGTATAGAAGCTGCTTCTTCCGGAATAGGTATCCCGGGGTTTATTCGTTTGGTCCTTGTTTCTGTTTCACCATCGGGTGTTAACTTTACGATAGCAATTTCTACGATTCTATCCTTTGCAATATTGGTGCCTGTGGTTTCTAAATCAAAAAAAACTAATGGGCGCGTAAGTTCTAGTTCTTTCATAGTCTATAATTGAGGCGTAAAGTTCTCAAAAATTATGGAAATTCAAAGGATTTTCGTTTCTAAACTATAAAAACAAGCGAATAACCCTTCTTATAATCTTTCCTTTCTCTATATATTTATTTGTTATTCTTCCAATGCGTCAATATTTCTTCATTCGTTGCCCCACCCAAACTTCCAGAACTCATAATCAATAAATTAGCATCAATATCAGCCTTTTGAGAAATAAAATCCAATAATTCTTCTTTGGTGCTAATCACTTCCATATTCTGTCTTTTAAAACCCTCTTTAATTTGTTCCGGACTAATGAAAGGCAACTTTTTAATCTTTACCGCATGCGGATCATAAAATACAGCCACATTGTCTGCAGCATCCATTTTCCCTTCATATTGTGGTAAAAAATCTTTATTCAGACTACTATAGGTATGCAATTCTGCGATAGCTGTCAATTCCCTATCAGGAAATTGCTCTTTTACGGCATTTAAGCTGGCTTCTACTTTTGACGGAGCATGAGCAAAATCCCTGAATACCGTCGTATTTCCCCCTACATAAATTTTTTCCAACCGCTGAGCTGCGCCTTTAAAATCCTTAATTGCAGTTAAAAAGGCTTCTGAATTGATTCCCAGCTCGCTGCAAACCAATGCTGCAGCTTGCAAGTCCATTAAATTATGATCCCCAAAAACGCTTATAAACTCGGCATATCCATCCAAGATAACTTGCGTTTTCCCATTTTCTACTTTATGTTCCGGAATAGCAAAAGGAATCGCTTTCAAGTGGTTTCCATATTCCTTTACCAGTCGGCTCAGTTCAGCATCTTTTCCATTGTATATGAGCGTACTGCCGGTAGCCAAACCTTCAATAAATTGCTTAAATTGCTCGACATAGTTCTCGTAAGTTGGAAATACATTCATATGATCCCAGGCTATGCCACTCAATACGGATATATGCGGATGATAGAAGAAAAATTTAGGTACTTCTTTTAATGCAGAAGCCGGATATTCATCTCCTTCACAAACAATCAAAGGTGCATCACTCATTTTCACAGAACTTTCAAAACCGGGTACTTTCGCCCCTACCAAATAATCAAAGTCTTTTTCCTGCTTATCCAACACATGCATAATCATAGAAGTAATGGTCGTTTTCCCATGACTTCCTCCCACAACCACGCGTTTCTTGTGCTTACTCTCTTCAAATATATACTCAGGGAATGAAAATATAGATAGCCCTAATGCTTCTGCTTGGTCTAATTCAGGATTTCCATTTCTTGCATGCATACCTAAGATAACGGCATCCAAATCCGTTGTTATCTTATCCGTATTCCATCCATCACCCGAATAAAGATTATATCTTTTCAAGTTTGACAAAGCAGGGTCATAAATTTCATCATCACTGCCACTGACGTCGTATCCCTTTTTGTGAAGTGCTATGGCCAGTTGGTGCATAATACTTCCACCTATTGCGATAAAGTGTACTTTCTTCATATATCGCGAAAATAGGTCGATTTTTCTAATAATTGTTTACCTTTAACCAATAAATCAACACTTTATTTATGCCTAAAAAGAATTTACTTTTATTTATTATTTGTGCTATAGGGCTTTTTTTTATGGCAGAACTGACCGCTTGTAGAACGCCTAAAGGCTTAGGATGTCCTACAAACCTTGGAAAAACAACTATTCCAAATACGACCGAGCAGTTACCTCAAAGAAGTTAACCCGCTATTGAATGATCAACAAGCTACGCATTTTTTACTATGAGAATAGCTATTATAAATGGACCTAATTTAAATTTATTAGGGAAACGAGAACCCGATATATATGGGAATCAATCATTTGAAGATTTCTTCGAAGAAATTCAAAAAGATTACCCTCAGATTTCATTTACCTCTTTTCAAAGTAATAAAGAGGGGGAGATTGTCAGCCAAATACAGGAAAAAGGTTTTGAAGTTGAAGGTATTTTACTCAATGCAGCAGCTTACACACATACCAGTGTGGCAATACGAGATGCTATAGCAGCAGTACCTGCAGAAGTTCTGGAAATTCACATTTCAAACGTTCATGCCCGAGAAGGCTTTAGACACCACAGCTATATCGGCGCGGTATGCAAAGGTTCTATATGTGGACTTGGCCTTTGGGGATATCGGCTTGGTATAGACTATTTCATCAATCAAAAAAAGGGATACTTTTCTATTCAAAACAAGCAAGATTAAAAAGGAATAGTATTTTTGCACTTCATACGCAATAAACCATGGATAAGAAAGATCAAGAGAGAAAACCATATACAGTAAGTTCTCAACATAAAAAGAAAAAAAAGAAGAAAAAAAAGAAAAAATCTGCCGTAAGAGAATGGGTGGACGCAGCTGTATTTGCTATCATTGCTGCCAGCATTATCAGAACCTTCTTATTTGAAGCTTATACCATTCCTACCCCTTCCATGGAAAAGACGCTACTTGTGCATGACTTTTTATTTGTTAATAAACTGGCTTACGGTCCTCGTGTTCCCATGACACCACTTGCCGTACCTTTTACAATGGCAACTGTTCCCATTCTTAATGTACAATCATATTCCACCTGGCCTAAATTTGATTACCATCGTTTGCCCGGATTTGGGAATGTAGAAAGAGAAGATGTGGTCGTATTTAACTTTCCTGACGGGGATTCTGTCATCAAAGAAATTCCCGAAGCAGATTATTACGCTGTAATCAGAAGAAATGGTAGAGACTTCATTAAAAATAGTGGATATACCGTAGTAACCAGACCGGTAGATCGAAAAGAAAATTACATCAAACGCTGTGTAGGTATTCCCGGAGATAAATTATCTGTAAGAGATGGTTATGTCTATATTGACGGAGCAAGAGAAAAAGTTCCGCCTCATTCTCAGAAAATTTATTTGGTACAAACCGATGGAAGTACTTTTAATCCCCGCCGGTTAAAGGATATGAATATTAAGATGCCTAAATACTCAGATCCCTCAACCTCCACCTATAAATTTAATCTTACACCTTCCGATTCTGCTAAATTAAGTGGGTTTAAAATGGTGAAAGATATCTCACGTTGGCAAGACTCTACTATCTCTCCGGCAACCTTTCCTCATGACACTGCACATTTCAAATGGTCTCCTGATAATTACGGTCCCATTTATATTCCAAAAGAAGGAGCTACTGTAAATTTAAATTTGACCAACATTGCCCTATATAAAAGGATTATTGATAATTACGAAGATAACGACCTGGCTATTAAAAACGGAAAAATTTATATCAATGGGAAAGTAGCCGACTCTTATACTTTTAAGATGAACTATTACTGGATGATGGGGGACAATAGAGATAATTCTTTAGACTCCAGATACTGGGGATTCGTACCCGAATCTCACATCGTCGGTAAGGCTTGGTTCATCTGGATGAGTTATGAAGAAGGTGGCGGTATCCGATGGAGTAGAATATTTAGTGGCATTCATTAAGTATGACACGATCGGCTTAATTGAGAAGGATAGTTTTTAACAACCATTCATTGGCTTTCTCCCATCTATTCCATGCCTCATTCTAGTCCACCTGAAAAATATTTCTAAATTAAATGCTTAAATTTGCAAGCTAAATCAACTAGCAATATGAGTAAAAAAATATTAGTAACCGGTGGCTGCGGTTACATAGGATCCCACACTATCGTTGATCTTATAGATAATGGATATAATGTCATTTCTATAGACGACAACTCTCGTTCTACCACTACATTAATTGATAATATTGAAGATATTGTAGGTCAAAAGATAAAGAACTATCAGGTTAACCTTTGCGACTTGGAAGCAACCAAAGCAGTGTTTGAAGAGAACAAAGATATTGAAGGAATCATTCACTTTGCAGCTTTCAAAACGGTACCCGAATCAGTAGAAAAACCTTTATTGTACTTTCATAATAATTTAGAATCTCTGGTGAACATACTCACTTGTGTAAAAGAATATAATATTTCTAATTTTGTATTCTCTTCTTCCTGTTCTGTTTATGGAAATGCAGAAGAGCTTCCGGTTGTAGAAACCACCCCAATGGGAGAAGTTGAAAGTCCTTATGCGCGTACCAAGCATATTGGGGAAGACATTATCAGGGATTACTCAAAAGTAAACAATACCAATAACATCCTTTTACGCTATTTCAACCCTGCGGGAGCACACCCTTCAATTAAAATAGGAGAAATGCCTTTAGGAAAACCTGACAATCTTGTTCCTGTTATTACCCAGACCGCTATAGGAAAAATAGAAAAAATGACTGTATTTGGAACAGATTATGATACGCGAGATGGTTCATGTGTTCGGGATTACATCCATGTGATGGATATTGCCAATGCACATACCAAAGCCATTCAATATTTGATTGAAGAAAAAAACAACGATAAATGTGAAATCTTCAATCTGGGTACAGGCAATGGTGTCACTGTACTAGAGGCCATCAAAGCTTTTGAAAAAGTGAGCGGTGTGAAACTAAATTACACCACCGGAGACCGCCGTCCGGGAGACGTGATTGCCATATACGCCAATAATGAACATGCCCGCAAAAAACTAGGTTGGAACCCTGAAAAAGGCATAGAAGAGATGATGGACACTGCATGGAAATGGCAGTTAAAATTAAAAGAAATGGAGAAATAAAGCATTAGCTATGGAACGCAATATAGAACGCAGATACTTATGATTGGCGATGATTAATTATGCTTTGATAATCTTAGCATCCTGACAAACATAAGACATCATAAAATATCTGCATTCTATTTGTTTTTAATAATTTTCTCAATGGATAAAAAGGTAGATACTGATGAGCTAAAATATCAAATAGCACTCACGCTCATTCCCAATATCGGAGATGTATTGGCGAAGCAGTTAATTAAGTATTTTGGATCTGCGAAAAATATTTTCCATGCGCCCTTCAAAACATTGGACGCTATCCATGGCTTTGGTGTAGTTAGGGCTAAAGCAGTTAAAAATTTCAAAGACTTTGATAAAGCAGAAAAAGAAATCGCTTTTATCAAAAAAAATAATATTACTCCACTTTTTTTTACCGATAAGAATTACCCTAAACGATTAAAATATTGCAATGACAGCCCTATCCTGCTATACTATAAAGGAAATGCAAATCTTAATGAGACAAAAATCCTGAGTATTGTAGGAACACGACATGCTACAGATTATGGAAAGACACTCTGCAATAAAATCATTTCAGAATTAAAGGATTTATCCATACTTATTGTGAGTGGTTTGGCTTATGGAATAGACGTCACAGCTCATCGAACTGCTTTGAAAAACAATATTCCGACGATTGGTGTTGTAGCGCATGGTTTGGATCAACTTTATCCTGCACAGCATATATCCACCGCTAAAGAAATGCTACAAAATGGTGGTTTGCTTACTGATTTCAGACACGGCACTAAACCTGACAAACAAAACTTCCCCAGCAGAAACAGAATCGTTGCAGGAATAGCAGATGCTACGCTTGTGATAGAATCGGCTAAAAGAGGAGGTTCTCTCATCACTGCCGAAATAGCAAACAGCTACAACCGAGATGTATTCGCCCTCCCGGGACGATCTAATGATAAATATTCCGAAGGTTGTAACATGCTCATTCGCAATAATAAAGCAGCTTTAATCACCAATGCGCAGGATATTATGTATTTAATGAACTGGAGAGAACCCCAAACGACAACCCCTCGAACAACACAAAAGCAATTATTCTTAGAGTTAAATGAAAAAGAAAAATCCATTATCGATATTCTTACAGGTCAAAAGGGAGTACACATTGATGATATTAGATTACAAAGCAACTATAACAGTTCAGAAATAGCTGCTGCTATTTTGAATTTAGAACTGCAAGGTGTAATTCAATCCATGCCCGGGAAAAGGTATAGCATCATTTAAGCCACAAAGTTTAACGTCATTTTTTAAGGAGAAGAAATTCAGTTCCATTAAAAATACGTAAATTTGCATGCAATTATTTCTCAAATAAAAATAATTGCTATGCCTGATAAAGATGCAAAATTCATAGGGGAAGGACTTACATTCGATGATGTATTATTGATTCCTGCCCATTCTGAAGTACTACCAAGAGAAGTAAACATTTCTTCTAACTTAACGAAAAATATCCGTCTAAATACCCCCATGCTTTCATCTGCTATGGATACAGTAACAGAGTCGCAAATGGCTATAGCCATGGCAAGAGCCGGAGGTTTAGGTATTCTGCACAAGAATATGTCAATAGCGGATCAGGCAAAGGAAGTTAGAAAAGTAAAAAGAACCGAAAATGGGCTTATTCTTGATCCTATAACACTGAAGGAAGGAGCAACCGTAAGAAAAGCCCTTTCTTTAATGAAGGATAACCATATTGGTGGAATTCCAATTGTGGACAGCAACAATATACTATCAGGTATCCTCACCAATAGAGATCTCCGCTTTCAAACTAATTTAAACAACAAGGTGAGTGCGGTAATGACCTCAGAAAATTTGGTTACGGCTCCCAAAGGGACTACACTGAAAGAGGCAGAAAGTATCCTGGAAAAACATAAAATTGAAAAACTCCCGGTTGTTGACAACAGCGGAAAATTAATTGGGTTAATTACCTATAGGGATGTCTTACAAGTACAGAGTTTTCCGGAAGCCGTTAAGGATGAATATGGCAGATTATTGGTTGGGGCAGCTGTCGGCATAACCAATGACATGCTTGAACGCGTAGAAGCATTAGTTAAAGCAGGAGTAGATATCGTCTGTCTGGATAGTGCTCATGGCCACTCTCAAGGTGTAATGGATGCTTTAGCCAATGTCAAAAAGCATTTTAAGACATTGCCTATCATTGCCGGAAATATTGCAACCGCAGACGGCGCGAAGGCATTAGCTGATGCGGGTGCAGATGCCGTAAAGGTAGGTGTAGGCCCCGGGTCTATTTGTACTACACGGGTAGTTACCGGAACAGGAATGCCTCAGCTAACAGCTATTTTGGAAGCCGCATCTGCACTGAAAGGTACCGGCATTCCGGTTATTGCAGATGGCGGCATTCGCTACACCGGAGATATGGTAAAAGCTCTGATTGCAGGCGCATCCTGCGTCATGGCAGGTTCTGTATTGGCAGGTGTAGAAGAAAGTCCGGGAGAAACGGTAATTTATGAAGGACGTAAATTCAAAACTTACCGTGGAATGGGCTCTGTAGAAGCTATGGCCGAAGGAAGTAAAGACCGTTACTTCCAAGATGTAGAATCCGATATTAAAAAATTAGTACCGGAAGGCATCGTTGGAAGAGTACCTTATAAAGGTCATCTAAATGAAGTCATGCAACAGTTTATCGGCGGACTAAGAGCAGGAATGGGATATTCGGGTTCTAAGACTATTGAAAATTTACAAAATGCACAATTTGTCAAGATATCTGCTGCCACCATCAAGGAAAATCATCCACACGATATCTTTATTACTAAGGAAGCGCCAAACTACAGTCGCTAAATAAAAGAGATAATTCCTTTTTGTATCAACCTTAAAGAACCAATACTTTTTATTAGCTTTGTTTTACAAGTTAATAAAAATGTCTGCAAAAAGGATTAAAGAGAAATTACAAAAACTGGAGAATTTACTGGAAGAAGCCGGATACCTCATACGTTTTGAGAAAGGGAATTTCAGCAGTGGCTATTGTGTATTAGAACACAAGAAAGTAATTGTTATTAATAGGTTTTTAGATACAGAAGGGCGTATTGGCGCAATTTCCGACCTGCTGCCTAACTTAAAAATAGACAACAACCGATTAAGTCCGGAATCCAAACGTTATTTACAACAGTTTTTAGAAGCAGAAAAGAAGTTTTATTAACCTAAATAATTATTTTATAATTTATCTATATAAATACTCAACTACTCTATTTTGAAAATCACTTTTTTAGGAACAGGAACTTCTCAAGGCGTCCCAATGATTGGATGTAATTGTGAGGTATGCACTTCCTCAGATGCCAAAGACAACCGATTAAGAAGTAGTATCCTTATTCAACATGAAGGAATAAATATCGTTGTTGACACCACTCCCGATTTCAGATATCAAATGCTTCGTACAAAGGTAAAACATTTAGATGCCATTCTCATTACACACCATCACAAAGATCATCTAGCAGGAATGGATGACGTGCGTGCATTTAACTTTTTCCAAAAAGAAGCAATAGATATTTATGCCATGGAAGAGACCCAGGAAGTTATTCGAAAAGAGTTTTCTTATGCCTTTGCTCCCGAAAAATATCCGGGTGTTCCTCAAATCAATCTAAAGACTATCAAAAAAAAACCTATCCGCATAAAAGGACTGAAAATAACCCCTATTCATGTTTTACATCATAAATTACCGGTTGTCGGATTTAGAATTGGAGATTTCACCTATATTACGGATGCAAATTATATTGCTCCTGAAGAAAAGAAAAAGATGAAGAATTCCCGGGTGCTTGTATTAAATGCACTAAGGGAAAAGCCAAAGCACATCTCCCATTTTACACTATCTGAAGCCGTAGAATTATCTAATGAAGTGAATGCAGAGACTACTTATTTTACACATATTAGTCACCAAATGGGAACCTATCAAAAAATACAACAAAAACTACCCAAAGGAAAATTCCTGTCATACGACCAATTACAAATTGAAACAATTTAATTCCCCTCACTATGACCATTCAAGAAGCCCAAGTGAAAGTAGATCAGTGGATTAAAGAATATGGTGTCAAATATTTTAGCGAGCTGACAAACATGGCTATCTTAACCGAAGAAGTTGGCGAGGTAGCTCGCATCATTTCCAGAGAATACGGAGAACAATCCTTCAAGGAAAGCGATAAAGACAAGGAATTATCAGATGAAATGGCGGATGTATTATGGGTTCTTTTATGTCTGGCTAACCAAACAGGAATAGATCTAACAAAAGCACTAGAAAAAAATTTTAATAAGAAAACAAATCGGGATGCAACCCGGCATAAAGAAAATAAAAAATTGAAATAAAACATTCCATTTTATAGCTTCATAAATAATACCGAAAGCAACCGCTTCAATACATATAATTTTTTAACGCAGTTATAACACCTTTTAACGGAATACTAACAGAAGATAAAAGTTAGCTTTTATAGCTTTGTTTTTACAAAACGAGCAGGCCAGTTTCGACCTACTATTGTCGTTTACAGTACAATAAAATCAGTACTATAATTAAGATTATAAATTACGCGTAGCGTATCTCATTATATATTTTTATTAATCTTAAAATTGAAACTACATGCAAAAAAGCTCAACTTTTAGTAAACAACTTTTCTTACTATTTTCTTTGGGAATCCTCTTTTTTCTTCCCTCACAGACCACTGCCAAAGCGGTAGCATTATACACGCCCTACACCAATATCACGGTCTCGCCCGGACAAAAAATAGATTACTCCATTAAGCTCATTAACAATACCAGTTCCATTCGAGATGTACGAATATCGCTGTATGGCTTACCTGACGGCTGGGATTATACCCTTAAATCGGGGAGTTGGGAAATAGATCGTTTAGCAGTTCGCCCCAATGAATCTAAAACAATATCCTTAGAAGTAACAGTTCCATTAAAGGTAGAAAAAGGAGCATACCGTTTTCATATAAGAGCAAGCGGTTATGACGACCTTGGTCTTACTGTAAATGTTTCTAAATCCGGATCTTATGAAAGTGCATTCACCATAAAACAAGCTAATTTAGAAGGCGCTGCCAATACAGACTTTACTTTCAATGCCACTTTAAAAAATGCGACTGCCGATACTGCATTTTATGCTTTTAGAGCACACTCCCCTCGTGGATGGCAAGTAAATTTTAAAGCCAATTATAAAAGAGTTTCTTCTGTAAAAATCAATCCCAATGCCTCTCAAAACATGACTATTGAGGTTCACCCCCCTTCTCAGGCACCCAAAGGCACATATAAAATACCCATTTTTGCCAGTTCGACGAATACTTCTGCCGAATCCGAGATTTCAGTTTCCATCACCGGATCTTATGACATTTCATTATCCACTCCTTCAGGAAGATTAAGTACCGACATTACTGCCGGAGATTCTAAAGAGCTTACACTTGCCATCAAAAATACCGGCTCTTCTCCATTAAAATCAGTAACATTAGATGCCACTACTCCTGCCGACTGGAAAGTCAGCTTTGATCCTAAAAAGATAGCTACAATAGCTCCTGGCAAAACGGCTAAAGTAACCGCAAAAATAGCTGCCAGCGATCAGGCCATTGCCGGAGATTATGTGACTGCCATTAAAGCAAAAACAGACAACGCCTCCTCTCAGGCTAAATTCAGAATATCCGTAAAAACTTCGCCTATTTGGGGTTGGATGGGTATTCTTATCATTGTGATTGCCTTGGGTTGTGTTTATTTCTTATTTAAAAAATACGGCAGGAGGTAAGAATGAAGGAAAACAATGTAAATAAAAAAGTGATTCAACTAAAAAGCCTCACTAAAAAATATGATACACTCACTGCAGTTGACCATCTTGATTTGACTATAGAAAAAGGAGAAATTTTTGGTCTTCTGGGGCCCAACGGGGCCGGAAAATCAACCACAATTTTGATGATGCTCGGATTGTCTGAGCCTACTTCGGGAGAAGCTTACGTTTGTGATATTAATGTAAAAAGAGAACCCGCCAAAGTAAAAGAAAAAGTAGGTTATCTTCCAGACAATGTGGGGTTTTATGATAATATGACAGCCTTGGAAAATCTTTTATTTATTGCACAACTCAATAAATGTCCTTTGGCAGCAGCTAAAGAAGATGCACTTCATCTATTGGAACGTGTGGGTCTAAAGGAAGACATTCATAAAAAAGTAGGAAAATTTTCCAGGGGAATGATTCAACGTCTGGGATTGGCTGATGTACTTATTAAACATCCGGAAGTCATCATTCTTGATGAACCTACATTGGGAATTGACCCCAAAGGAGTGACGGAATTTTTAGATTTGATTGTACAACTAAGTAAGGAAGAAAGAATAACCGTTTTGATATCTTCGCATCATCTTCATCAAGTCCAAAAAATCTGTGACAGAGTTGGTATTTTTGTCAAAGGAAAACTGATTGCAGAAGGGGATTTAAACACTTTATCTCAAAAATTAATTTCAGGAAACCCTTATCTTATTAAAGCAAAAATCAACCCAAAGCAACAAGATAAAATCGCTCAACTCAGCGAACATCTATTGGCTCGTGAAGATATCCGATCCATTCATCAGGACAAAGAATTACTTGCCTTCAATTGTCTAAAAGATTTATCATCCACCATTTCCAAAGAAATTATTCATCATGATATTGATTTGATAGCATTAGCTAAAAAAGAATATGGTTTGGATGAAATTTATCAAAGTTATTTTGAAAACGAAGAAAAGCTATCATGAGGAAAAAGATACAATCACCTTTCTGGATAATGGTATATAAAGAGATTTCGGACCAGGTACGGAGTTGGAAATTTATTATACTGGGAATTATTATGATTTTGACCTGTATGGGAGCACTCTATACTTCTCTCACCAATCTGGCAGTACATGGTGTTGACCCCAGTGATCCCAACAGCTCATTTTTATTTCTGAAATTATTCACCCTTTCGGAAGGAACTTTACCCCCCTTCCATGTGTTTATTACCTTTTTGGGACCTTTATTAGGAATAAGTTTGGGATTTGACGCCGTCAACTCAGAATTAAATAATCGTACATTAAGCAGAATCATAGCACAACCCATTCATAGAGACTACATTATTAACGCAAAATTCACTGCCTCTTTAATTGTCATTGGCTCGCTGTTATTAGCCTTAACATTGTTAGTTATAGGATTTGGATTAATTATTATTGGCATTCCTCCCTCTCCGGGAGAGTTCATGAGAATCATTGCATTTTGGTTAATAAGTGTGCTTTATATTGCATTCTGGCTCAATTTATCAATTTTATTTTCAATAAAATTCCGACAGGCAGCCACCTCTGCACTCACTTCCATCGCCGTTTGGCTATTTTTTACTGTTTTTTATCCAATGATTATAAAAGTAATAGCTACAGCATTAGTACCGGCGCCCCGAATGGCTGCTCCCGGAAAGTATATTCACAAGAAAGAATTAGCAGTACAATTATTCCAGATTACACCTTCACAGCTCTATAGTGATGCAACTTCTACCCTATTGCTGCCTTCCGTTAGAAGCCTTGGCCCCTTATCCATGGCACAAACTTACGGTGCTATTCCTAGTCCGCTGCCTTTAGGACAAAGCCTACTCATTGTATGGCCTCAGCTGACAGGACTCATAGCAGTAACAATTGTCTGTTTTGCTATTTCCTATGTATTATTTATGAAAAAAGAAATTAGAACAAGATAAGATATCGGTCAGAAGGTTTTGAACCTTCTGACCGATAATGTCTTTAAAACTTTAAAGGAACAATTACTTTAAAACTAAAATTTCTGCCCATGTTAAAGATTCCTACTCTTCCCGTTTTATGATTAACAGGCAAATATTTCAATCTGCTAAGATGATTCTGATAAGCTACATTTGTTAGATTTTCTACGGTAAAATATAATTTAAATAATACATTCCCCTTCTTATTAAGCATATTGGTTCCTGCTTCTATATCAAAAAGCGTATATGCCGGAGTTGTAGTTTCTGTATGGTAGGTCTGCATAAAATAATTTTGTCTAAAAGTATTTTCCAACCTAAGATTCACAAACAGATTACGGAATATCTTCCCTTTAGGTAAAAGACGAAATCCTAGTTCTGAAGTCCACGAAGCCGCCGGAATCTGAGGTAAATTCCTTAAAGAATCAGCTCCATTTACGCGTATTCCTCTTACATAAGAGAACGTATTTTTAAAATGCAGCCAGTCCAAAGGATGTGGATGAATATCTATGGAAGCTTCCATTCCATATAAACGGGCATTGGTTTGTTCATATTGGAATGTCTTGAAACGTTGCTCTTCGACCATTGTAATTGAATCTGTCCCGGAAACAGTCAACAATTTCCTGGAATAAATAAAATGGTTAATATTATTAATATATCCATAAATACTTGCAGACACATGTTGAGATTCAAAAGCCAGACCTGCATCCAATTCAAGACTTTCTTCCGGTTTTAAATTTATATTCCCATTTTCATAACGAACCGTTCCCTCATGCACGCCATTGGCAGATAATTCGGGAATAGATGGTGCACGAAAGCCTCTGGACAGGTTGGCTTTAAGAACCCAATGACGATTGAATTGATAGGACAAGCCCAAACTTCCTGAAAGGGCATAATATTTCTTATCAAAAGCAGAAAAATGTTCTTTACCATTCTCGCTTAAAGCCTCTGCCTTTATATTCCGCCAATCTACTCTCAATCCACCCGAAACTGTTAGCTTATCAAAAGTCTTCCTGGCAATACCATAAGCACCTACTTCAAATAATTTATAATCAGGAATTAAATACTCTGTTCCCCGATTGTTATTTTGTTGCCACATTCCACTCACTCCGGCTGTTATATTCCAACCGGCTATTTCTTTTAAAGCAGCATGTAGATTATAATTAAGAGTAGTCAAATTCAAATCCAACCCCGGTGTCTCAGGAGAAAGCACATCTACATATTCTCTCCTTCTATTTTGCTGCACGCCGAAAGTAGCACTCAGATAACTACTCCCCAGATAGATTTTGTTATCCCAAGTCACTTTTTGATGCTGAACACGTTGCCGTCCAATAAAAGGATTATAACTTTTAAAATCATCTTCCGAAGCTATCTTTTCTACTACATTATCATCGAGATTCACTTCTTTCAAAAACTCACCGGTTGCGCTATCCCTTTCGCCCTCCGGCAATCCCAGCTTTAAATCATAAGATGAAAAAGAAAGATGACTATATCCCCAAGAACGATTTAACCCAACACCCGCTTCAAAATCAGTTTCTTTAAATTTAGAATTAAAAACATATCCATCATATTTATTCTTATAATCATGCGCTGCCTTTTGAGTTGCATTTGCATGCCAGGTGAGACCATTTTGATTTCCTCTTATCGCCGCATGAACAGCATATAACCCATTATTACTTTGATAATTTCCTATAATTTCCCCTTCCACATGACCCTCCGGAGCAGAACGATGAGGTAAAACCTGCACCACTCCGCCAAGTGCATCTGATCCATACATTAAAGAAGAAGCTCCTCTGATGACATTAATGGAACCCGCACTGTAACCATCTATCTCAATCCCATGTTCTGCCCCCCATTGCTGACCTTCCTGCCGGATGCCGTTATTCACAACAACTACCCTATTGGCGGACAATCCCCTAATCACAGGCTTCATTACATTGGGACCTGTCGTAATCGCACTTACTCCCGGAACGTCGGTAATTTTTCCAATTATATTATCTGACGTTTTCTGTAACAACTCTTTATGGTTAATAACAGATATATGCATCGGTTGTCTTTCTACTTTAGTTGCCCTACTCACTCCGGTAACAATCACTTCCTGACCTTCAATGATGGCCGGAGATAAAGACCAATCTTTTACGGTCTTAGTATTTATATTGACTACTTTAGAAATAGTGGAGTAACCGGCATATCTGATTTCAATTAAAAATGCACCAGCCGGTAAACCATTTATTTCATAATATCCTTGTCCGTCAGAGATTGCTCCTTTTTTCAAATCGGGGAAATAAATCGTTGCTCCCACTAAAGGCTTTCCGGTTTCTTTGCTTGTAATATGCCCGGTTAAACGGTATGTATATTTATCTTCTGTTTTAATATTTTCTGCATTTCCTGCAAAGTGGCACATTACTGCCACAATAAGAAAAATAAGTTTTTTCATTATCAATTATTTATTAATGTATTCTAAATAGGATAACACATCTTCATAGCTCCTAAAAACAGGGAACTACACCTTCAAACTTTCAAAATTGAAAGTTTTTCTTTCATCTATGTCATAAAAAGATTAGGACAAAGGCGGGCCACGAAGAGAAAAATGGACAAATTCCTTAACAGGTTGAAAAGAGATGAAACACTCCACATACCGGGTCTTCATACTAGGCATATCTACTAATGTAATCCTATGTACAACAGAAAAAGGAGCAATAACCACATTCAAAAATTGGCAATGAATATGATGAGAACTAACTTCTGTATCAGTATGGAAATGATCAATGGTATCATGATGTTTTTCGAGCACATCATGCACAAAAATATGTGGCGTAATGGCAAACAGAAACAACAACAACAGAACTGTTGCTAAAATCTTTTGTGTAAAAGATTGTTTTTTTACCATGAGACAAAGATAGATTTTTTTGAGAGATAAAAAATTTAACTGTACCTTAATCAAATGAATTTCTTAGCCCATGCTTATCTTTCTTTCGGAAATCCTAAGATTTTAACCGGAAATTTAATAACCGATTTTATGCGCGGCCACAAGAAAGAAGAATTTCCATCCGGCATACAACACGGCATTGAGCTACATCATAAAATTGATACTTTCACGGACAACCATCCGGCAACGCTAAAAGCCAAAGAGTATTTACGTCCTACAACCGGAAGATATTGCGGCGTATTCTTGGATGTGGTCTATGACCATTTTTTAGCTACCGACGCTCAAATTTTTCCTGATTCCACTTTGGCTCAGTTTAGTCAAGATATTTATAGTTTATTAGATCAAAACACAGCCTTTTTCCCTGAAAATTTTCAAAGAATATATTATTACATGAAAAAAGAGGACTGGCTCTATAATTATCATACAAAAAAGGGTATTGGAAATTCCTTCAACGGCGTATTCAGGCGAGCAAAATATTTAGAAAGGACAAACGCAGCTTACAAAACATTTCTTACACATTATGATGAATTTCAAAATGCGTACGATAACTTTATGCCTGATATGATTGTGCAAGCCAAAGATTTTTTAACAAAACAGAGATGTTATTAATCCATGAATGAATATCTTATTTTAAATTGCTCATTTCATTTCAAACTTTTATTTTTGTTCACTGTTCTATAAAAGAAAGATAATCTTAGGTTTATCAGTTTTTTTTAACACTCTATTTATTATTCTTAGTAACTTTTTTATGCAATCAATCTATTTAAATACGGCCGGCACAGGCTTGCTTTCCGCTGAAGCAATTCATGCAGCTAAAGGTTTTTTGGAACAAGCAGCTCTAAATTCTACTACAGCTTTTCATATCTGGATGGAACATAATTTACCGGAATTAAGAAAAGATGCGGCAACTCTCTTTGATGCAAATGAAAATGAAGTTGCTTTTCTTCCCAATTTTTCTTTTGCGCTATCCTCCGTACTGCAAGGATTATCCGGAAAATTAAAAAAAGTTTTACTTTATGATGCAGACTATCCCTCCTTGAATATGCCTTTTGAGGTGGGGAATTTCGATATATACAAAGTGAAAGATACTGACGGATTTCATATTCCGACCAAATTCATTATTGAAAAAATACAGCAGGAAAAGATTGAAATTGTCGCACTCAGCCATGTACAATTCCTTACCGGATTTAAAGTAGATATAGAAACAATCGGAAACTTTTGTAAGGAAAATGGAGTTATATTTATCGTAGATGGAACGCAAACGATGGGCACAACGCCGGTTAGCTTTAAACAACTATCTGCCGATGTGTTGATAGGCAGCAGTTATAAATGGCTTAATGGAGGTCCCGGTTCTGCCACGCTGCTAATTAAAAAAGATTTTATTGAAAAATATCCTCCGGCAATTGCAGGTTTTGGCAGCTTAGATAAATCAGATGGGAAAGATTGGAAATACACGCCCTCCAATCTCAGTTTTGAGCCGGGACATTTGAATCCTACCGGCTTATTACAACTCCATGAAGGTATTAAACAAAAATTAAGAATGGGGCTGGAGGAAATATCCCAACATAATTCGAAGCTCATCAAACAACTTCATGACGGATTATTGAAAACCTCTTTTGACATTATTGGAAAAGAAGATCTGGAAAACAGACTTCATATTCTTATTTTCAAAGCCTCCCAACAAGTAGCAGATCGTCTGCAGGATGCAGGATTTTCTATTACTTGGCGCAAAAACACCATCAGAGTGAGTCCACATTATTATAATACTGAAGAAGAGATTGATTCTTTTTTAAGTGAAGTTGACAAAAAATCCTAACTCATCGTTCAAAACCCAAAGCTTCTCTCATAATTCATCAATTATAATTCACCATTATACACAGAAATATTATCTTTGCCCACTATGGCTAAGAAACAGAATCCTTTACAGAATT
>CAZLDH010000006.1:0-33772 GCA_964558275.1 uncultured Chitinophagaceae bacterium
GATCAAAATGAGAAATCGGTTTAATAAAAGAATGAAAATCTTCCTCCAACACTAAACTTTCTTCATTTACACTTATTCGATGCATGTTAAAACCATGAAACACCAATTTTAAGTTTTTAAATTTTGAAGAAGCCATTCCTTTCACCTCCTCTAATGTTATTATTTTTTTCACTGCATCATAATGCATTCCCCTTTTATAATAATCTCCTTTTTGATATTTATAACTCTCTCCATCATCTTCGTAATATACAAAATAACTATTTTGGTCGCCTTTATAAATATGTAAATATAGATTTTCTTTAGGCTGCTCTGCAGTTGACTGTATAAGAGATTGAAATGGGATAATGCTGCTTTCTTTTATAAAAACAGGCAATCGACTATAATGCAGTTTTAGTATTTTTTCTTCTCCCCCATGCTGAATTTTATCATGGAACAGGTTGTACCATTTTCCTTTCGGAAAATAAGCCTCACCATAATCTGCGTCTCCACGAAAAGGCAAGACTAAAATAGATGCCCCCATTAAAAATTGGTTTTGAAACCGGGAATCATAGACTTTATCATCATGTGTATAATCAATTGCTAAACTTCGCATGATAGGAATACCATTTTGTGTAGCTGCATAAAAATGAGAATAAATATAGGGTAACAATCGATAACGCAGGCCAATAAAATTACGAGCTATTTCCGTTACTTCTTCCCCAAAGGTCCAAGGTTCCGCCGCATTCGTATTGATGTTGGTATGACTTCGAAAATAAGGAAAAAATGCACCCAATTGAATCCAACGTGCAAAAAGTTCCACACTCGCATTTTCTGTAAAACCACCCACATCCATCCCTGAAAATGCAACACCACTCAAGCCCAAACTCGTCAATAACCGAATCCCTAAAAGCATATGCTCCTCATTAGACACATTATCTCCTGTCCACAAAGCAGCATAACGTTGCACCCCGGCATATCCGGATCGGGTTAACACAAAAGGACGTTGAGGAAAAAGCTTCTGTGCTCCTTCATAACAAGCCCTGGCTGATTCTAGTCCATAAATATTGTGTGCTTCTAATGTGGTAGTCGGCTCTCCCTCATTATCAAAAATTATATTATAAGGCGCTTTATGCCCCCAGGTTGCCGGTTCATTCATGTCATTCCAAATACCGCTTACACCCGAATCTTTGTAAAAACTCATTTTTTCTTTCCACCACTCCCTTACTTTAGGATGAGTAAAATCAGGAAAATTACACCAGCCCGGCCACACCGCCGCAGTCCAAGCTTCGCCATCTATATACTTTAAATAAACATCCTGTTTCTTTCCGTCTTCATAAGCTGCATATCCTTTTTCTCTTTTAAGACCGGGATCAACAATAACCGTTGTTTTAAAACCCAACTTATTCAATTCGGCATTCATTCCTGCCGGATCGGGAAACCTTTTTTTATCCCAGGTAAATAACTTATAATCCTCCATATGATGAATATCCAGGGTAATTCCATCGGCTGGAATTTCCTTTTCACGCAGTGTCTTTGCAATACGCAAGACTTCCGAATCAGGATAATAGCTAAATCTGTTTTGTTGATAACCCAGACTCCACAGTGGAGGCAGCTCCATTCTACCTGTCAACCCGGTATATTCTCGGATAATATCGGCAGGTGTTTCACCATAAATAAAATAATAGTTCATTTCTCCACCTCTTGCACCAAAGGAGGAAAACCGGTTATTACTGGCACCAAAATTAAAATCAGACTGAAAAGTATTATCGAAGAAAATGCCGTAGCACAGTTGGTGATGTACGCCAATATAAAAAGGAATGGTGGAATATATAGGATCCTGCTCTAGCCCATAGCCGTAAGAGTCCTTATTCCAATGCGTATATCCCGTTCCTCTCCGATCCAAATCTCCGGTTTTCTCTCCCAGTCCAATAAAGCGTTCTCCTTCCTGCAAATGTTTATAGGTAGTCACTGCATCTCCAATCCACGACGTACCCAATCCCCTTTCATCTTCATTAATCAATTGACCTTCCTTGGTATAAAAAGCAATGGAAAAAGGATTTTTTTGAATGATGGCTTTAATTTCATCCGTTGAAAAAGTCAAGGTATCTTCCTGTTCCGAAAAGGTTGTTATGGTCGGTTGTGGTTCTCCTGTAACGGCATAAGAAGAATCTTTACCCAATTCCTGCATATCTATTCTTACCCGAATAACAGCAGGAGAATACGCTTCTATTTTTATAAAAGCATGTTGGGTTTGGATAAACAATTGTTGTCTCTCTGCTTTGGCTTCTACAATATTTCCGGGAGAAAGCACAGGAGAAAGATTTTGCATTATACGATGTTGCTCAGGCTGTTTTTCTCCTTCCTTTTTTGGCGAAGTACCAGCAGCCTGTTGAACAATTACAGAGGATTTCATTCAGAAAAAATTCAATGTTGTAAGTTAGGATTAAAATAACGTTTCAAATCTCTCGCTGATTACGCACCTGCCTTTGCCGGCAGGCAGGTGCGTAATCAGAGGGAGAAAATAACCAGTAATTTTATTTATGACATGACACTAGAAAAGATATATTCCCAAATCACCATTATTGGGAATTGATATTCCTGTAAATATTACTATACCATTAACGGGAGTTTTAATTTGACCACAACATTCAACATGTGGGGGTACATTACCCGTAAATTCTATTGCTATTGTTTGATTTGTGTCGGCTGGAGCCACTCCATCTATTCTATTAGATGAATTAGGGCCTGTATCTCTGGTTCCAGTACTATATGCCCCATTATCTACCGTAATAATCGTTTCTATAATATTCGTTGTAGTGTTATGAACAACAAAGTCAAAAATAACGGAATTACATATAGTACTTTCCTTAACTGTATTTAACCTGTATTCATTCTTATTTTTGAATGAACAAATACCTATAAAAAGAAGAACACCAGGGATTATTAAATGTACCTTTTTCATTAGAAAAAATTTAAAATTGTTAAACTGATTAAACTTAATACAAAATTATTATATAAATACGCGATTTTATTACAATTGAGTTACTACGAGATAAACAAATGGTCATTGCTTCTTTAGACTATATGTATTCGCCAAAAAGTTTACATTTATCTGATAGGTACCACTAGTTGCAGGTCCAGGAGTGTTTGAGCTTGGTACAGATCCATCTGCCAAGAGTGTTCCTCCGGTGGCGCTTACCCCCCCAAATTTATGCGACCAATCACCATTTTTTGGCAAAAACACGTAAGTACCTGTTGATGATAGCGGAATCGTAATTTGATACTCTGCATTACTTATTTGTGTAAATTGCTGGGAAGGAATCGGTACCGGATTATCCCAACCTCCTGCCGTAGCGTCACCCACAATATATAAATTGTTCGGAATAGGATTAGTTGTTATTGGGGTTACCGAATAAGTACCTTTTGTAAAGTTTACTATTATTTCGTACAAGCCGCTAGATTCCGGGCCGGGAGTATTGGAACCTGGTACAGCGTCATCCACTAACAGGTTGCCGCTTCCGGCAGTACTTCCACCATATTTATGCGACCAATCACCATTTTTCGGCAATAATAGGAAAGTTTTTCCACCTATTAACGGTAGTACTATAGCGAAAATCTGTCCATACTCATCAATTTGGGTAAATTTTTGCGAAGGGATAGGCACTGGATTACTCCATCCACCCGGAGTAGCATCACCTACGATATATAAACTATCAGGCGGTGCTATTACCGGGATAGGAACTCCAGAATAAGTATGAACTATCATTTGCAGCGTATCCGAATACTGATACATTGAGCTATTACCACCTGCCGTACCGGCAACTTCTGACTTAACCCGGATAAGTATCGTATCTGTGGCATCAGCTTTATAATTCAGGCTTAGCAACAAGCTATTAAATTCTTGCACAGTAAACGACATATACAATGTATCCTTACTTAACGAATAATCTTTAAAGGCCAAGAAGTTAGAATCGTTGTAACTAATTTGTAAATCATAATTAACGGCGGCTTGATACCCATATTCCGATGGCGCATAAGTAAATGTAACAGCATTACTTAATGAGTCTGCCTGGGTATAATTTAATGTGGTAGCGCTTGCCGTAAGTCCCGGCTGTGTACCCGTTGTGGCTACTACCATTGCACCGTCTTTCTCGCAAGATGTCATCATCAACACCAACAGTGCGGGAAGGAATAATAAATTGAATATCTTTTTAATCATAACTAAAAATTTTATTGATGTATGAATGAGCAATTTTTAATCAGTAACCCGGATTTTGCGTCAAGTTATCAGGATTAGCTACTATATCTGAGGCAGGAATAGGATAGAGATTGTATTTTTCATCTACACTTTTACCTCCTATCACCCCTCCTTTCCATGGCCATATATATTCCGAAGAGGTAAATTCACCATACCGTATCAGATCTGTTCTTCTAAATCCTTCCAAATGCAATTCTCTACCCCTTTCATCAAGAATAAAAGGCAGGGTCAATTCGCTTGACGTAATATCTCCGGAGGTGTTTCCATAAGCGCGTTCCCTCAGTTTATTGATATAAGAAACAGCGGTTCCCATATCACCACCTTGTCCTCCACGCAATACGGCTTCCGCATAGATCAGATACTGTTCCGCCAGTCTAAATAGGGGAAAGTCGGTAGATACAAAAGAGCTTGCACCTGCAGGAGTGGAACCATCAGAATTCAAATTACTAAACTTCGGTGTTTTTATCCCCTGGGCAAAAGATTGTACATCCGTAATTTGATAAGTACTGCCTGACATGGTTTGCGCACGACTGTCATCTGACTGTGTATAATCGTTTCCAAAAAGCCTGGGCAGAGGTGAACGGGCTCTATTTCCTCCCCATCCTCCACCGGGAACGCCGTATGCGTCAGGACCTCCGGGAATGGAAGCATCAATGAGACCATTCACTAAAAAAGTAGTTCCTCCATAATTCTGCGTCAGATTACCATCATAATTAATAGACAAAATCGTTTCCGGATTATTCACATTATTATCTGCCATAAATAAATGACTGTATTCCGGCATCAGGGAATACCCTGCCTGAATAACTTTAGATGCATAGGTAATAGCATCCGTAAATCTGGCAGTATCGGTATATACCTTTGCATTCAAATACATTCTGGCTAACAAAGCCCAATCCGCAGCTCGATCTGCACGTCCATATTCATTCTGACGTGGCGCCAACAAATCAGGCTGGATATCGATTAATTCATTCTCTATATAATGAAATAATTCATCTCGGGATATTTGCTTAGGAGGCGTAGTACCTATAGCCGAGTTTTCATCAATAAAAGGAGGATTTCCATACATATCCATCAATACCCAATATTGATATGCACGCAAAAAACGGGCTTCAGCACGGTATTGCTTTAAGGTTTCTGCATCTAAATCATCCGCTTTATTTTGTGCAGTTGCTCTCAGAAAAGAATTAGCCACCGTAATTTGATAAATACAACGGTTGTACAGGCTATTGACCAAAATATTGCCGGAGGTCCACGACATGAAGTTTAAATCACCAACTCCGGGATCTCCCCAGGCGCAAATGGTTTCATCGGTAGGCAATTCCTGCAGGTTCCAATACAAACGCAAAAAATCGGAATTACCGGCATCTATACCCGCCAAATCGGAACTGCCAGATCCTGAACTTCCAGTAAGCGCAAAGGCGCCATACACTTTAGCTAATGCCTGATAGGTGCCTTCTGCCGAACTAAATACATTGTCTGACGTTGTGGTATTCACAGGAACACGATCCAGATTTTTCGTACAAGAAAAAATCATCATCAAACAGGCTCCTGCTATCGAAAATTTTATAAATATATTTTTCATCTCTTAATGTTTTATCAGCCAATGAACCATTGACTATCATTTATGAATTTATTTTTATACTGATTTCTCTATTAAAAACCCAGATTAATTCCTAAAGTAAACACCCTGGGTACAGGATACACATTGTTATCTATACCATTGTAAATTTCAGGATTAATTCCATCATACTTCGTTATAGTAAACACATTCTGAGCATTTGCACTAATGGTCAAATCAGTGTTTTCTGCATTAAAGATCTGACCAAAATGATAGGACAGTCCAAGATTGCCCATCTTTAGGAAAGAGGCATTTTGAACGTAGTAATCGGATTTTTGTTCTTTATACACAAAACCTGTATGCAAGACATCAGACACGGCATTGGATAAATAACTATTTACTGCCATATTATAAGCAATTCCATGATTGGAAGCGACATTATTATAAACGTAGTTTCCAATATTAGATCTCATTACTGCACTAAAAGTCCAATTTTTATAATTTAAATGCGTACTGAATCCCAAAGTCCATTCCGGATATGGAGAATGATAAAAATACTGGTCGTCAATGGGGTTTATTGAACCATCTTTATTCAAATCTACATAAGCGCCTTCAATCGGCTTTCCACTTTTATTATAAACTTGCTTGTAAACCAAAAATGCATTAGGTTCCTGACCTACAAACTGCTCCTGAATAAATTGCCCTGTAGCTCCTGCAATTCCACCTACAGGAAAGCCTTTAAAAGATTCATCTTTCGTTGGTGTCAATTTGGTAATCTCACTCTTATTGTAAGCCGCATTAAAATTAAGCGTCCACTTTACATCATTCGTTTCAATGGGTACAAAATTCAAATTCAATTCTACACCATCGCTCGTCATCTCTCCCACATTCCCAATCAACTGATTGGTAAAATTGGTACCGGCCGGTAATATTGCAGTAACTAAAAGATTCGTCGTATTCTTGTGATATACGTCAAAAGTACCGGTTATTCTATTGTTTATGAATCCAAAATCCAAACCGACATTGGTAGAACTCGTAGTTTCCCAAGTTAATTCCGCATTATAGGGAGAAGGAGTGTACATGTTATAAAATTGATTCCCTAACTGATATTGAGATACATTACTACTCAGGTAATAGCCGGGATAATAACTATAATCTCCTATACCGCCTTGATTAGCCGTTTTACCATAACTCAGACGAAGCTTCAGTAAAGAAAAAATATCGGAATTTTTCAAGAAATTTTCTTTGGTCATATCCCAGGCAAAAGAAACAGAAGGGAAAGTCACCCAACGATGTCCGGGCGCCAATTTAGAAGAACCATCTCTACGAAAAGACGCCGTTAGCGTATAACGATCATTATAGGTATAAATTAAACGACCTAAATAAGAAATGAGCGTATGTTGATTCATCCCATCGGGATATAAAGGTGGTTTGGAATTAGGAATGGTATCTCCTTTATAATCAAAACTTCTGTAATTATTATAGGTATATTTAGTATCCTGATAAGAATAAGTCACCATGGCATTGATATGACTCTTAATAGATGGCAGATACTTATCATAAGACAAAGTATATTCGGCTAAAAAGCTCCTGGTCTTATTATCATAAGGGTTATTCAATCCCCAAGCTTGTTGCCCATTACCTTTATAAGCATTCAATGAGGTGCTATCTTCTATCGTTCTGCCATCTGTTGTAGCTACATCAAAGCCCCAATTTGCAATGGCATGCAATTCCGGCAGGAACGGGAGACTATAATTGAGTTTTAAATTCCCGAAAATTCGATTATAATTGCTTTCATCATGGCGTTGTTGCAATAAAGCAACAGGATTTAATGGGGCATTAGGATTATAGCTGGTTGGAGAAGTCATCCATTGATAATACCCTCCAAATCTTTTGTTATCAGGATCATATACCGGCTGTGTAGGATCAAAAGCCACTGCAGAACCAATAGCTCCCTGATTGGCACTATAGTTTTTGGTAAGACTCCCATTTAAATTTAATTCAACCTTTAGATGGCCTTGTAATAAAGTAGGTGTCAGACTAAATGAACCTGTAGCTCTGTTCATTTTATCTGTTTCTAAAATTCCCTGCTGGGTCAAATAACCAACTGAAAGTCTAAACGGTAAATTTTCGCCAATACCTCCTAATATACTTAGATTACTATTTGAAGTAAGCGCAGGACGATAAATTTCTTTTTGCCAATCGGTATTAGCATCTCCTAAAAGCGCAGTATCTCCGGTTCCCTGAATGTATGGACTATTTGTTACAAAATGTCTAAACTCATCTGCATTCAGAACATCTACGTATTTTGGAATAGTACCAACAGAAAATTGAGTATTAAAATTCATCTTTAACTCACCCGGAGAACCCTCTTTGGTAGTTATCAAAATAACACCGCCGGAAGCCTGAGAACCATAAATAGCAGCAGAAGCAGCATCTTTTAATATAGTCACGGAAGCAATATCATTCGGATTCACATAACCGCCGAAGGGAACGCCATCCACTACGACTAAAGGTGCTTGAGAACCATTCAAGGAAGAAAGACCACGAATACGGATTGTTCCGCCACTACCAGGGTGTCCTCCGCTGGGTGTAATGGAAATACCCGCAGCTTTTCCCTGAATCATCTGATCAAAAGAAGTTACTGTTCCTGTTTGAAAATCGTCAGTATCAAGGGTAGTAACAGCTCCGGAAACATCTTGCTTCCTTACGGCACCATAACCAATAACCACCACTTCATTTAACGCTTTCCCACTACTGGGATATAAAGTCACATTTAAACTATTGGACTCAACAGCAACTTTCTGAGACTCGTAGCCCAGATAAGAGAAAATAAGCGTATCTCCCAACTCCGGAACTGCTACCTCATAGGAACCAGAAGTATTAGTAATGGTACCTGATTGTGTATTTTGAATTCTTATAGAAACACCAATCAAGGGAACACTACTGGGATTAGAAACGATTCCCGAAACCGTAACTCCACTAGATTGAGCATCCGCCATTCTACTTCCAAATAGGAAAAAAACGAGGAACAAATATAAGCCCAAGTACTTGTATTTCATAACGATAGAAATTTGATTTAAAAAATTTACAAGATTTATAAATTATCAAAAATATATCGGGAACGTTCTCGAAGAGGCATTAATTAAAAAGATAAAACCACTGTCATACAATAAAAAATTTCGGGAACGTTCTCGATTTTCATTGGATAAAGGTAATATAAATATCTTTTCTTACCAAAACAAAATGAAAATTCTCCTTATTTGCACTTCCCTGTAGAAGCGCGATAAATAATCTTGGCAGAAAGTACTGCGCGTTTTTTCTTTAATGTTTTTTGCTTTAAGACATGAAATAAAAATTCAGCAGCACGCTCCCCCACTTCTTCTGCAGGTTGCTCGATGGTAGAAAGCGCCGGATTTAACAGCGCTGCTACCTGAATATTGGTATAACTAATGATTTTAACATCCTCCGGAATACGAATTTTTTCATCTATACATACCTGATAAGCTGTAGTAGCCAGTCTTTCTACAGAAGATACCAAGGCATCCGGCTGATAAACTTTAATGGCATGTTTTATACTCTCATAGGACTTTTCTAAATCATTACTGCAATCTATAACCAACTTTTCATCCAATTTCACTCCACAAGTCTTATGCGCATCTATATAGCCCGCTAAACGAGTTTGCCCTATGGACACATTTTTATCTATTACCAAAAAGCATACTTTTCGACAGCCATTTTTTAAGAAATAAGATGTAGCTTTATAGCAACTATCATAATCATCTGTCACCACCTTAGGCGCATCCACATCTTCATACACACGGTCAAAAAAGACCAAAGGAATATCATTCTGTTTGAGTTTATCTATATAATCATGGTCAGCACCCTCACCGGAAACAGACATAATAATCCCTTCTACTCTACCATTATAAAGAGTTTCTACAATCTCAGCCTCTTTTTGAAATTGACTATCTGTCACATAGATTAGTGTATGATAACCATGTGCTTTAACTATTTTTTCAATTCCTTTCACTGCCAGTGAAAAATAATTGTTAGCCAATTCCGGCATCACCACCGCAACGGTCATGCTTTTAGAATCTCGTAAATTACTTGCATGTATATTGGGATAATAACCTAATTCCTTTGCCTTTTCCAATACATACTTTTTAGTTTTGGGACTGATATCCGATTTATTTCTAAAAGCTCTGGAAACCGTAGATTTCGATAATCCAAGTGCTTTTGCTAGTTCTTTAATATTAATAAATGATTCAGGCATAGTAAAATACTTATCATGCAAGGTAGCAAGAAATCAATAAACTAATGACGTATGAGAATGAATAATCGAGTTCATATTTTTTATACAAAAGAATAATCGTAAAATATCGGATTTCCACACACTCTTCCGAAACTTCTTGTTTTAGCAAGGTTTCATAAAGCGTATTCAGTTTAAAGATTACGAAATAAACTCTTCCAACTTTTTAATTGTTCTTTAAATTTTCGCTTTTTAATGTATAATACGTCCCTCTTCCCTTTCCGTGGACCTCTATTAATTTAGCTTCGGTCAGTGTATTTAGGACTTCAAAGGTTTTACTCTTTTTCATTTCAATGACATCCATTGCCACTTTTCGGGTAATACTTTTATTGTCCATTAAATACAGTAATATTTTCTGTTGCTCTATTGACAATCGTTCATAATCGTTCATAATCGTCCATAATCGTCTGTAATCGTCCGTAATCGGTCGCGAAGATGAATTATCGTCCGTAGAATCGGTCGTTTCTTGCTCTTCTTTATAATTCATCCGTAAAAAGGTGGCTCGAAAACTTATTCCGGGTTGTGTCCATCGGAACTTAATTTCAGAATACTTTTTTAATTCGTCAGAGATTAATTTTAAGCCGTTGCCCCATTGCTCAATGATGCCCAGTTTTTTAAATACCGGAGCCAGAACTTTATTACGAATATCAGATTGCCCGGATTCCATCTGAGTAAAATCCACTGTAGGCAACAGGTTGCCCGGACTGGTAATTTCAATCTTATCATCAAAAATAGCCATCTTAATATCTTTTCCGGTCAAAGCATAATCTCGGTGGATAATGGCATTTCGAATAATTTCACGAAGGGCAATAATAGGGTATTCCCAACGATCTTTACGATATACGCCTTCATAGCTCGAACCTTGAGAGATATGGCGTAATAAGAATTGGTAAGCTTGCTCAGCTTGTAATGTCAAAGGCACATCAATGGTTTTCTGATCGATAAAATTACCCGGAGTTGTTCCTTTAAATCTTGCGCATTCTATCTTACTATACGGAAATAGTTTGTCTTTTAAACTATCATTTGAAAGCAAAACCAACGCATTTTTTGGGAAGTATAGGTCGTGTTCTTTATGAATTAAATTTAGTTTATTCAAGACAGTCGTCGTTAACTCCTCTCCTGTAATTTCTTGAAACTGTTCTTTAAAATCACTAATATCAAGGATTTCAAGTTTTTTATCATATACTGCCACGGAATCAAAGGAAATATTGCTTCGTTTTCGATACAATTCTTCTAACAATTCAGGTGTAGCCTTCCGGTTGGAAGAACCGACACGAATGTAGGTTCCGCCTTCTTCTCCTTTATTTTTAAGATAATAAGGTGGATTATTTCCTTTGGCAATCCGAATAACAATAAGGTATTTTCCCTCTATATTTTGAAAAGAAATATCAGGCAAGATAGCCGGTTTACAATTATCGTGAATGAGGAAACCAATTTTTTCTTCCATCGACACCAACTCATCCTCGGGAATTCCTTCCACTTTTCGTGGTTTATCCTTTACACCAAGAATCAACATTCCTCCCGCATCATTGGCAAAGGCAACAACCGTTTTGTTCAAGTCAGACTTTTTGGGTAGGCTCTCCTTGAATTCAATCCTCCGGCTTTCGGGTTGTTGTATAAGTGCTGTTACCTTCATTAAAAATCTAAATTTTTTTCTTCTTTATTGGAGAGTAATACCTCTCTTATATCTACATTTAATCATTCCGCAGCCTTAAACCAATCCTCTAAATAAGGCTACTCTTCATTCATCACTCAGCGTAAAATGGCAACTGAGCTCTTCCCTATATGCTCAGAAAGCGATTTATTATTTCTTACGTGTTCAATCGGTGTTACTTTCATGCGATTCAACTTCATCAAAATATATGGAATTATAATTAGAGGATAAATTTAGGTTTAATTTTCTTTTAAACAAACCATAAATAGTCTTATTCTCCGTTCAGAAAGTGAAATACAAGTTACATCCTAAACTTATGCCCAGTTTCTAGTACGCATGCGAACCTCTTATTTGCGATATAACATCGACGAAGAAAGATTCCCTTTACAGGACTCCTTCACGTCTATATGTCTAAACCAACTTCCAATAACTTCTTTATCTTCGTAATAATACCAAAAGAACAAATAATACAGACCCGTTTTGACTCAAGCTATATCGTTCTGTTTATTTGTATTCCTTCGGCATTATAAGAAAGTAAAATCTAACAACATTTCAGGTAAATCGATTGAGATTCAAAAACTTTCTCTCCCGATATAATAAAAAAAGAAGCCCAATTGCGGGCTTCTTCCTGTATATGTCTATGTACTCCAACGCATCTCCCAGCTTGGTCAATGCATGCTCTTTTGAATCAGCGATTAACAGATTGTGCTTTACTGAAGTGTATATTCTTCCGAACTAAATCGTGTCCACCCTGCAGCAAAAGCAGCATCTGCCCCTGTGGCCGACGCTTTCTTTGAAAAAGCAGCAGATACATCCACTGATTCTCCCTTTGAATCCAAACCTACAATCAGATTTGAACAAGATTTTGCCATTCCTTCAATCATCAAATCTCCATCTTCGACATTTCGAATTGTTTGATCATCTCTTATACTCACTGCATTTTCGAAATTCTTAATAATTATATTAGAAAGTTTTCCGGCAGTTCCTCTTCTTAAACGCAGTCCGTCCTGAGTGCCTATTCCGATTAATGTCACATCACTAATCATCGGATTAGACATAGGAGTTAGCGTATTATCATTTTCGTTATTATCGGCTTCTATACCTTTATCGGCAATTCCTTCCTTAATAGCAATCCAGTTGGTACCACCTCCGGACCATCCTTCTGACCAATCAAAGGAATCATCCTCATCACCAATGGAGATAAGATTATTTGCTTCTACCGTACCGCCAAAAAATTCATATCCATCATCAGATCCTTTATAGGTTTCCAAATTATTGATGGTTGTCCCTGATCCTACGGCATAAAACCCGAAGCCGTTATACTCTACAGAACCTTCGATAATACCTGCTCCGGCATATTCTACACGAACATAGGAAAGCGTACCGGAATTATCCTTTTTATCCGTTCCGCCATAACTCAAATTATCACTAAACTCGGGAGAGGAAACTCCTCCGGGAACATTAATTGGTGCTTTTCCCAAGATCACAATTCCTCCCCAGGAACCAATTTCTTTCGAAGTAGAAGTAAAGACTATAGGGTTTTCCGATGTACCTTCCGCATTAATCATTCCTCCTTGATTTACGATAAGCACATCGAGACCGTCAGATTTATCAGCAACGATTTTCATTCCGGCTGGAATGGTTAACTTTGCGCCTTCCTCAATAATAACAGCACCTTCTAAGGTATAGGACTGCCCGGCTTCCAATTTTATATCTTTCCTAATATGACCGGTAAGTACGAAAGTTGAATCATTTCCTCCTTCATTAGGTTTGTCCGGTTCTACAGATTGTTCTTCTTGACAAGATACGAAAATTAATGCCATCAAAGCAAAAATCAAGCTTAGACTAAATAAATTTCTCATTGTTTTCATTGTTTAATTATGTTTAGAGCAAAACTAGCGCTAGGCTGTTTCATTTTAGTTTCATAAAAAACAAGTATTGGTTAAGTTTAGGAACGAATAACTGTTTTATGTAAGTATTTAACAGATTGCCTATCACGGTTAAAAGGTATATCCAACAGAAAGTGAAAAATCTATTCCTTTTTTAAATTTTAAAATTGAGACGGGTTGAGTCATCTTTTTAGCAGTAGGAGTTTGTTGAATTTCAAGATAGTCATTCAAAATATTTTTGACTTTCACATCAAAAGAAAATTTCCCTAATTCGTTCGTCCAAATAAAGTCTAATTGATCAAAAGGCAATTGATAGGAATCTCCGAGATTTGAACCACCCACTGTATAAATCCTTTTCCCAAATGTATTATATGCCAAGGTGAATGTACTCTTCCAGTTTGATGTAAAGTTCTTTTGATAACTCAGGTTGGCATTGATCAAATAGGGGGCAGCACCCTGGAGTTTCCTATGCGTATTGGTTAAGAATTGTTGTCCTTCTTGAGTTTTATCGATTGTTACTTCTGAAAACATTACCGTCGTATTTACGCCTAATTGCAATCCCGCCAAAAACGGAGCATTCAACAATTGATCGACACCGGTTTCATATCGCAGTTCAATCCCATAAAGGGAAGCCTTTTCAGTATTTGCATAACTCAAGGAAGAACCTCCTGCAATGGGTGTCACAACAGTTTCAATAGGATCATTAATCCATTTCCAAAAACCATTTACTGCAATAACGCCTCCCGCTTCCGGAAAGATTTCATATTTTAAATCTACATTGTAATTGGTAGAATTTTGAATTTCAGGATTTCCTGTTATCAGTTCAAAGGGACCTGATAAGTAGCGATTAGGTAAAATTTCCCTCACTCTGGGGCGCGTATTGGTTATTGACGCTGCCAATCTAAAATTACTTTGTTCATTGAGCCTATATTTCAAATTTACCGACGGGAAAATCGAAAAGGGTTGGTTATTTTTCACTTCTTGAAATGGAGCAAACACACCCGAAGTAGGTTTTCTATAAGATATCACTCTATTAAAATATGCCGCCCTAATCCCCAATATATATGCCAGTTTATCCGTTTTCAGTTTATATGAAAAATAAGCGGCAGCTGCAGTTTGTTCAATTTTCGAAAACTTACTGGCATCGCTACCATCCAGATAATTTAGCCAACCTTCTCTAAATCCTTTTTCTATAAAAGCAGAAGGATTGTCCGTATTAAGTTCCAAATCCCCAACGCCATTTATGTTTGACGGAAAATCAGCAGGATGAATATTCATTCGAATGACCCTATTAAAATAATCATAAGCAATATGGTCAATATCTCCACCAACAGTTATTCTATGTTTAAAGATTTCCTTCTCCCCCAGTTTCTCTCCAATCCCTAAATCATAGGATAATCTTGCATTGATGTTCCTGATATCCAAATCTGCAAAATATCTATTGGGTTCATTACTGTTAGCAACATAAAGGGAAGCATGCTCTCCTTTCCCATTAGCATACAAAACTTTCCTATCCGGCTCCTTGTATTTCCCTATGCCATACGAAGTTCCAAACCTGATAATATTTCTTCCATCTTGTGTCAAATACCAATCTCCCAATAATTGCGTTTGATTCACTGTACTTCCTCTAAATCGCAACAACCTGGAAAAAAAATCATTACTAGCTTCAGAATTATATCCAAATTGTTCCTGGGTGAAATTCGAAGTAGTTGACAGATAAATATTATTTATTTTTAATTTAAAATAATCTTCTTTTTCATACAACACAGATACCAAAGCAGATTTTTGAGTAGATAAAGCATACTGTTCTGCATCTTCATAACGGGAAATATATCCACCTTCCGTATTCAGATTTGCCATGAGCATATGCGGGTTTGTATGAAATTCATTTTCCACCTTTACCCCTACATAATAACCCAGCGTATAATCGTTCTCTGAATGAAGTCTGTTACCATGCAGAATCTCCAAACTTGTATTAACAGGAGCAGCGTAAGTAGCCACATTAAAGTCACTATCAAATAAAGCCGCCGACTCTTCGGGCGATGAAGCATATCCCAGCTCCACCAATTGAGCACCATAAGCTTTAGGCAGATTTCGATTTTCTCCGGGCATCCCCAACAATTCCCATTTACTTTCCTGATCAATCTTAAAAGGTTGAAAAGTAGTTTGTCCATTTCCACTAACACCAAATTTTACCTTGGTAACAGCTTTATAGGGAATATCTTTAGTCACAATATTTACCGATGCTCCGGCAAAATCACCATAAAGTTCGGCATTGTACGTCTTATATACATTGATATTTCTAACAATATCGGTAGAGAAATGAGGCAAAGGGATTATTTTTTTATCCGGATGACCTGTAATCATGGGCAGCCCGTTTACGGTCAAAAAATTATATCGCTCACTTAATCCTCTCACAACCAATCCGGTAGTCTTTTGTTTCGAAATACCGGTCATCTTTTGAACGCCTTCCGCCACCGAGCTCACCCCTTGTCGAGATAATTCCTGTGCTCCTATAGATTGCTTAATAAAACCTGCTTTTTGCTGACTCAATAACAACGCCTGCTCATTAGACCGATTCATTTCTGCATGAATAACAACAGCATCTAATTCTCTAACTATCGGCTTCATCCTCAAAGCAATGCTTGTTGTTTGTCCTGCTGCAACAACAACGTTTTTTCTTACCATTTTTTCATATCCAAGAATACTAAACTCCAAGGTGTAGCTTCCGGATGAAAGGTTTTCTATTTTAAAGCGCCCTTCCACATCGGTCATATCGCCTTTGGTGGTTCCTACCACATGCACTCTGGCATAGGATAGCGGTTGCTGTGAAGTACCATCTATGAGTTTTCCCGATATAGCTCCTAAGTCTCTGGCAAAAACCGGCTGCATACTTGCAATCAACAACAATAATAATATGGTTGATTTTAATTTCATCGTTTTTTCCTGCAAAGGAAAACGTACGATGTTTCATTTAAGTTAAATTATAATGAAGAAAATGTGATGATAAAGCCCCCAAAGGTTATTAATCTCTGTTGAGGAAGATACAATTAAAGCCTCGCCTAAGTCACCTTTTCAACTTCATTCTTCCCACATTTTCAATTCTATCTTTCGCTATTTTCATCGCAGCATGATGCGATGTAATATTCTCGGTCGATGATCTCCTGAAAATATCTAATGTAGTATCATAAATATGCCGCGTATGCCGCATCGCATAATCTTGTCCGTAACCGGCCACTTCCCTATTTACATTGATGATTCCCCCGGCATTGATAAGAAAATCCGGCGCATATACAATACCTTTATCTTTTAACGCTTGTCCATGACGCTGTTCATTATCCAACTGATTATTTGCAGAACCGGCAACCACGCTAAACTTAAAATGAGGAATCGTTTCATCATTAATAGTTGCTCCCATGGCGCAGGGAGCATAAATATCAGCTTCAGCTTCATACACCTTATCAGTATCGACTACCGTCGCATTATATTTTTTAGCCACATCAGCCAGCAGCTGCTCATTAATATCAGAGATGAAGACTTTGCCTCCTTCTTCGGTAATGTGTTTAATCAGATACTCCCCAACATGTCCCACTCCTTGAACCATCACCGTTTTACCCGAAATCTGATCGGTTCCATATTGTTCTTTTATCGCCGCTTTCATCCCCAGAAAAACCCCATAAGCAGTTACCGGAGAGGGATCGCCGCTACCACCCAGAGACTCCGGTAACCCGGTCACATAATCAGTTTCCATATGCACATACTCCATGTCTCTGGGAGCAATCCCCATATCCTCAGCAGTGATATATTTTCCCGAAAGACTATCAACAAATTTCCCAAAACGGCGAAACAGGGCTTCCGATTTTTGCGTTTTAGCATCCCCTATAATCACCGCTTTTCCTCCACCAAGATTTAATCCACTAATTGCAGCCTTGTAAGTCATTCCTCTACTCAACCGTAAAACATCCCTTAGCGCCTCCATTTCATTATCATACATCCACATTCGCGTACCCCCAAGTGCAGGTCCTAAAGTAGTATCATGAATGCCAATAATAGCTTTCAAGCCTGTAGCATTATCCTGACAAAAAACAATCTGTTCATGGTCGTAAGAATCCATTTGAGCAATAACAGGATTATTGTTTTCTTCTTGCATTGTGTATTTCATCTGCTGCGACATAGTAATAATTATTTATATTTCATACCCTACAGTACGAAAGATATTACATGGCAGTTCTACCCCAACCTACTTCCGTAATAGGACAAAACAAATTTACATTCTCAAATCTAAGGTATTCTAATGAGTCTCACCTCTTATAAGAAAGTGAAATTTATTATAGTCCAAAAAATAAATTTCGCCTTCTTATAATACCGAAGGAATACAAATAAACAGAACGATATGAGTCAAAATCGGTCTGCATTATTTGTCCTTTCGGTATTAGAACAAAACATTTTTACCTTAGTTCACTAAGAATTGATAATCAAGGATAGGAAAATGTTTATTCGATGCATTACTCAGTTGGTTGAGCCAGCTTTCTTTTCTTTTTTCTCTTATTTTTAATCAGCTCAATAAAAATAGGTACAAGAGAAAGGATGATAATTCCCAAAGCAGTCAGGCTAAAATTGTTTTTCACTATAGGAATATTCCCAAAGAGGTAACCTACTGACACAAATAGTACCACCCATATTCCACCACCTAACAGATTATAAAAAATAAACCGACCATATTTCATGCTTGAAGCACCTGCAACAAAAGGAGCATAGGTGCGCACAATAGGAACAAATCGTGCTAAAACAATCGTTTTACCTCCATATTTTTCAAAAAATTTCTCTGTTTTATGCAGATATTCAATCTTAAAAATCTTCGCATCTTTTTTAAATACTTTTACACCAAAGTAAGAACCTATCGAATAGTTTACCGTATCCCCCAAAACAGCTGCCAGAAAGAGAAATCCTATTAATAACAACGGATCCAGAAGACCTGTTGCAGCCAACGCTCCGGCAGCAAAAAGAAGCGAATCTCCCGGCAGGAAAGGCGTTACAACGAAGCCTGTTTCTGCAAAAATAATCAAAAACAAAATCGCATAAGTCCACATCCCATAATCCTCTACTAACATCAGCAGATGATCATCTATATGCAATACAAAATCTATTAAAAACTGAATAATGTCCATAGTCTAACTACTTTTAATTTTTATGGGTGGGCGAAGTTCGCCATTTAAATGATAACCTTCGGATCTGGCTACAAAAGTAGCCGCAGAAATATCGCCAATAACATTAACTGTCGTTCGACACATATCCAAAATACGATCCACGCCCAAAATTATAGCAATTAAAGCAGGATCTACACCTAAACCCGCAAGTATAACAATAATATAAGGAATTGATCCTCCCGGAACACCCGCCGTACCAATTCCGCCTAAAATAGCCAGATAAGCAACCCCTATTTGTGCCCCAAGACTCAAATCTACTCCTGCAAGCTGTGCCAGAAAAATAATAGTAACCCCTTCATAAAGTGCAGTACCATTCTGATTCGCAGTAGCCCCTATCGTCAATACAAAAGAATTTATTTCTTCAGGAACACCAATATTTTCTCTGGAATCTTTTAAAGCTGTTGGAAGCGTAGCATTGGAAGAAGAAGTCGAAAAAGCAGTTACTGCTGTGGTCTTCAACATTCTAAAAAATTGCCTAGGCGATAATGCAGAGAGATAATAAACAGAAGCTGAATAAACAACCACTGCATGAATAAACAGCCCACCTACTACCACCAAAATAAACCATAATAGCGCCACTAATAGTTCCAGACCGAAGGCACCAATACTACTAAAGACCAATAAACACACAGCATAGGGTGCTAGCCACATAATACCATTAATAATCTTGACCGATATTTCAAAAAGAGCATCGAAAAAACCAATAAAAGGCTTTGCAGTTTCCTTCGGAATTAAAGTAGATGCCATTCCCAAAATAAGTGCAAAAAACATAATATGCAACAGATTTGGCGTACCGGTCATGGACTCAACCGGATTTTCCGGTATTATTTTTTGAACAACTTGCGTAATCACCGGCACTGCTTCCGCCTCAGCTTTTGCCTTACTAGCCTCTGCCGTCCCCACCTGCTCGGTAGCTACTGTTCCATATTGCGCCTCAAGATTGGCTGCGGTATCTGCATTTATCCTATTCCCCGGCTCAATCAAATTCACCATGGTTAATCCAATAAACACAGAAATGGCAGAGATGACCAGTGTATAAACCAGCGTCTTCAATCCCACACGCCCCAGTTTTTTTATATTACCCAAACCGGCAATACCTAATATTAAAGCGGAGAAAACCAAAGGAACAACAATCATTAACAACAATCGCAACCATAAATTACCCAACGGTTGCGTAATATTATTAATAAGCCAATTCAAATCTTCGTTTTCTGCACCAAATATCAAACTGGCTAATATTCCGGCAACAGCACCAATAAGCAAGCCCAATAATATCTTGGTATGCATGGCCATTTTCTTTTTCCCTGATGTCGCTTTCTCCAATTTCTTGGCTTCTTTATTTTCTGTCATAACATCCTTTAAGTTCTTATATTTTTATCTTTTTAGCATAAAGGGCGTGAAAATACAAAATCCACCGCATATAACAATTGTCATAAAACACAATATCTATCAACAGATACTTTTCAAAATATCATATAAGAACCTGCTTTTGAACCTATTTAACATACAATTATTAATCTATTATATCTTTTTAACGTTGTACCTTATCAGAGCTTCTTATTTTTGCATTACCTATCACTAAATAAAATAATCATGTATAAACACATATTATCAGTATTTCTGATTGCAAGTATCACTTTAGGTTCTTTTCGGGGAATGGCACAAAATAAAACGGATCAACCTCATTCCATTCATGAAAGTATTACTTTGAAAAAAGAAGGTACTTTTCCCAAAGACCTCACTATTCATATTCATGGAGATAAAATTACCGTGAATGGAAAAACACCGGAAAACATAGATGTGATTCGAAAGAAATCCAGTACAGAAGGAGAATCCATCACTAAACTCAAAGAAAAACAACAAGGAACAGATGCGCCATCCATCTTTGAGGCTCCTTTTTTTAATCAAACCAATGAAAATCGACCTTTACTTGGTGTCATCACCTTAGCTCATGACAGCACCCGGGGAGCCAAAATAGCAGAAGTCGAAATTGGTACAGCTGCTGACAGTGTCGGATTACAAGATGGTGATATTATCGTTGCCATTAATGACCAAACAATTTCATCTTCTCAAGATTTGAGCAAAACCGTAAATCAGTTTAAACCCGGAGATAAAATTTCGGTCACCTATCTCAGAGACCAACAAAAAAAGAAAGTTGATCTCACACTAGGTCAGCTAAGTGGAAATAGAAACAGCTACGCTTTCCATCCTAATAACAGACGCCTACCATTTCATCCCCCTTCTTTCTCTCAAAGAAACCAATTAAGAAACTGGCTTCGTCATTTCCATCCGCAGATAGATAGAGATCCAAATATAAGAATGCGACATCAAGATCAGGTGAACTTAGGTGTTATCGTAGAAAATTTTGAACAGGATAATGGAACCAGCGTAGAAAAAGTTATACCCAAGAGTGCTGCCGCAGAGGCAGGTCTGAAAGAAGGTGACATTATTAAAAAATTTGGCGGAGAATCCATAGGAAACATCTCCGATTTACAAGAAGCTATTTCTAATAACCAGAAAAAAGATGACATTAAAGTTCAAATCATCAGGGATAATAACAGCAAAATTTTAAGTGTCTCTTTAGAAGGTAAAAAGAAAAGAGCACGGCTTTAAAATAAAAAATTTATCCACAGTATGTTCATAAATTGCAAAAGTTGGATGGTTGGATTATAAATATCCCTATCTTTGTTTGCAAATTAGAATATTAACCGCATAATTTTCTTACATCTATGGACTTTATCGTATCCTCTTCTTCTCTGTTGAAACACCTTCAAAACGTAAGTGGTGTACTGAGTACCAATAATGTACTCCCTATTCTGGAAGATTTCTTGTTCGAAATAGAAACAGATCATCTTTTTATTACCGCTACCGATTTAGAAACGGAAATGAAGGTAAAATTAGACATAGAGGCGAAAGAGAGTGGAAAAATCTGTATCCCGGGACGAATTCTTTTGGATTATTTAAAGAGTAATGCAGACCAGCCCTTGACTTTCCATATCGATTTGGAAACTTACGCCATAGATATTACTTCCGATAACGGTAAATATAAAATCGTTGGTGAGGATCCGGAAAACTTTCCTAAATCACCCGAAGCAGATGAAACAACTTCTTTTAAGATTTCTGCAGATATCTTATCCGCAGCAATTCAGAAAACAATTCATGCTGTAGGTAATGACGAATTAAGAGCAGCAATGACCGGCATATATTTTGAATTAAATCCGGACAATCTAACCTGCGTAGCCACGGACGCGCACCGGTTGATTAAATATAAATATACCGGCGTTTCCTGTCCAAAAGAAGATAATTTCATTGTGCCTAGAAAACCACTTACCCTCTTAAAGAATGTCTTGCCAAATAATGATACTCCTTTAGAGATTAAATATAATGAAAGCCATCTTTTCATTTCTTTTGGGGAAATGGAGCTTAATTGTAGATTGATTGATGCCCGATTCCCCGACTATCGTGTAGTCATTCCTAATGACAACCCCTATAACTTATTCCTAAATACGACGGACTTCCAAAAAGCACTGAAGCGCGTAGGCATTTTTGCAAATAAAAGCACCAACCAGGTAGGTTTGGAGATTACAGGAAGTGAACTTCAACTAAAAGCTCAAGATTTAGATTTTTCCTTTGAAGGAAATGAAAGAATGCAATGCCGCTATGAAGGAGAAGATATGAGTATTGCTTTCAATGCCCGTTTTCTTGCCGATATGCTGAATGCAGCAGAGAGTGAAGAAATTGTCATGGAACTTTCCACTCCCGGAGCTGCAGGTATTATGCGCCCGGTAGAAAAGAAAGAGAATGAGGATTTGCTTATGCTCTTAATGCCCCTTCGCCTAAAAGACTAAGCGCGATTTCCTTTTTATTATGGAAAAGACAAACAACAACTTTTCTATACCAATAAATAGAAATAACTGACTTTTGTCACACGATGAGTACTTCTGAGCATACACCAATACGCCTTGCCTGCCCTAAGGGTAAAAAGATTTACTTCGCCTCTGATTTTCATTTGGGGTCGCCTGACAATCAAAGCAGTCGTGAAAGAGAGCGAAAAGTAGTCAATTGGCTGAACAAATGTACTGACGATGCAGCTCATATTTTTTTAGTAGGCGATATTTTTGATTTTTGGTTCGAATATAAAAGTGTAATCCCTAAAGGATTTACAAGACTTTTTGGAAAATTGGCCGACCTTACCGATCACGGTGTCAGTGTGTCTTTCTTCACAGGGAATCACGACATGTGGATGAAAGACTATTTTAAAGATGAACTCAATATTCAAATATATGACGACAGGCAAGTGTATTATATCAGAGATAAAAAAATTTTAGTCGCTCATGGAGACGGACTGGGTCCAGGTGATAAAGGCTATAAATTCCTAAAAAAGGTATTGAGGAACAAATTTACCAAAACATTATTCTCAATCATTCCTCCACACTGGGGGCTTTCGATAGCGAATAAATTTAGTAAAACCAGCAGAGGAGTTACGGAAGAGAAGAAATTTTTGGGAGAAGATAATGAGTGGCTCGTACAATATTCCAAAAAGGTGCTTCAAGAAGAAGATATAGATTTTTTCATCTTTGGTCATCGGCATGTTCCTATCGATTTCCCCCTTTCAGATTCCAGCAGAATGATTAACTTAGGAGATTGGATTACTAATTTTACCTATGCTGTTTTCGATGGAAAAGAGATGGAACTAAAAAAACATGAGCTATAATAAGGCCAAAGGACATCAAATTTTAAAAAAATATTGGGGTTACGATACTTTTCGATCGCTACAAGAAGAAGTTATAGCATCCGTCATTGAAAAGCAAGACACCCTCGCATTAATGCCCACAGGTGGAGGAAAATCTTTATGTTTTCAAATACCTGCCCTATATATGGACGGATTGTGTCTTGTTATTACACCACTCATTTCCCTCATGAAAGATCAGGTAGCACATCTCAAGAAAAAACATATTCCGGCACTTGCCATTCATTCGGGAATGAATTTTTTAGAAGTCAGACAAGCCTTTGAAAATGCCTTATATGGTCCTTATAAATTTCTTTATCTTTCACCTGAGAGGCTGCAAACAGATTTATTCCAGGATTATTTGAAAGACCTACCCATTAGCCTCATTACCGTAGATGAAGCACATTGTATTTCTCAATGGGGCTATGATTTCCGACCTACTTATTTGAAAATTGGCACAATAAGAGAATGTATTCCAAAAGTTCCTATATTAGCTATCACCGCTACCGCTACACCGGAGGTAAGAACGGATATACAAAAACATCTTCTCTTCAAAAAAGAAAATGTCTTTGTAAAAAGTTTTTTCAGAAAAAACCTGTCCTATTCTGTTTTCAATGAAGCCAATAAAATAGGGAAAATAAAAACCATACTGTCTGCAGTATCTGGCACAAGTATTATTTTTTGTGGCAGCAGAAAAAGGACGCAGGATATTGCTGTTCAATTAAAAGCAGAGGGCATCAATGCGGATTACTATCATGCAGGGTTGACTTCCAAACTGAGGAATAAAAAGCAGGAAGAATGGATTAACGGGAAAACAAGAGTCATCGTGTGTACCAATGCCTTTGGTATGGGAATTGATAAACCAGATGTCAGAACCGTCATCCATCATGATATCCCCGACAGTCCTGAAGCGTACTATCAAGAAGCAGGCAGAGCCGGAAGAGATGGTATAAAGTCCTATGCTATATTGCTCTATAATGAACAAGAACTAATAGATTTAAAGCAAAATATCACGCTCAAATTCCCTCCTTTAAAGATAATCAAATCCATCTATAAAGGCATCGTCAATTATCTTCAGCTTCCGGCAAATAGTGGTGGCGGACAATATTTCGATTTTGACATTAAAGATTTTTCTCAAAAATTCAAGCAAAATCCGAGACAAGTGGCCTCTACCTTAAAACTACTGGAACAAGATGATTATATTTTTGCCACTGAAAGTATCTACCTTCCGGCTCAGATCAAATTCAATATCAATAAAAACAGATTATACGCCTTCGAAAAAGATTTTCCTAAATTGACGCCCATGATTCGCTGTCTTTTAAGAAGGTATGAAGGAATATTTCATGACAATGTGGCCATTCACGAAAAACATATTGCAGCTTTGCTAAAATATCCCTTAAAGCGCGTCATTGCACAACTAAAAAAACTACACCAACTTCATGTCATTGTTTATGAACCACAAAAAGACAGTCCGCAAATATATTTTATAGACGACAGAGTAAGTATTGACAGACTCTCCCTTAATACAAAAAAAATAAAAATGCGGAAATTGGCCTACATGAAGCGAATAAAGTCCATCATCAATTATGCCAGCAATCACAAAGATTGCAGAAGCCAAAACTTGTTGGCTTACTTTGATGAAACGGATAGTCCGGTCTGCCATATTTGTGACAATTGCTTAAAAAACAATAAAAACAACAACCTACCCCAGCTGGAGAAAGAAATCAAAAAAGAAATTACACAGCAAACTGTGACAAGCAAAGCTATAATAAATAAATACTCCTCCTCGAGAAAAGAACATATTCTGCAAATCCTAAGAAATTGGCTTGATGAAGAACAAATCTGCATATTGCCCGACAACACTATTCAATGGAAAAAAGAGTAAAGCAATTGATGTCATTTTGTCTTATTACAACGAAAAAATATATTGGCAAAGTTTTTGTACAAAATTATGTTAAAAAAATAATTATTTTTCTTATCTTTGTGAATCGATGAAATGCGCGCTAAACATAATGACCATCCTACTCCTCACTTTCTTTTTATTTGGAGCTTCCTATCATTATGTAAAGGCAGATACACAAACCATCCCTCAAACTCCTACTCCTACGAATACCATTCATTCATTTACGTATGAGTTCCCAATGGATCCGGTAGATATCAATACCCTCAATCATTTTTTCCCATTTTATCAGGATATGGTCTGCTGGAAACCGGTTCAATTAAATAAGGACGTTTATTCTTTAAAAGATTATCACTTTGAGAAGTTTGATTTCGATAAAAAAGGAGTTTTAAACGGAAACTTTATAAAAATAAAAGGGAATGGTGTCTATAAAAAAGGGAATGTTACATTATTAATTCCCAGAACCTATATGGTACCTTCCAAATCCTTCTTTTATCCGGAACAACAAAATATTTTCCTCCGGGAACAACATAATATTTCGGGTATCAAAACCAATTAAGGCTTTGGCTTTGTGCTTTCAGCCTTAGGCTTTCTTATTGAGGATATCGTGCCCCATTTTATCCCGCTTTGTTTGCAGGTAAAATTCATTGTGCGGATTAGGACATATTTCAATAGGTACATTCTCTACAACTTCCAATCCATAACCTTTTAAGCCAACTCTTTTCGTTGGATTATTAGTCATCAGGCGCATCTTCGTCACCTTCATCTCACGCAATATTTGCGCTCCCACACCATAATCTCGTTGATCCATATCAAAACCAAGCATCAGATTAGCCTCAACCGTATCATGACCAACTTCCTGAAGTTTGTATGCTTTAAGTTTATTCAACAGACCAATACCTCTTCCCTCCTGTTTCATATAGAGCACCAAACCCTGTCCTTCTTTCTCTACCATCTCCATAGCTGTTTGTAATTGATCTCCACAATCACAGCGCAGAGAATGTAAAATATCTCCTGTAAAACAGGATGAATGAACCCGTACTAAAACAGGATCTCCTTCCTCCCAATCCCCTTTCTTCAACGCCAAGTGTACATCATTGGTATCAATCTGAGAAAAGGCAATAAGTTCAAAATTCCCATGCTTAGTAGGCATTTTTACGCTAACTTCTCTCTTAATCAAAGATTCCTCTTTCATTCTGTAGGCTATCAAATCGTGAATACTCACTATTTTCAAATCAAATTTTTTGGCAATTTTCTTCAAATCAGGTAACCTGGCCATCGTTCCATCTTCATTCATAATTTCCACCAACACGCCGCCATAAGGATAAGGCAAGCCTGCCATACGAACCAAATCAAGCGTAGCTTCGGTATGTCCGGCACGACGCAACACACCTTCTCTCCTTGCTTTTAGGGGGAAAATATGTCCCGGCTTTCCCAAACGCTCCGGATGAGTATCCGTATCATTTAAAGCCTGAATAGTCTTGGCTCGGTCATGCGCAGAAATCCCTGTCGTACAACCTTCACCCAATAAATCTACCGATACCGTGAAAGGAGTTTGATGCAAAGCCGTATTATTGCCAACCATTAAATCCAACCCCAACTCATCACAGCGATCTTCAATAATAGGCGAACAAATCAATCCGCGACCATTTTTTGCCATAAAATTCACAATATCGGGAGTAATGGTCTGTGCTGCAGCAACAAAATCTCCTTCATTTTCCCGCTTTTCATCATCCACTACAATAACAATAGAGCCGGTCTTCAAAGCTTCTAACGCGTCTTCAATAGCATCCAACATGATATGATATTTATGATCTAATAAAATACAAAGTTACAACAACTAGAATAATATTTGGTTGATATTCGCCCAAAGCAAAGTTATTTTTTGATAGTCTTTCTCTTTGATTTTTGTCTTTTATTTACATTGCAATAACTTTGCATCTCTACCTGCCCTTGCAGGCAGTATTTTTATATTATTTTATTAATAAGAAAACTATGTTTGATTCCCTTTCGGATAGGTTGGATTTAGCCTTTAAACAAATTAAAGGTCACGCCAATATTACGGAACTGAATGTTGCTACCACCGTAAAAGAAATAAGAAGAGCTTTGGTAGATGCGGATGTGAATTATAAAATTGCCAAGCAATTCACCAATACTGTAAAAGAGAAAGCACTTGGAGCCGAAGTCTTACAATCTGTAGAACCGGGGCAGCAAATGGTTAAAATTGTAAAGGATGAACTTGCCAAACTCATGGGAGGCGAAGAAGCACCTTTAGAATTAAATAATAAACCGGCCGTTATTTTAATCGCCGGTTTGCAAGGATCAGGTAAAACCACTTTCTCCTCTAAGCTTGCTAATTATCTAAAAGCAAAAAAAAGAAAGAATCCCCTTCTCGTTGCAGGCGACGTTTATCGTCCTGCCGCCATTGACCAGTTAAAAGTTCTTGGCGAACAAATTAATATACCTGTATTTTCAGATGAAGAATCTAAGGATCCGGTAGCTATCGCCAAGGCAGCCGTTGCAGAAGCAAAACGGAATGGTCAGAATACTGTTATTATCGATACTGCAGGTCGTTTAGCGGTAGATGAAAAGATGATGACCGAGGTGGCAAATATTAAAGCAGCGGTTAATCCAGATGAAATTCTTTTCGTAGTTGATTCAATGACCGGACAAGATGCTGTTAATACCGCAAAAACATTTAATGAAAGATTAAATTTCAACGGCGTTGTCCTCACCAAATTAGATGGTGATACCCGTGGTGGTGCTGCTCTGTCCATCAAATATACAGTTCAAAAACCCATCAAATTCATTAGCAGCGGCGAAAAGATGGATACCCTGGATGTATTTTATCCCGAAAGAATGGCGCAACGTATTCTGGGAATGGGGGATATTACCACACTAGTAGAAAGAGCACAGGAACAATATGATGAAAAAGAGGCAAAGAAGTTAGAAAAGAAAATCAGAAAAAATCAATTTGACTTTGAAGACTTTAAGAGCCAATTACAACAGATTAAAAAAATGGGAAACATTAAAGATCTGTTGAGCATGATGCCGGGTGTAGGTAAAGCCATGAAAAATATTGATATCAGTGACGATGCCTTTAAAGGTGTAGAAGCCATTATAGACTCAATGACACCTTATGAAAGAAAAAACCCCCAAGTGATTAAAGGAAGTCGCAAAGCGCGTATCGCAAAAGGGAGTGGCAAAAAGACCGAGGAAATAGGTCAGTTTTTCAAACAATTTGACCAGATGCGAAAAATGATGAAACAAATGAACTCCGGTGGCGGTGCTCGCAAAGGTTTCAAAGGTTTTGGCGGAATGGGAATGTAATAAACTAAAAAGAAATATTTTTTATATTCAAGGAATAAACTAATTTTGCAACTCGAAATTTTATTTATTCACTCGCAAACAATAATATCAATTATTTATGCCTGTACGCATTAGATTACAACGCAGAGGTAGAAAGAAAAAAGCTTTTTACTACATCGTAGCAGCAGATTCACATGCTCCCCGTGACGGACGATTCATTGAAAAATTAGGTACCTACAATCCGGTAACTAATCCCGCTACAATTGAATTAAACCGAGATAGCACATTAGAATGGTTACAAAAAGGAGCTCAACCTAGTGATACTGCCAAAAAAATCTTGTCATACAAAGGCGTACTCTACAAAAAGCATTTGCTCCGTGGAGTAAAATTAGGAATCTTTGATGAAAAGGTTGCTGATGAAAAATTTGACAAGTGGTTAGAAAAACACGAAGGTGATGAACTAGCTGCCAAGAAAAAACTTGTAGAAGCCAAACAGAAAGCACAACAGGAAGCTGAAGCTGAAGCAAGAAAGATTAGAGAAGAAAAAGAAGCGAAAGCTAAGGCAGAAAAAGAAGCTGCTGAAGCTGAAGCACAAAAGAAAGCAGAGGAAGAAGCTGCAGCTGCTGAAGCGGAAGCAAATCAGGAAGACAAAACGGAAGAAGGAAAAGCTGAGGAAGATAAAGCCGAAGCAAAAGCGCCTGAAGCTGAAACTCCTGATACAACCGAAGATGCAAAAGAAGAAAAATCAGAAGATAAAGAGACGAAATAGCAGTCTTTTGTTTTCATAATTTATCAAGGGGATATATACAGATATATCCCTTTCTTTGTTTATGCGAGAATATATTCAAATAGGAAAAATAGAAACCACCTATGGATTCAATGGAGAAGTACTGGTTTCTCATAAATTAAAAGAAGTCTTTACCAAGGATGAACTTTCCGTCATATTTATAGCAAAAAATAAGAACAGTTACATTCCCTATTTTCCTTCTTCTATCAAAAGAAAAAATACCCACAAAGCCTATATCAAATTTGAGGATATAGACTCCAAAGAAGAGGCCGCTACAATCCTCAGAAAAGAAATTTTTATTCCCAAAAAACAATTTAAAAAAATAGTTCCTGCGGAATCGGACTGGTATTATCTCGGCTTTAGAGTAAAAGAAGAAAAGGAAATATTAGGAGAAATATCAGATATTATTGTGCTTCCACAAGGTCAACTTCTGGCTCAAGTTTTTCAAGGGGAAAAAGAACTCATGATTCCCTTATCAGAACAGACCATAATCAATCTGGATAATAAAAACAGAATAATCTCTGTCTCTTTACCTGACGGACTTTTAGACCTGTATAACGAAAGCTAGCTACAAAGCAAAATTAAATACAACAAGAAGATTAAAACTCAAACAAATTTTCTATCTTTGTAGCGTTAAAAATTTATCAATTTTATGAGTGAAAAAGAATATAAAGCACCATCTTGGAAATTACTGGTCTTACATGCCATAATTTTTGCTATCGGTATTACTATTATGTGGGTTGTTTATGCCAACCAAAACGCAGCATCTCATGGAGCGACTTATCCATGGCCGGCATGGTTTACAACGGGTTGGGGAATTGTTGTACTTGCTCAACTTTGCAACGTATTCTTTGACAACAATCGTAATCATGAAGACAAACATTACGAAAAGTACCTTTATGAAAAAGAGCACTAATTGCACTCCATAATATTATCATTTTATAATTTACAATTTTTCTAGTACCTTTGCACTCTGTTTTACGAAAGGGCAACTTTTCGTTAATAAATTTAGAGCAAAAAATATAACATTAAGTAATTAAGCAACGAAATGCCAACTATTCAACAATTAGTTCGTAAAGGGCGACACACTACAAAAGCAGCTTCCAAAAGCCGCGCATTAGACAACTGTCCACAACGCCGAGGCGTATGTACCCGTGTTTACACCACTACTCCCAAGAAACCTAACTCTGCTTTACGTAAGGTAGCCAAGGTTCGCTTAACCAATAAAATCGAGGTTATTGCTTATATTCCGGGAGAAGGACATAACCTACAAGAACACTCTATCGTATTGGTTCGCGGAGGTCGTGTAAAAGATCTTCCCGGTGTACGTTATCACGTAGTAAGAGGTGCATTAGATACTGCAGGAGTGAAAGATCGTAAACAAGGACGTTCTAAATACGGAACTAAGAAAAGTTAATAATTCAGGATAACAAGAAATTCATTATTCAATGAGAAAGCAAGCAGCCAAAAAAATTGTGCAATTACCTGATCCCAAATATAATGATATACAGGTAACACGTTTTGTAAACAATATCATGCAGAGTGGTAAAAAGAGTACTGCATTTACCATTTTTTATAATGCATTAGATATTGTTTCTAAAAATACAGAGGAAGATGGATATGAAATTTGGAAGCGGGCATTGACAAATGTCACCCCTATGGTAGAAGTACGGAGTCGTAGAATCGGAGGTGCCACTTTCCAAATTCCTACGGAAGTTCGTCATGATAGAAAAGTTTTCTTAAGCATGAGATGGTTAGTAAAATATGCTGCAGCAAGACATGGTAAAAGCATGGCTGAGAAATTGGCTAATGAAATTATTGCTGCCAGTAAAGGAGAAGGGTCTGCATTTAAGAAAAAAGAAGACACCCATCGTATGGCAGAGGCTAACAAAGCTTTCTCTCACTTTAGAATATAAACTTAAAAATATATTTTTTGGAAAAAGGTTCTGCAAAATGCAGAACCTTTTTTTATGTCCTTTTTTGCCTTTTAAAGATAAGATTCTATCTTTACGATAACGTAGTTGTTTATATTTCTGTCAGTGCTTTTAAACAACCTGAAGTGGCTACTACGGAAATTAGAATACATAAATAATCGACTTTGACATGTGTTTTTGGACTTATTAGCACTGGTATTATCAGCAAATTTCACGTTAATGCAACAAAGACCATGACAAAATCTATAACTAAAATAATAATTGCATGAAAAGAAAACTAAGAATGGGAATGATCGGGGGCGGCCCCGGCGCATTCATTGGGGAAGTCCATAGAATGGCAGCAAACTTGGATGGTATTATTGAACTGGTTTGCGGCTCTTTTAGCAGTAAAATGGAAAAATCCTTGCAAACAGGTAAAGCATTATTTTTACCCAAAGACCGCATCTATGAGACTTATGAGGAAATGATAGAGAAAGAAAGTCAGCTTCCTGAAGGGGTACGAATGGATTTCGTTAGTATAGTAACCCCAAATCATCTACATTTTGAACCAGCAAAACTGGCATTAGAAAATGGATTTCACGTTATTTTGGATAAACCCATGACGCTCTCGCTAAAAGAGGCAGAAATCCTAAAAAAGTTAGTAACCAGCAACAATCTCCAACTTTGTCTCACGCATACCTACACCGGGTATCCTATGATAAAGGAAGCGAAACACCTGGTAAAAAGTGGCGAGCTGGGAGAAATAAAAAAGGTCTATGTAGAATATCCGCAAGGTTGGTTAAGTACACCGGAAGAGAACAATGGCAATAAACAAGCCGAATGGCGCTCCGATCCTGCTAAAAGTGGAATTGCCGGCAGCATGGGCGATGTAGGTACGCACGCAGCCAACCTGATAGAATATATTAGTGGACTAAAAATAACAAAAGTGTGCGCAGATATAAACACCATTGTTCCCAACAGGGCGTTGGACGATGATGGTGCAGCGCTATTAAAACTTAATAATGGTGCAAGCGGCGTTCTTTTTGTATCACAGGTAGCCACGGGAGAAGAAAATTGTCTTAAAATAAGACTTTATGGCGATAAGGCAGGCATAGAATGGAAACATGACGATGCCAATTCTCTTATTGTAAAGAAAAATGACGAACCTACTAAAATATTACGTACCGGAGGTCCCGGGACATCTTCTATAGTAGCTCATAATCAGCGGATTCCGGCAGGTCATCCGGAAGGTTTTATTGAAGCATTTGCCAATCTTTATCGAAACTTTGCCCTTACTGTTGATGCACAATTAAACGGAGAACAACCCAAAGAAGAATGGTTGGACTTTACCAATGTGGAAGATGGCGTTCGTGGAATGTTATTTCTAGAAAAAGTCATTGCCTCCGGAAAAAGCGAACAAAAATGGATTTCATTGTAAAGCCTCACCAATAATTTTCATCTTGAGGAGGTACCTAAGTAAAATAATACCTCCTCAAAATTTTTTTTATCAATGGCATAATAGTCAGTAAACAATGAATCAGCACTTAATTCCTATTCCTATTCATTATCCTGAGCCTCATTTTAAAATATCTAAATCGGGTAATAAACATTGTATTTGGGATTCAATAAGGAAAAGAAATCTTGTGCTTACGCCAGAAGAATGGGTACGCCAAAATTTTATCCAATACCTCACTCAGATATTAGCCTACCCTGCTTCTCTCCTAGCTATCGAAAAAGAAATTAAGGTAGGAAAAAGAAGAAAACGTTGTGATATTGTAGTTTATAAAGAAGCAAAACCATGGATGATTATTGAATGCAAAGAACCTGAGGTGCATATTGACAAAAAAGTATTAAATCAAATTTTGAATTATAATATGACCCTGCAGGTTCCTTATCTAATTCTCACAAATGGCCCGGAGACTTTTGGAATTAGACGTTCTGATAGTCAATGGCATTTTATCGACAAAATGCCTTCATGGAACCGAAACAGCCAACACTAAATATATGAATAACATCCAAAACCATGTTAGCAGAACGCATAAAATCTACCATTAGAGACATTCCTGACTTTCCTCAAAAAGGAGTTATTTTCAGAGATATCACACCCATTCTAAAAGATGCCAAACTCTGCAACAACATTATTCTCCATATCCAAAACAGGTATAAGGATAATCCGCCCGAAGCCATTGCAGCTATGGAAAGTAGAGGCTTTCTATTCGGTTTTTTGCTGGCTCATACTTTTCAAGTTCCTTTTATTCCTATCAGAAAAAAAGG
>CAZLDH010000007.1:0-32470 GCA_964558275.1 uncultured Chitinophagaceae bacterium
AATTCGCTAAAGGATTCAGGTGAATAAGCATCAAAAGCCTGTTTATATATATTTCTATCCCAAATTTCAATTTTATTCATTGCAGAAGCCAAAACCAATTGCTTTCCTAATCCGGCATATTCACTCAGATTTTTAGGAATAAGCAACCTCCCGGCCGAATCAAGCTTTAAAGAAACAGCTCCATTCAAGAAATAGCGACGAAAAGCACGTACCTTTGGATCGAAATCATTCAACTTTGCAATACGATTAAAAATAGGTTCCCAGGCATGCATAGGAAAAAGCGTAAGACATTTTTCAAAACCTCTGTTCAGCACAAATTGTCCATGTTCAGAAGACGACATTTCTTCCTCCGGCAGCTGTTTTTTAAAACCGGCCGGAAACAAGAAACGCCCTTTCGCGTCCAACTTAGATTCATATTCTCCTAAAAAACCTGTCATGAACAATATCAATACGATTAATAATTACCACAAAATAACACATTTTTCCACTTTTTACCCAAAAAAATAAAAACGCTATTTACGCACACTTTTAATTAACTGAAAATCAATCAATTACCAAAACAAATAAAATCATGTTGTTGAAATAATATGAAAATATGTGGATAATTAGTTAATATCTATATTTTAAATGTGAATAAAATAAATAATCTACCCACTTCCACAAATTTATAAAACTTATAAATACATCTTTTTATTGTTTTTTTAGAAGAGATCAAGACTAATCACTTCATCATTACCAAAATCAGAAAAATATACAGGTCATTCTCAATTTTATATTTTTATTAAGCCTAAACAGATATTCGCTTTATAAATTATAGATACACTACAAGAGGGCATTTAAGACCATATCAACACCACCCATAAATTAAAATCACCTTTATAAAGCGACTCAAAGCTGAATAGAAGTATATTTTAAGCGCATACATCCATAAAAATTCTTAACTTTGCTGCTTTTCTATAAGAAGCTTATGAACCAAAGGAAATACATCACCGGCATCATTGGAGTCTTGATATTGTCTATGACGCTCGCATCCTGCTCTAAGTTTAACAGGATTCGGAAAAGCAACGACAATGAAAAGATTTTGAATTATGCAAATGAACTTTTCAAAGAAGAAAAATATAAAAAGTCACAAGAACTGTATGATTTAATCAAAAATTCATATAAAGCAACTAAGAAGTACGAGCAAATCTCCTATAATTATGTCTATACCTATTATTACATGCAGAATTATACTTCTGCAGCATTCTATTTCAAAAACTTTATAGAGGTATTTCCTAAAAGTGATAAACGTGAAGAGATGGCTTTTATGCAGGCCTATTGTTTTTATAAACTGTCACCTCGACCAGAATTAGATCAGACAGATACTAAGAAAGCCATAAGTGCGATGCAGACCTTCATTAATATTTATCCTAAATCTGACAGTCTGCAAAAAGCAACAAAGATTATAGACAAACTCCGGGATAAACTTGAAAAGAAAGCATACAAAGCAGCAAAACTTTACTTCGGATTAGAATATTACGAGGCAGCCGGAGTAAGTTTCAATAACCTGCTATTAGATTATCCCAGTTCGGATAACGGAGATAAATATAAATTCATGGCTGTAAAATCTTACTATGAATATGCCGATCACAGTATTTTCAGCAAGCAAAAGATTAGATATCAAAAAGTGATCAGCCAGTACCGAAATTTTGAAGAATTTTATCCAAACAGCCCCTATTTGGAAGAGGCTAAATCTTATTATCATTCCGCAAAAAAAGATTTGGATGAATTAGAAAAACTTTCAGAGAAAAGGAAAAAAATACTTAAAGAAAGATCAAAAAAGCAAAATGAGTCAATTGAAAAGATCAAGCGCAATTAGCGCTTCCGCAGAGACCCGCGATTTATCAGAGATTAAGAACAAAACAGGAAACATCTACGAATCAATCGCAATTATAGCCAAACGAGCAAATCAAATTAATTTGGACGTTCGTGAAGAACTACATGCTAAATTAGAGGAATTTGGCAGTCAAACAGATAATCTGGAAGAAATTCATGAAAACAAGGAACAAATTGAGATTTCTCGTTTTTATGAAAGACAACCTAATCCTGTCTTACTGGCTACAGCAGAATTCTTGGATGGCAATGTTTATCACCGTTCAAGAGATGCTGAAGAGACCCCATATAGTTAGGGATTTTTATATCCTCATAAATTTGTAATTTTAGGCGGCAGTGATTTTGCTGCCTTTTTTATTCATACATATGTTGAGAGATAAAAAAATCATAATAGGAGTTAGTGGAAGCATTGCTGCTTACAAGATTACTACGCTCATACGTTTATTAAAAAAACAGGGCGCAGAGGTGCAGATTATCATGACAGAAGCTGCAACACAATTTATTCCGGCACTTACACTTTCTACACTTTCCGGAAACCGTGTATATATACAGCCGGCTGAAAATGGACATTGGAATAATCATGTCACGCTAACAAAAGATGCAGATTTGTTTCTTATCGCGCCGGCTACAGCTAACACGCTGGCGAAAATGCGAACAGGCATCTGTGACAATATGCTGCTGGCCACTTTCCTCTCAGCAACTTGTCCTATCTTTATTGCACCTGCAATGGATTTGGATATGTGGCGTCATCCCACAACCAAAGAAAATATACAAATTCTTCAACAGAGAGGGGTTACGCTATTGGATGTAGAAAAAGGCGAATTGGCCAGTGGGCTCTATGGAGAAGGAAGAATGGCGGAACCGGAGCATATCGCAGATACTTTAAACGCATTTTTATCACCAAAGAAAACGCTATTAAATAAGAAAAAAGTCTTAATCACTGCAGGTCCCACCTATGAAGCTATTGATCCGGTACGTTTTATTGGGAATTATTCCAGTGGTAAGATGGGAATTGCTCTGGCAAATGCCTTTCTTCATGCCGGCGCAATCGTAGAATTAGTTTTAGGTCCCACATCGGAAAACATTCCAGTGTCAGCCAACCTTCATCTGCATAATGTAACTTCAACGGAAGAGATGAAAGCTGTATGCGATCAGATTTTCCCCTCCACCAATATAGCCATTTTAGCTGCTGCAGTATCCGATTATCGTCCGGCGCAAAAAGCAAAACAGAAAATAAAAAAATCAGAGACAAACCTTGTGCTGAATCTCAAAAAGAACCCAGACATTCTACAAGGATTAGGAACAAAAAAAACAGCCAATCAAATATTGGCAGGTTTTGCTATGGAAACTGAAAATGAACAAAAAAATGCGCTCGGCAAGTTGAAGAAAAAAAATCTCGATTTCATTGTATTAAACTCATTAAATGACCCGGGCTCCGGCTTCCGAACCGACACTAACAAAGTAACTATTTTTGACAAAAAAGGCAAAAAAAAGGCACTTCCCCTGCAGTCTAAAGAAGAAGTGGCTCAACAAATTATTCACTATATAACCCGTTTGTATGAGTCAAAAAATTAAGCATATTCTTTTGTTTGCGATAGGAATAATTTGTTGCTTTTGTTTTCAGACAAAAGCACAAGAATTAAATGCATCCGTAACCGTAAGAGCTGAGAAGATTAAAAATATAGATCCTTCTGTATTCAAACAAATGAAAACAAGCATAGAAACATTTCTTAATTCCCGGCAATGGACTTCTACCCACTATAAAACGAGCGAACTAATCGACTGCAAATTCCTAATCGATTTGCAGGAAGAACAAAATCATATTTATAAAGCACTGTTAACTATTCAGTCTTCCCGACCAGTGTATAACAGCAGTTATCAAAGCCCCCTGCTAAATTACAAGGATAAAAATTTCGTATTCAAATTTGAACCTTATACGCCATTAGTATTCAATAAAAACAGAATAACAGGCAATGATCCTTTGGTTTCTAACCTAACGGCAACTTTAGCTTATTATGCCTATATCATTATCGGATTAGATGAGGATTCCTTTTCACTCAACGGAGGACATGATGCTTTTCAATCTGCACAACAGATTGTAAACGATGCCCCCAACGGACGACAGATTTCAGGATGGAAATCATTTGATGGCACAATGAATCGCTATTGGCTAACCGAAAACCTCTTGAATGTAAGATATAAAGACATACACCAAATTTTATATAATTACCATCTAAAAGGAATGGACTTGATGTATGAGGCTGCAGATAAAGGACGTAAAACCATATTAAAATCACTCAATAAGTTAAATGCACTCAATGCGGCCAATCCCAATTTGATGTTTATAAAAGTCTTTTTTGCAACCAAAGCGGAGGAACTAGCACACATTTTTTCTCAGGGGCCAACACAGAACCGCTTAACAGCCTTAAACCTATTAAACAGGATGGATCCTTCTCATAGCAACCTTTATAGGAAAAGTATAAAACAATGAAACGGCATTATTCAAGGTTAATCTTAGTCACTTTTCTCTTTATTTTTTTATATGCATGTTCCCCCAAAGAGCATGTACCGAAAGATGTTCTTTCTGTGAAAGAAATGAGTGCTGTTATGTTAGACTTACAACTGGCTAAAGCCTACAATCCTTCTTATTATGCGCGTAATAATACGGACAGCATTTACCCAAAGGATCAGAAGAAACGATTAAAAGTCTTTTATCAAAAAGTTTTATTAATTCATCATATAGATACTGCTACATTTTTCCATAGTTTTCAATTTTATACCAATCATCCTATTTGGATACAGCAAGTACTTTCAAACGTAAAAGACAGTCTGAATACCCGACTCACTAAAATTCAAAATAGCATTGAAAATAAACGATTCAACCTCACTCCTGAAGAAAAGGAAGCCTTATTCATGAAATTTTGGAAACAAAATTTAAATACTCTAAGAAGTTTCTTTGATAGCACGAATCAGCAAGTAAGCCAAAAGATCGATATCTGGTCACAGCCCCAAACAAAATCCATAGAAGCGGATTCAAATAGCATAGATTCAGGTTCAATTCATCCCCAACCTTCCTCTTCTGCCTTGAAGCATAAAGAAAGTAAGTAAAAAAACATTCTAATAGAAATTCCCTGTTAAAAAATGTTAACTTTGCCAAAAATTATATTCTTATATGATTTATCTTACGCGCAAAGAGCATTTTAATGCGGCTCATAAATTATTCAATCCCGATTGGAGTCAGAAAAAAAATGAAGCTACTTTCGGGAAATGTGCCAATCCAAACTGGCATGGACACAATTATAACTTATTTGTTACACTAAGAGGAGAAATTAATAAAGAAACCGGCTATCTGTACGATGCTAAAAAATTAAGTACCCTCATCACAGAACAAGTTTTGGATAAAGTTGATCACAGAAACCTTAACCTGGACGTAGATTTTATGCAAGGAAAGATTTGCACCACCGAAAATCTGGCGATAGGCATATGGAATCAAATAGCTCCACATATAGAAGGCGCCGAACTACATGCCATAAAACTCTTTGAAACAGACAACAACTTCGTAGAATACTTTGGTGATTAACCTCATCATTCACTTTTAAACACATCATGTCTTATCATTTAATTGAAAAATACGACGAGGAAGCCACCGGTTCCCTCAAAGAAGATTATAAAAATGTTCTTTCCACTTTAGGCGAAGATATCCACAGAGACGGCTTAAAAAAAACTCCGGAACGCATTGCAAAATCACTGCAGTTCCTCACCAAAGGCTATGATATGAATGCCCGTGAGATTTTAAATCAGGCCAGATTTGAAGAGGCCTATAGTGAAATGGTTATCGTGAAAGATATCGAGCTTTACTCCCTCTGTGAGCACCACATGTTACCCTTCTTCGGGAAAGCACACATTGCCTATATCCCCAATGGCTACATTACAGGATTAAGCAAACTCGCAAGAGTAGTCGAATGTTATGCCCGACGCTTGCAAGTACAGGAGCGAATGACACATGAAATCTTAGAAGCCATAGACGACACGCTACACCCGCAAGGCGTAGCAGTAGTCATAGAAGCACAACACCTCTGCATGATGATGCGTGGTGTACAGAAACAGAATTCAGAGACCACCACTTCGGCATTTAGTGGTCAATTTGAACATGAGCCTACACGCAGTGAATTTCTTCGGCTTATTGATTCCAGTCTAAGCTAAGTATTCACACAAAAAAACAGAACGCTTCATTTTATAAAATAACATTTCGTTTTGGATAGAATATATTTTGACAATGCAGCAACAACGCCGCTGGATCAAGAGGTTTTTGAAACCATGAAACCTTATTTCACAGAGAAATTTGGCAATCCATCTACCATCTATTCCTACGGCAGAGAAACGAAGTCTGCCATAGAAAAAGTACGCAAACAAGTAGCACAATACTTAAATGCCCAACCGGCTGAGATTATTTTCACTTCCGGCGGTACAGAAAGCACAAATACCGCTATTCATGCAGCAGTGGAAGATTTGGGTTGTACCAGAATCATCACCTCACCAATTGAACATCATGCGACTTTACATGCAGTAGAAGCTGAAGAAAGAACACATCAGACGAAATTAGCCTATGTCGACATTCTCCCTAACGGGCATGTGGATTTAAATAGCCTGGAAAATTTGCTCAGTCAGTCTGATGAAAAGACGTTGGTGGCACTTATGCACGCCAATAATGAGATAGGAAACCTTCTGAATGCGGAGAAAGTTGGTGCGCTTTGTGAAAAATATCAAGCTTATTTCTTTTGCGATACCGTACAGACGGTTGGGCACTACCCTATTGATGTTCAAAAGATAAAAGCACATTTTATAAATGGTGCTGCACATAAATTTAATGGTCCCAAAGGCATCGGTATGTTATACATCAACAAAGATGTAAAAATTCATCCTTACATATACGGCGGCGGTCAGGAGAGAGAAATGCGTTCCGGAACAGAGAATGTATATGGCATTATCGGCTTCGGAAAAGCCCTGGATATCGCCCAACAACATTACAAAACATACAGCAGCCGAATTCAGAATCTAAAAGATTACATGGCCAAACAGCTAAAGGCAAACATCGAAGGCATCATTTCCAACGGAGATTGGAATGAGCAGAGTTTATATACCATACTCAATGTAGGGTTTCCCAACAGTGATAAGACAGAAATGCTGCTATTCAATCTCGATCTGGCAGGCATTTGTGCATCCGGAGGAAGTGCCTGTAGCTCCGGTGCAAACACAGGCTCTCATGTCATTCGAACCATCCACCCGGAAGCAGAACAAACGCCAATCCGTTTTTCTTTTTCTAAATATAACACCAAAGAGGAAGTAGATATTGTGATTGAGAAATTAAAAGAAAATTTATAATCATTGATGGTTCATTAACTTGAGTCTGGTAATTTGAAGTTTTATTTTTTTGAGGCACAGAAGAAAATAGGGAAAACAATTTTTTTAGTCTCTGTGGATAGATAAAATATCGATTCAAAACAGATTCAAAAAATCACCAATCAAATAAAAAAGCGCTACGTCTCATGGATTTAAGAAATAGCGCTTTGAAGCGTGCCCGGGGCGGGAATCGAACCCGCACGGTATTGCTACCACTAGATTTTGAGTCTAGCGCGTCTACCAGTTCCGCCACCCGGGCGTTAACATTTATCTTACTTTTAAAGAACTCAAAATAATAGCGAGCGCAAAAATAGAAAAACTCTTTATAATATCCAACTTTCTTAGCAAGGTAAATTAATTGCAATCTTCTTGATATTCTTATAAAGTCAGGATTATAAAAACATTTCATTTTTTGAATGAGCAAATTATTGATAATAAAATATTGAGTTATCAACATCGAAAGGATATCCGTTGTCCTAAATACCAGCAAAAACAGCATCTCCCATAGTCTTTCGTTATTTATGGTTTGAGAGCTGCAAAACATTAGAGATTGTTATCGGCAGTCCAACATTTAGATTGTCACGTGCGAAATAGAGGAAAAACATCGTCACTATATTCCCTCTTTTATACCATAGGATAAAAGCACTGCTTATCCCAAAACAAGATTAGCATAATCTATCTTGCCATAGACCACATCTAAAAAAGGTTTTCCATTTTTAACTCCGGCAGTTCCAAATCCGGAATTTGTAGAAAGAAAACATTCAAAATCCCCAATTTTTGAATCTATATATAGGGTTTTATCTACAGCATCATATCGCAAGCCGGTTAAAGCCTGAATCATTCCATAAGATGACATGGCGCGAGCATACCAATTTCCGCATTCATATTCATTAAAGGGATTCCTGATATTTCCTTTGTAACGATTGCGGCAATTCTTCACAATATCCAGCCCTTCTTTTACCTTTCCTTTCAACATTAAATGGGAGGCCAACTGATATTCTATCCCTGTCCAGACTTCATCACTATAAACAAACGGTAAATCCAATTGCCCCCCTTTTGGCCAGGTGCATAAAAGCAATCCGCCTTCACTCCCTAAAGCATAGGCAGGTCTCTGCGGATTAGCGTGATCGCTCAAATTATCTTTCGCATTATATTTATATACAGACAAGATGTGACTAATAATTTTTTCAGTATCAACCGGATCATCCAGGCCACACATCGCCGCAATCCATGCCCCCAAAATTCCATCAGAAAGACATCCCTTCCCATATTGATATTTAGGTCCTTCTTTTTTTAGCAGTTCCAGAGCTTCCGGAGAATATTTTCCTACATAATGTTTATCTACGGCCTCTTGGGCAGGGTTCGCCGCATTCAGGTTCTTATATTCTATCTTTTGGAAAAAATATTCTCCATTGAATAATTCATTTTCAAGATATTCCTTCCCTTTCTTGTATAATTTTTCATAAGAAGATACTTTTTCTCCTAAATAATTTCCCATTTTCATCAGCGCCGTTAATGCACCTAAATAGAAACTAGTACACATTCCATCCGGTCCCCAAAAATCTATATCATAGGTATTTTGATGAGGCTCCTGTACAATTCCCAAATGCCGAGGATCCCAAGTTTCAATACAATAATCCAAACTTTTTTTCACCATAGGATATAACCTTTTCATCCATTCATCATCTCCGGAAATCCGCCACTCTCTATAAACCTTCATGATACCACCTAACTGCCCGTCAGCTGCAGCAACAAAGTCATTATGTACCGGACGAATAGGTAAGTCTGCACGAAACATTTGATGCCCATTCACACTTTGATTTTCACAGAATTCGGTTTCTCTCAGACTGCGTTCCAAGGCTGGAAAAAGGTGCGGTATTGCTTGCGCATAATTCCACACATGTGTGCAGGAGCCGTGGCAACAACCGAAATTGTCACTACAGCCTTCAAAAGCCCACATTCTACCATCTTTCTGTCGCAATACAGTAGGAGACTTCAAAATTGTTAGATTGGCTGCAATCGCTTCCATCACCACATCAGGTAATGTACTTGAATAAAATGTATCTTTAAATAAATTGGATTTTTTTCGAAGGTCATGATAATTGTTCTTCCAAAAGTCACTCACTTCCCCAATAGTCGAAAATTGACTACTATACCAAGGTTCATATTTGGGATAATCATACTGATCCTCCACCGGAATACCTAGTTCATTGGGAGTTGAACAACAGCCTGAATTTAAGTCACATTCCCTCTTTGCTTTTAATTCCTCAGATGTAGCATCTTTACCAAGGCGGATATTTGATTTTGGCACATACCAAGCAAACATGACCCTGATTTTCTTCTCTTCTCCGGCTTTTAATTCAAAAGGAACATACAAAGATGCTCCGGGAGCATCCACTTCTACGGGATCTTTTTGCATTAAATTACCTTTCTCAATAGTATCCCAAGCCATCGTTAGCGGATCCCACCAACTGCCACGAAACCAACAATAATTTCCAATCGTTTTATCATCATCCGTAAAAATAGCAAAATCACCAGACTCCCAAGGTTTCTGTTCGGTACTCTTTCGAGAGAGAACCATCCCATTTTTCATTTCATTGATGTGTCCTTGCTGATTTGGAGGCTGCATAAAACCCCGAGGATTCATGAAATTAAGGGTATTAAAAGAGAAAATTGCTTCTTTTGACTGTTTTCCATTATTGACAAAAGTATATTCCAGAGCGCCTACAGGCAGGCTGGCACTATCTTCATCTGTTGGAACAAAAGGGCTCCATCCTGTCATTTTTACATCAAAAGGAATTTCTTTATCTTCCAAATGAATTTCACAAAATGGGAAACGCGCTTTAAACGCTGCTTTCTCAAATCGGGGTAAACCATAATTTTCTCCACCTTCTCCATTTCCCGATCCCGGCAATCCAAACTTTTTCCAGTCCGGTACCGGGCCTTCCAAGACTTTAGCGCTTCTATTTTGTCCTTTTACATAAAGAGCAGCAAACATATTAGGTTCATTAAACATCTCAGGATGATGATGCACAGACATATGTGAAAAAGCGCCACTACCTTCAATACAAAACATACCGGCACCTATACCGCCAATAGGAAAGGCAATTCTATCCAGATATTCCCCGGTATATGTTCCATTATATTGATGTTGTCCTTCGGGATACTGCTCTAACTTCACCCTCGAATCAATCAAAGGTTTTGTTGCCGGTTTCAAAAAGAAACCGGGTGCAGAAGTAACCCCCAATCCACCAAGTGTCAATTTTTTTAAAAATGATCTTCTGTTATCTTTACTACTCATATCCCTTATTTAAAAACCTCCGTCATATCTTCCAGAGATACGCCCAACACCTGTTTGGCAATAGGGTTTAATGATTTCATACTTCCGGTAAAATGATATACACTTTGCCGATGTGATAAACTACCCCCGGGATCAAGGAATGCAGCAGGAGAGACACTTTCCATCTCATAAAAAGGACCCATCTGCGAGCCATCTTCTAAAGGACCATCGTTATACGCATTCAATGCATCCCCATCAAAAGGAGCGCCGGTAGTATCCCATTTCTGGTATAAATAACGAGCATCTGTATCAACATCGGTTGTTAAAATTGTTAACGCATTATTGGCAGCATCATAACTTCCTTCAATTCCTTTTGCACGATAAGGCGGCAAACCTAATTTCCCTCTGGATTTTCCATCCGCTTTAAAATACAATATACTGTCTTCAATGATAAGTCGATCTGAAGGTATCTCTCCAAAGTAATCTGTAGTAGCTATCCGCTTTGATGTATCTTCTAAGGGATGAAAAGGAATAGCAATAACGACAGACGGAGATGGGGTAAACATATCCAAAATCCAGATACAGGGCATCCCTGTTTTCTCCGTCCAGGCAAAATCACCCTTATTCGTAATAGACTGATTAGTTGTATAACCTACCATTTTAACCGAATCTTCCACTGAAATATTTAATGCTTGTTTAATTTCATCTTCGTTCAACAAAGCAATTTTCCTATCTACACCAATAGCCAGGTTTGTTCCTCTGTAATTCAACAAATTCATGTCTTTATGCATGGTTACCGAATGTCCTTTCTTCTGCGAAGTCAAGATCCATGATTCCGAATCATAAGCCGGCGGGGTATGCCAATTTTCGAAAACCATTTCTGCACCGGGTTTAAAAAACAAGGAATAAATTCCCCCTTCAGGTCCTAGCCAAAATCTATTTTCCCCACCATAGGCATTCATGTGCGGATCTATGTCTCCTGAAAATGAGGGATAATGTACCCAACCAAAACTATGACCTTCTTTCCCTTCTGCGGTAGAGGTAAACACCTTGGCTTGATATTTTGGAGACACAATCACTTGTGCGCTACCAGCATCATTTTTCAACACCACCAAATCGCTATCCTGTTTGTTCAAGAAATTTAAATCATAGCCGAAGGTACCTTTTTTGAACTCTTCATTGGTATTTTTTGAACGGTTGCTGCAAGACGCAGCTATAACAATAGCAGCCATCCCCAGAAAAAAATATGCTTTTTTCATATAATTTATTTTTATAATTACTATCTTATTGTCAAGAATGGCATTCAATTTCATGAATTATTCGTTACCATTCATAAATTCAGATAGTTATCCGTTAAAGTATAGTAAATTGAAAGAATCTAAAATAAATCGCTGTGAGTCCCTGTGTTCATTAAAAGCAGAGTTAACTCCCTATCATTTTGCTTCCATATCAGAAGCCAATTAGGTTTAATATGACATTCCCATAGCTCATGATATCTACCCTTCAGTTTGTGTGGTTTATACTTTTTCGGTAATTGACCATCTGCAGCCAAGATATTTAGCACCTTTTTAAGAAGGCTTATATCATATCCCCTTTTTTTACACTTTTTGAGATCTTTTTCAAACCGGTTAGTCGTATTTATACTGTACATCAATCATTTTAACACATTATCGAATAAATCATCCACACTTTTATAAGTATTGATTTTACCATTATCAACATCTTTTAAAGATTGATCTATCCCACTGATTTTTTTAAAAACGCCCAATGAAAGTATATAGGCTAACGTCTTTTGAGCTAAACTATTGCTATCATCATATTCTAAAGTTATCTCTGCCATGACTACAATTATTTATATACAAATATACAAAAACATAACTAATCCATTTCTATCTATTATATTCCAGCTCCAATTTTGAAGGTAATTTAGGGAAATCTGCATGAGGTTCTAATTGATACCAATATACCACACTGCTGATATCGGATTGCTGAACCATATACCGACCTTCAGTTCCCCAACCCAAATCTTGTATAGTTACCGTCAAACCTTTATCAAAACGAATCGGATCCATAATATGCCAGCGATACATTCCGAAACGCTGCATTACATTATAATTCCCATCTCCCCGGATGACCTGTGGCAAGCCGGCATAGGCCGTACTAAATTCTGTATATCCTTTGGACAGACTGCCATCAGACGTTCTATATTGCGAATCAAAATTATAAGATCCGCAAAAATAATCTTCTGTACCTGTTCCATTAATGGTGGGGAATTTAGTATCTCCATCAATATAGAATTTAATTTCGCCTTCGCCCCACCAGCCATTGTTATGAACTTCCCAGGCCAAGTAGGTACCCACATATTGACCTTTTCCTTCGATTCCACTCACGAGCGTATCAATCCCTCCTTTGACCGGATTAGCCCGGTGATATTGTGCATGAAAATATCCTGCATCTTTGGGCACATCCGTCAAAGTGTAATCAATTTGAAAATACAATGTCATCGGCTTGCTATCGATGTTCGTCATCGTAATCTTAGCACTTTTTCGAAAAGGCATCACCCAATAACAATTAAAAGCACTTCCCGGGTTCACCGTCACTGCCTGAGAATTCACATGGGCATATTTCCCCCAGCCCATACAGAAGAAATCTCCAACAGGTGATTCTACACTAGGCGTTTCTTCCCCATCCCAGTACATCCGAAAAATTGAATTACGCCAATTTCCGGTAGGTGTCATCCAAATATGCTGAATAGCACCTGATCCTTCTATATTAGCCATAGTAAAGGTTTCTCCCGGTTCAATTACAACATAAGGGTTTACTTTCCAACCTTGCCCTAAATCACGAGCGGCATGATGGGCACTTCCCTCTTCTAAAGTAGTCATTCCTCCTTTTCCGGGTTCACCGGTCAGGTTTTCAGGACTGATAGAACGTGTTTGCGCATCGGAAACCCGAAATAAGTTTCCCATATTCATATGCAGACCATTGAATTTTTTTGATTGACCAAAAGTTGTCTGGGCGCAAAGTATCCCGACAATAAAAGAAACAACAAAGAACAGCGTCCATTTTTTCATAAAATAAATATTTAATGTTTAATAAAATATAAAATTCAAAAGTTTTTATCTTTGGAAAATAAATCAATTATCTCTTCCGGACTTTTTCTTGTTATGCCAAAATAGAATTTTTCTCCGGGAGTATATTTTTCTCTCATTTCAAAATTCTCAAAAGCCGTTCCTCCCGGAATCTCTATATAGTCAGAAGGATTTTTACTTCCTCCACTCCAATATCTGAATCTCCCATTTACTCGAACGTGAAGAGAAGAGTCGAAGTTTTCATGCGGTTTTCGCCAATATTGTGTCACTTTAAACGGAGGGGTATATTTCCAATGAGCACCTTTATAACCGGGCTTTTGTGGCCAAGACAAAAGTTGGGATAGGGTTTCATCCGTAGTAACCATAGCTATGAAGTTTCCTTTTTTATCTTTCATCAGTTTATCAAAATAATATCCCTCTTTTTCAATAAAATCTATTCCATTATAATTTTTGTATAATTTTCTGGAATCAATGACCGTATCTTTCAAATACAACAATCTCATTCGACTATAATTTCCCATGGTTGCTGTCAAAGCACAACGCTGCATAGGGGCTCCGTCATCAAAATCAAATATTTGAAAACCAATCTCCTGAGGGCGGTCACTTCTTAAAGTAACCTTCAAATAAGGATGTGCTCCATTTAAAAACTGCTCCATAAAAATATAAAAGGTGAGCTGTTCCACCATAGGATGTTTCGGATCAGGATGAGTCACTTCTCCCCTTGTTCCTGCAAAAGGAGCATACCGATTATGTTTGATATCAGAACCGGCCCAAATTAATTTTCCTAATTTCCCATCTACCCGGGAAGGGGAAATCTCACTAAATTCCTGCTTTCCTTTGACTACAGGCTCGATAGCCATATAATTAATAAGGTAGGTATGACCTTTAAAGTTATAACCTAAATTAAGTAAACCACGAGGGCTTCCAATTTCATCTCCATGTGGATTGGATACCGAGCTAGGCCATAGCGATAGGACAATACCGCCTTTTATTCCCCAAACAGCTGGAGCGTTTCTACTTTCAGGCCTTATCCATTGATGTTCAGAGGGAAGAACCTGCGCACTCATTTCATGAGTAAAAAACGGCACTACCAATAGATAAACAAACAAACCTTTACGCCCGACAAAAGATCTAATATCTTCCAATATAACCTCCCGATTCATCAATATTTTTACAGAAAAGAGCACAAATAAAGCATTAAAATAAGTCGTTATTTTCAATTATTCAAATTTCTATATCTTTTTTACTTCCCCATCGTGGGTCCGCCTGTATTTACATAATGCGGAATCCTATCTTCTACGGATGGCAAGTCAGGGAAAGGAGCATGTGGCTCAATCTGGTACCAATAGGCAACAGAATAATAGTTGTCTGACCGATGATTGGCATGACCATGTTCAATGGTTACTTTAATTGATTCATTAAAGACAATTGGAGATTCAGAATGGAATCTATAAACTGTCCATTGTGCGCCACGATCATCTCCTCCATTCGCAGGGTTTCCATATCTGTCATAAGCAAAAGTCGATTTTTGCGTTCCAAAAGGACTTATTGCACACCCACCATAACACCACGCTCCCAAATAATAATCTTCTGCACCTGTACCCTGAATCTGAGGCTTATCCTTGCCATCAATAAAAATCATCGCATCTCCTTCTCCCCACCAATCTCCCTGATTCTGCATAATACTTTGAGTCACACCAACAAATTGACCATGTCCTTTGGCTTTTAAAATCACATAATTTTCTTTTCCCGTTTTATTGACTTTATTATTAATCTTGGGGTCACTATTATATTTCCAGTCCTCTGTCCATCCATCAGTAGGAACCGCCTGGCGATATTGTGCATGAAAATAAGCTAAGTTTTCCGGTAACCTTTTATGTTTTTCCCAATCTATATTATAATAAAATGCATCGATAGCCTGACTGGCTTGATTAGTAACAGTAATTTTCGCAGACTTTTTAAAAGGCATTTCGAAGAAACAATTTAAAGCTCGTTGAGAAGCAACAGAAAGATATTTAGATTCATATAAAATATATTTCCCCAGCCCCAAACCAAAAAAATCACCAATAGGCGCCTCTACACTAGGTGTTTGTTCATCATCCCAATACATTCGAAGTACAATTTTTTTCAGATGCTGCGGTTCGCTGCTGGCTATGGTCATCCAGATATGTTTTATGATTCCGGGGCCCTGGACAGCAGCAATCGTTCTGGTCTCACCCGGCTCAATTTTATTCTTCCAATTACCATCATCATTAGCTCCGGTGGTATCATAGCTGGAGATTCTTTGGGATGTGTAATCTCCTATTTGCCATAAATGTTGGGCATGTACCCTGCCTGTTAGTAACAAAACAGAAAGGATTAAGGCACTAACAACTAATCTTTTAATCATCATTTAATAGAGTTTATATTATTTAAATAAATACATTTCTCTTCACAGGGATTTCAAATTAAATCAATAACCCGGATTTTGTTTATAAACCGGGCCTGCCCAGTGCAACTGGTTCTGTGGAATCGGTAAATATTCGTCTCTACCGGGAGTAAAATGGGCAACATCCAACCAGTTGTTTGGCCCCTTTCGCTTCTCTTCAATATCAAAATAATTATTCATCACTTTGGCGGCAATACCCCATCGAACCAAATCAAACCATCGCTGTCCTTCCATCGCAAACTCCAATCTATTTTCCCATTTCAAAGCCTTCCATGCATATTCCGGAGTCCAATCACAGTTTACCCCATCCTGATATGATTCTATTTTATAATCCAGAGTAGGTTTCCCATTCGCAAATTTCAATTTAGCGGTACTATTAGAGGCTCTTTCTCTCACCTCATTTATAATTGGTAAAGCATCTTTATGTCGTCCAAGTTGAATCAAACATTCTGCTTTCCAAAGTAATACTCTATCATATCTTATAGGGCACATATTCATTGAATTCCACATCCAAAAAAGATTCACCAGATAGGGGCTTCCTGCCTGTACATTTTCTTTAAGAGAACTAAAATAACCATAGGATTGTGGTGTTCTGGATCCACTACTATCAAAAATGATATTTTGCTGATACTTCCATGGCAAACCCGGAATTCCAACAGTATGTCCTATCCTGGGATCCCAAGAATTACCGTCAAAATAAGCATCTTTATCTTTTATTTCTGCCTCATTATAGGTATCAAAGAGTGGCAGTCCATCGCTACTTGTTCTGAATGCATTAACGAGCGTATAAGAGGGTTTGTGAAAATCACAGCAACTATAGTGTGGTGGCCACCAAGGTGCATTAAGCGCTGTTCCCGCATTCAAATTCCCATTGGGGGTGCCATCATCATGAGAATATTGCCATTCCCAAAGGAATCCGGGTTCATTGTTATCATTTTTAGCCAGAAAATTATCACCAAAATGAGGCGTTAAAGAATACGCTCCGCTGCTAATAATATCATTCAACAAGGGAAGTGCTTTCTTAAGGGTTTCTTTATTGATATTAACCACCTGATTTTTTTCATTTTGTTCATAAGCCATCCACATCAAACACTCAGAGGCAAAAGCTTCAGCCGCATACTTCGTAGGTCTTCCGGCTTCATCCTGCATGGCAGGAAGACCTTTAGCTGCTGCAGTAAAGTCTCCCAGAATTTTCTTCCAGATGTATAAATCATTAGTAGCACTATCCGGGTGATTGGAAATTAGTTTTATGGAATCCACACTTACATTCTCATCATAATAAGGGATCCATTTATACCACTTTTTGAGTTGTAAATATTCTACCCCTCTTATAAACCGCATCTCTGCAATTCTTTCTTCCTTTTTGGGATATTGCTCATTAGTAAGTCCGCGTAGCGCCCGCAATGCTACATTGCATCTTGATATTCCCTGATAAGAGCCATACCACATTCCATCATTGTTTCCTACCGCAGGTGTAACTAAAGTGAATACTTCCCATTGATACCAGGGTGTCTGATCCGACAAACCACCACCCCCCTTGTAAGATTCATCAGACCGCATACTGGCCAACCAGGGGCTTAATTTTGAATTGATTGTCCCTTCATGAGGAATCCAGGCATAGGCAGCAACAACAAGTCCATCTACCGTTTTTGGCGAACTCACATTTGCTTCGGTAATTACGCCTTGTGGTGTCACCTTCAAAAAATCATTGCTACAGGCAGCCAATAACAATAGGCTCAAACCCATGACGAAATATTTAGTTCTATTATGCATAATATAAATTATTTTATTCATTATTTAGAAAATAACTTCTACACCCGTTTTAAAAACGGTTGGAATGATATAAGGATTCTGATAGGAAGCATCTCCTGTATTGGAAACTTCCGGATCTGGACCAACATAAGCATTTTTCCCCCACCATTTTTTAATAGTCAGAAGGTTTGAAGCCATAATGTATATTCTTAATTTTTGTATGTCTAAAGTAGAAGTCAGGCTCACCGGTAAAGTATAGCCAACCTGAAGGTTTCTGAGTTTCAAATAATCACCCGATGCTAAAAGATAGGTTGACATTCTCAGTTCATCGTTGTTGTTTGTCATAGCCAATGCTGGTATATTAGAATCCGGATTTGATGGAGACCATGCATCCAAGATACGAACCGGGTGGTTAAATCCATTCTGCACATAGACATTCCAAAAATCGCTATACGTCTTAAATTGATCATACACGGTGAGTCCGGCTCTACCCTGCCAAAACATATAAAAATCAAAGTTTTTATAATTGGCGTTAAAAGACAATCCAAACTGCACCTTAGGATCCCAAGTGGCTATCCAAGTCTGATCATAATTATAATCCACTACGCCATCGGGTTTTCCTTCAGGACCTGAAATATCTTTATATTTAATACGGCCAATACCTTTACCCGGTTGTTTAGCAGAGTTATCTACTTCTTCCTGCGTTTTAAAAATACCATCTGCAATAAATCCATAAGTAGAATGAAATGGACGACCATCGATATCATCCCCTTTAAAAGTACTCCCGCCATAAGCAAAGCGCACATTGGGGGGTAAGTTCGTAATTTCATTTTTATTATGACTTATATTACCTGAGAGGCTCCATTTAAAAGCATTATTCGGATTATTATGATAAGAAAGTTGCAATTCTACGCCTTTATCGGTCATATCCGCAGCATTTACCCAACGATAACCACCTTCGCCAATAGTTCCCAAATAGGGAGGCTGGAATAACATTCCATTGGTTGCCTTGCGATAATAATCAATGCTGCCTGTGAAACGGGAATTGAACAAGCCGAAATCTAAACCTACATTTATTTGTTTTGAAGTTTCCCATTTTAAAGCCGGATTTCCCGTCGATAATTTATTAAACCCGGATGGATTATTACCGGTCTCATTACCGGCTATGGCATAAGAAGTATAATCATAATCAGCAGCAAACAAACTATATGTGGAACCAGTAGGAATATGAGAGTTTCCATTTACCCCCCAGCTTACTCTGAATTTCAAATTAGATATAAATGACACCTCTTTTATAAAATCTTCATTGCTTAATCGCCATCCTGCCGAGACCGCCGGAAAAAGTCCAAATTGGTTTTTTCTTCCAAACTTGGAAGAACCATCGTGACGCAAGGATGCAGATAATAAATATTTGGAATTATAAACATAATTTACTTTTCCAAAGTAGGAGAGAAAAGCATACTTTCCGCCAAAGCCATCCATACTCATATTGCCGGTTGCGGTGCCGAGATAAGCATAGTCATAATTCTGAAATTGAATATCCTGTCGATTCCCCGAAGTTGTTTCTGTTGTATATTTTTTGGCTTCCATACCAACCAACGCCTGAATATCACTTTTTCCTTTATGGAGCTTAAATTGCAATGTATTTGTCCAATCTTCCTCCGCTTCCCACCAATACCATTGATCCACACTGCTGATATCACCTATCTTTCCTCCTCCTTCTCTAAAAGTAAAACCAATGGTCCGATGATTTCCTTCTGAATAAATCAATCCAAGTTGGGTATGAAAAGTAAAATGTTTTAAGAAATAAACATTGGCATAGACGCCCCCTACCACTTTATTATATTTATTACGATTCTTCTTGTTTTGCGTAAGCGAACGTACCGGATTCCAATAGTCATCCATACCTAAACCTACTGCAGTACCTCCCCAACCTCCATTTTTTGTATGCACCGGAAGTATTGGGGGCTCAACCATAGCCTGGTGTATAGCTCCGAGATAATCTTGTGTACCCATATTCATTCTTGAAAATTCCGCATTTTCTCCAATTTCAAAATGATCGTCAATCACTTCATAACTGGTATTTAACCTTACAGTATATCTTTCAATACCAGTATGTATAATAAAACCTTCGTTTTTAAAGTAATCCAATGATAGTAAAGAAGTCGCTTTGCTATTCCCACCTGATACCGTAATTTGATGATCTGTCTGTAAACCCAAATGACTCACAGCATCCAGCCAGTCTGTATTAGCAGCAAACATGGTGTCATTAAATTGTTTGATGGGTATTACTTTATCCAATACGGGTATTCCTTGGTCATTTTTATGCCAATCGTAAGAATAAATTTGTGTCGCATCATTGGGATCACGTCCTCCATTCACAGCTGCCTGCCATAAAGCACGTCCATATTGTTTTGTATCCAACAATTGGGGTTTATTCATCCAATCTGAGAACCCTACCATCCCACTATAGGTTACTTTAGTTTTGCCGGGCGTCCCCTTCTTAGTCTGTATCAATATAACTCCACCGGCACCCTGTGCTCCATATATACTGGCAGAATAAGCATCTTTTAGCACCTGAATAGAAGCGATATTATTAGGATTTATATCTCTCAAATTCATGCCTGAAGCGGGTACTCCATCTATTACGATTAACGGAGGAGCTCCATTTACTGAAGTAAGTCCTCTAATTCTTACACCGGTTCCGTTTCCCGCAGGATTACCATCAGTAGAAACTGTCATCCCGGGAACTTTTCCTTGCAATGCAGTTAATACATTGGTTGAGCCATGTTTTTTCTCAATGTCTTTACTGTCCACAACTGTTACAGCTCCTGTAAGATCAGCCTTCTTTTGCGTCATATATCCGGTAACCACTAATTCATTCAAACTTTTAGAACTAGTTACTAACGTTACATCTATGACAGATTGATCCCCAATAGCAACCTTTTTATCGATATAACCCACATAGGAAAAGATTATAGAATCTTCCTTTTGATTCGTTTCTATACTATAATGGCCTAAGTCATTTGTTATCGTACCATTAGATGTGCCTGCCAGTTGTACCGTAACACCAACTAAAGGGGAACCTGTCGCAGCATCCGTAACGGTTCCGGAAATTTCACCCTGTCCTTGTACAGAAAGCGAAAAAAATATAAGACATAGTGTCAACAGTATTCTTAATTTTTTCATACTTTTTTTTTATTTATTAAAAAATCATCTTTTATGGATTTAAACGTTTAAGCAATTTTATAAGAAAATAAAAACAATTCCCTCATTTAAGAATTTTTCTATCTTTCGAAAGCTTGTTACAGATGTATTACTTCCAAATAATCTTGATAACTTAACCGTTTAAGCAAAAGCCTATATAATATAGTTACGTCTTACTATCTCAAAAAATCTGTTTTATTCTAATTCTTTTTTATAATCTCAGGATTCAAAACGATTTTTTCCTGATAATCTTCTTTTCTGTAGATTTTTCTAAGAAGCAACCTCACTGCTTCATGCGCAATTAAATCCAAAGGCTGTTTCACATAGCTAATAGGATAATAAAAAAGATCATAAGACACATTTTGATCAAAACAAAACACATCTACTTCTTCAGGAACTTTAATATTTTCCTTTTTCAGCATTTTCACCCCCCGTATAGATAACGTATTGGTTGAAAACATAATCGCATCTACCCCCTTTTCTATCAGTTTCTTAAATTCTTTACTAAAAGAATCCATATCGTCATAACCTACTTTACAAATAAATTTGTCATCATAGTATTTATTTTCTTCTAATGCCTTCTTATAACCCAAAAACCGATCAACTGTATGTTTTAAATCACTTTTATACCTTACCAGCCCAATCTTTTCATGCCCCCTTTCCAGCAAAATTTTGGTTGCCTGATAAGTGGCTTTAAAATTATCAATAATTACATAACTCGATTCTATATCTTCAAAATATCGATCCAACAAAACAAACGGAATATTCATTTCTGATAAATATTTCAATTGATTTTCACTTCCTTGGGCAGGAACGATAAGGATTCCATCAATTTGTCTGTTGACTAAAGTATCAATCAATTGGTGAGCACGCTCCGCATTCTCATCAGAGCTTCCAAATAAAACAGTATAGCCCTTAATATTTGATTCATTTTCTATTAATCTGGCCAGACGACCAAAAAAGGGGTTGGAAATATCGGTAACAATGAGACCTATAGAAAACGATTTCCCACTTTTTAAACTTTTAGCCACCTGATTAGGCTGATAATTCATTTCCTTGGCTATCCTTTTAATCCGCTCTGCTGTTCGCTTACTCACTCTGGCTTCTTCCGACTTATTATTCATCACATAAGAAACCAAGGCAGAAGATACTCCCGCTGCTTCTGCAATATCTTTAATTAAAATTTTCTTTTTCATTTTTAAGCTCTTCCTCTGCAATAATGACCCTTAAAACCCAATTCTGACTTGATAAAACGTTTTGCTTTTACAATATGATCACAGACAGTACTCTGGGAGACATTTAATAGTTCACCCACTTCTTTATAACTCTTTTCTTCCAATTTACATAATTTAAAAATCAGTCTTCTTTTAGGAGGCAGCTTATTTACAACATTTTCTATACGAGACATTTGATCCTCTTGAAAAAGTTCATCCACATCTATATAATTTATATTATTTTGTCTTTTATATCGGGCTTCAAATTTTTTCTCTACCCTATGATGCCTGTAATAATCCATAATTAAGTTATGACCTATCCGCATCATATAAGATTTAAGAGACAAACTAAAATCTATCTGCTGACGCTGTTTCCAAATCTTTAAAAAGACTTCTTGTATAATATCTTCTGCACGTTCCTGAGAGCCAATTAAAAAAACAAACCTCCTCAACAAATCCTGATAATAGGTATCATATATTTCATTAAAAGTCTTTCGATCCAGTATTTTGGGTGTATTTAGTTGTAAAGCTTCCATCATAATTGGCGTTTTCTTAAAAAAATCATTGTAAAATCAATGCTGATATTTCCCATAGCGCTTATACAGGATAAATCTACGGTTGTAATATTCAACCCTTTCTTTATTTGGTGTAAAAACCCTTTTCCCTCCATTTGACATTTTATTATAAGCTTCTTGCACACTTTCATGACAACCTGAAACCACTGCTGCAAACATGGCAGCGCCTATAGCCACAGGCTGCTCTATGTCCAACACATGGATGGGTCTGTGGAGTACATCAGCCAACGTCTGCATAACATATTCCGATTTTATGGCAATTCCGCCAATGGCATTTACGCCATGAATCTTTATTCCTTGCTCCTCCATGCTCTCAATAATCGCCCGCGATCCAAAGCAAGTAGCTTCTACCAGTGCCTGAAATATTTGAGGAGGGGTAGATCCCAGTGTAAGATTCCCTATCAAGCCTTTTACCTTTGGATCCACAAAAGGCGTTCTCCTTCCATTAAACCAATCCAGGGCAAAGAGTGCATCCTCCTTTAATGGCAATGCAGCTGCTTGTCTATTCAATTCTTCTAACAGGTATTCCTGCAAACTATTTACTTTTTCTTCCGAGCATGAAATAATTTCTTTCCCTTCCTTTTGTCTTAGAGGCCAAAGCAAAAGATTTCTAAACCAAGAATAAATATCTCCAAAAGCCGATTGTCCAGCCTCTAACCCAACCATTCCGGGAATAATAGAATCAACCACCTCTCCCGAAATACCTTCAATCACTTTGTTTTTCAAATCTTCTCTCGGAACCACCATCATATCACAGGTAGAAGTTCCAATTACCTTACTCATAAAGTAAGGCTTGATTCCACCTCCCACTGCACCAACGTGCGCATCAATAGCACCTATTCCTACTTTAACTTCCGTTGAAAGACCTAATTTTTCGGCCCATTCTTTGTCCAAGCTTCCGGCCAACCGATCTGCCGAATAGACCTTCTTTCCAAATCGAAGAACATATTCTTCCAAGCAGGCATCTACTTCTCCGAAGAAAGAAACAGGAGGTAATCCCCCAAATTTCTCAGCCCATAACGCCTTATGTCCAGCAGCACAAACATTCCTTTTTATATCTACCGCTTTTCCACCACCGGTCAATACAAAAGGAATCCAGTCGCTATGCTCTACAAAGGTAAAAGCATGATCTCCTATCTTTTTATCCACTCGCAATAGATGCAGTAACTTTGCCCAATACCATTCCGATGAATAGCGTCCCCCTACATATTTTAGATAATCCTCTTTTGAATTCTTCCCGACGTTATTGATTTCTTCTGCTTCTGCTGCTGCCGTATGATCCTTCCAAAGAATAAACATCGCATTCGGGTCTTCCTCAAAAGGCGCTAGGAGGGATAAGGGTACCCCTTCTTCATTAACAGCAACCGGCGTTGATCCAGTCGTAGCTACCGACAGGCCGGAAACTTTCTTTCCTACCATTTTCGGCACCATGGCAAGACAATCTTTTATTGCACTTTCAAGGCTTTCTAAATAATCCAGCGGATGTTGACGAAATTGATTTTCAAACGGTTTACAATATCGTCCTTCCTTCCATCGTTTATAATAAGATACCGAAGAGGCAAGCTGCTTTCCATTTTCGCCTTCTACGATGACCGCCCGAACAGAATCTGTTCCATAATCAATCCCAATCATGTAATTCTTCTCTTCCATAAGGCTTACTTTTAGGTATTCATGCGCTGGGCTCTTTTCTTATTTTATAGCCGGAAAGGCCATAATACAAGATAAAAGCAAAGAGTGGAATAGGCGCTAAAAATCCGATAGACATTCCCCAAGTATCCGCTACCAATCCCATTAACGGAGGGAAAACGGCTCCCCCTGCCACTCCCATGACAATATAAGAAGAAGCATATTTCGTTTTTGAGCCCAAACTTTCAATAGCTAAGGCAAATATTGTCGGATACATAATAGACATCAAGAAGAAGACAATATATAAAGAGATTAAGGAAATCCAACCAAATTCAATAGCTACGATAGGCAGCAGAATAAGACATCCCAAAGAAAAATAAGCCAATACTTTTTGAGGTTCTGTTTTCTTCATCATCGCACTTCCGGAGAGCCGGCCTAACATAAATAACAGAAAACCAAAGGACAAGAAATAAGGTGCATACTCCACATCAAAACGAGGATGCATACCTTCATCCGTTACAAAATTGATTAAAAAACTAAAGATGCCGGTCTGGGCAGCTACATAACATGCCTGTGCAATAGCTCCATGTTTAAAGTGTTTATTATCCCATAATGGTTTATCAGAAATATATTCGGCTTCTTCATTATTTTTTTCTATTCCCAAAGCAGCTTCCTCATCTGCTTCAGTAATTTCCGGTAAATCTAGGCGCTTAAAGATGAAGGCCACGATAAGAACGACAATCCCTATAATAGCGAAGGGCAATACAATCGAAATCATTTTATCACCTTCCACATGACTTTGATTTCTATACACATACAGGGCAATCAATGGTCCTATTACCCAAGCTAATCCATTAAAAGACTGCGCAATATTTATTCGACGTCCTGCCGTTTCAGGTGGTCCTAATTTGGTACTATAAGGATTGGCAGCTGTTTCCAACGTAGTCAGTCCAGAGCCAATGATTAACAAACAAACAAGGAATAAAATAAAAGACTGAAAAGGGGCTGTCCCGGCGGCCAGTAATGCGCCGGCAGCAAAAAGCAACAATCCAAATATCACTCCTTTCTTGTATCCATATTTTCTCATAAACAGACCGGCAGGAACTGACATCCCCAAATAAGCACCATATAAAGAAAATTGTACAAAACTTGACTGCCATTTATGCAAATTCAGCATCATTTGGAAATTTTTGTCCAGGGTATCCAACATACCATGGGCTATACCCCAGAGAAAAAACAGGGAACAAATAGCCACAAAAGGGGCAAAGTAATTGATATTGTCTCTGACAAAAAGAGAAGATTTCGTTTTCTTTTGCTTCATAGGTCTTTGTTTTATGATCTATAATGGATCTTTTCACATCCGGCAGATCGTTAATTAAAAATTATAATTCTGTCGTGAATTTATAATAAAATTTAAAGAAAAGTTCCATTCCTTACACCAGAGTTAATAAAGGGACCCAAGTTCTGAACAAGCTCTATAATCAGCACCTTCTTTATCCATTCCGAAATTTGCCCAGGCAGACGGTCTGAAGATATCTTCATCCGCTACATTATGCATATTCACCGGAATACGGAGCATGGAAGCTAACGTTATTAAATCAGCACCTATATGTCCATAACTGATTGCGCCATGATTAGCCCCCCAATTTGCCATTACATTATACACAGTCTTAAAAGTATCATTACTTTCAGAAAGTCTTGGCACAAACCATGTCGTAGGCCATGTTTTATCGGTACGTTCATCTAATTTCTGATGCACCTCCTCAGGCAAATCAATCGTCCAACCTTCGGCAATCTGTAAAACCGGTCCCAGACCTTTCACAAGATTTAATCTACACATGGTCACCGACATCCCTCCTTCGGAAACCACCCGAGAAGAGAATCCGCCTCCCCGGAAATAATCTCTATTAGCAGGAAACCAAGTAGTGGCTTCCAAACAAGCTTCCACTTCATCCTCTTCAATTTTCCAATGCGGCTTCATAACAGGCTTTCCCTGATATTTTTGTTTTCCACAGGCATCTAAGGCTATGGAACCCGAATTCTTCAAATGAATCACTCCATCCTTCGCTTTCCGATCTGCCTCCCATCCTGTCACCCTTTTTATTGCTTCCGGACTCCAATAAGTACGCACATCAGCAAATATTTGTGCTGTGTTTGTTAACAAATGATTAAACAACATAGATACCGCATTCAAAGAATCATTTTCGGTAGCCAATAACGTGGGTGCTTTCTTTCCATTCCAATCAAAAGAAGAATTCAAAATCGCTTCTGTAAAATCGCCGTTAGGCAGAAAATCTGTCCATTGTCTTTGCCCCTGAAAACCTCCAATTAAGGCATGATGCCCCAAGGCTTCTTCTTCAAAGCCCATCTCATTCAACTTCTTATTCCCTTGCATTAAATCTCTCGTAATCAAGGTCATTTTAAGAATAAATTCCCAATCTTTGTCTTTATCTTCTTCCGATTTTATATTTTTTTCTTGATTATAATCTCCACCTACTTTACAATGTTTTTTCGTCCACTTTAATGCTTTTTCCAATTCCTCATGATCATAAATTCCTAATTTTATCCTTCGTAATACTTCTGTAGAATCTACATATTCATTGCGCATACCCAAAAAGTCCTGAAAGAAATCGGGGTTCACCATAGAACCGCCAATTCCCATACAAACTGACCCGATGGCCAAATACGACTGACCTTTCATCATCGCCACTGCCAAACCAGCCTTTGCAAAACGTAAAAGTTTCTCTTTAATATCATCCGGAATATGTTTATCCTCCATATCCTGTACATCATTTCCATAAATCCCGAAAGCAGGTAATCCTTTTTGGTTATGTGCTGCCAAAGTAGCTGCCAGATAAACTGCGCCCGGACTTTCACTGGCATTAAACCCCCAAATAGCTTTAGGAATATGTGGATCCATATCCATTGTTTCTGCTCCATAACACCAGCTGGGCGTAACAGAAAGAGAAACGCCTACATTCTCCTTTTTAAATTTTTCTGCACAATCAGCTGCTTCTTTTACTCCGCCAATACAAGAATCTGCAATCACACATTGCACCGTATCACCATTGGGGTAATTTAACTCTTCCTCCAATAGCTGAGACACTCGATCTGCCATATCCATGGCTACCCCTTCTAAAGATTCACGTATCCCTCCCAATCGACCATCGATAATAGGACGAATACCAATTTTCGGATAATCTTCCATATTTTATTTTTTTTAAATTTATAATAAGAATCTTTTTAGACGCCGAATAGATGCCACTCAAAAACTTTCTTTTTGAGTGATTAAATTCATACAACCCATTTACTATCTTGCCACACCCAAACGCACATGTTTTGATTTAAAAAACTTAAACGTTTAAGCAAAATTTAAACGCCGAGCCAAAAATAAGCTTAATCGTTTAAAGTAACAAATTTATTTTTATTTTCTTTAAAAAGAGAGCTCACAATCATTACAATAACTATGCAAATTGAAAGGTAAAGTTTTAAAATGCATATTCAAAGAAAAGAAGCCATAGGTATCATAGAATTCGTGGCATTATTGAACAAAGAATAAAAGTTAAAAGAACCACCCTAAAACAATTTTTTCTTCAGGGCTAAAATATTTCCCAAATATTCCACTTCAAAAATATAAGCTCTTTCTCTTCCAACAATTCGTTTTAGATCCGATAAGTTGGCTCAGGAATTCCCGGCCGAAAGACATGGCTTTGTTTTTCTACGATGGTGAAATTCATCTGTTGTGCCACTTGTTCTTTTATGGTCACAACGATGTCTTTTAATATTTCAGGATCCGATTGTACCCTTGCGTTCACGAAAACAGTTAGCGTATTAAAGCGATATAGAGATGCTGTAGGTCTAAGCTTTGGCTCTCCTCTGGAAATAAAGCTAATTTTCTTTTGCCAGGCATCTTTTTTCAATAAAAATTTCAAATGTCCGATTGGATATAAGCACAAACCATCATAAAGCGCATTTATTAAATGTATGGCTTTTTCTATGCTTCTTCCTTCCGGAGATTCTAACTCCCATTCTGCATCCATCCAGGCCAAGGCTCTTTCTCCTTCCCCATATTTATCATAATCAATGTCTAAAGAGCGCCTTTCTTTTACCAATGAAAATTGGGATAAAGTCTCTATCCAATCCTTTATATCAACAGTGCACAAAGAATTTTGAAACAACACCTTTTTATCCGGATATTTAACATCAACCTGGTCTTGTAATGCTTGGCATTCTGTGGTTGTTATCAAATCCTTCTTATTCATCACCAACACATCTGCCTCTAGTAATTGCTTCTCATAAATATAATGAACTTCGCCATCGAAGTCGGGAAAGTGCTCCTTCTTCATTTTTAACAAGAAAGTCGCATCTGCAAATACAGAAAAGACAATCTCCAAATTCGGATAAGATTGCAGTAGAGGTTTGATGACAGTAGCTACCACATCCGTACAAGACCCTACCGATTCCGCAAAAATGATGTCAGGAGTCTTTCCTTTCTCAAAGGATTGAATACCCGCTTCCAACTGATGATAATTGCAACAGAAACAACCGCCTATCACTTCTTGGTGATCAATGTGTAATCCCTGAATATAGGCACTATCTACCAAAAGACTGCCCTGATCATTAGTAATCACGCCCACACGAACCTCTTCCTCCGCCAATAACTGACAAGCCCGGGCAATCGCGGTAGTTTTTCCACTTCCCAAAAAACCTCCTAACAAGAATAACTTCATATCAAATATCAAAAATAAATTATATACACCATAAGAATAAGTGATAGCTAACTGATAGCTCGATCCAGATGCACATAACCCCCATCCACCACAAGAATCTGTCCGGTAGTATGACTGGAACGTTTACTCAATAAAAATGCAGCAGTATCTGCAATTTCCTCTGCAGTTGTAAACCTATTTTCAAAAGGAATTTTTTTCACTATCTTATCAATAGTCTTTTCTGAATCCGGCTGTTTCTTTATCCAATCGCCATACTGAGGAGTCCAAACCTCAGCCGGAACGATAGCATTTACCCGGATAGCGTAAGGCAACAACTCTACTGCCCATTCTCTGGTAAGCGCATTGATTCCGCCATTTGCAGCAGCATATCCTGAAGTATTTCCTTGCCCGGTCATGGCAACTTTTGAGCTTATATTTAAAATTCCTCCCTTTGTCTTTTTTAGAAATGGCAACGCATAATGTACTATGGCATAATAATGAACGATATTCTTATTAAGACTTTCATAAAAGGCATCGGGGTTTCCTTTTTCTAAACTTATCCCATCGTTCACACCGGCATTATTTACCACTCCGTCTATTCTGCCATGTCTTTTTATTGTTTCATCTACTATATTTTTACATTCCGTAAGATGAGTTAACTCAGCGACTACGCTATCCGCCTTTCCGCGTTCTTCTTCAATAGCTTTTACAGCGTTCTGGTTATCGCTGTCCTTCCTGCCGGCAATAACAACTACTGCTCCTTCTTCTGCAAGAACTTTGCTGATGGCACCACCAATGCCTTTCGCTCCGCCGGTTATTATAATTACTTTTTCCTTCAATCCTAAGTCCATATATTTTTACTTAAAGTCGATAAAATTTAATTGCATTCCGTCCCATTACAGCTTGTCGATTTTCGCTGGATAACGTTTGCATATAATCGGTAATAATTTTTTTTACTTTTCTATAATTTCCGGCAACCAAACAAACCGGCCAATCTGACCCAAACATGAGTCTTTCAGTACCAAATGCTTCAAAAACAACGTCAAGATACGATATTAATTCTTTTTCTGTCCATTGCTGCCAATCTGCTTCAGTAATAATACCGGACAACTTGCAATAGACATTTGAATACCCGGACAGCTCCTTCATGTGTTCATCCCAGGGAGAAAGTATTCCTGCCTTAATATAAGGTTTGGCCATATGATCAACTACAAATCTCTGTTTGGGAAAACGTTGAACAAATTCAATTGCCGCCGACAATTGCTTTGGATAAATCAGAATATCATAGGTAAAACCATACTTTTGCAACAAGTTAATGCCATTGCAGAAATCTTCTCTCAGCAAAAATTTTTCATCCGGCTCATCTTGTACCAAATGTCGAAAACCTTTTAATTTACTACGTCCTTTATAATGCTTTAGTCTCTCTTCAATATTTTTACTTGTAAAGTCTACCCAACCGACAACCCCTTTAATAAAATCATTTTTCGCTGCAAGTTCTAATAAAAAATCGGTTTCTTTTTCTGTAGGAGCCGCCTGCACCACTACGCTCCCATCCATATCGTTATGCCTCAATTCTTTCTCAAGATCTTCGGGAAGAAAATCCCTTCGTATTTCCTTCATATCCTCCGTAATCCAAGTATCTTTTACAGGATTATAATGCCAAAAATGTTGATGAGCGTCTATTTTCATGTTTTTAGTTATGGGTTATGAGTGATGAGTGATGACGAAGTGTTATCCATCATTCATCACTCTCATAATTCAAAAATCTTATCCATCAGTACCCATTTTCCTCCTTCTTCTGCCACAGGGATTGCTTGTTGATACTTCCACATCAGGGTTTCCCATTCCTGCACCTTGGGGTTGGTTAAATCCATTTTTTCTTTTTTCTCAAAAGAGAAATTCTCATTGACTTCCATCATCATGACCAAACGATTTCCGGCTCTGTAAATTTCCATTTTTTCGATATCGGCATCTCTAATACTCTTCTTTATTTCCGGCCATATATTTCGATGATGCGCTTCATATTCCGCAATCAATTCCGAATCGTCTTTTAAATCTAAGGCTAAATAATATCGTTTCATGTTTCTGGTTATGGGTTATGGATTAGGGGTTATGAGTTATGAGTTATGACCAAGTGTCATCTATTATTCATAATTAACCAAATGTTGCTTACTACTTCCCAAACCTTCAATACCACATTCTACCACATCGCCATCTTTCAGAAACACTTGTGGTTTCATTCCGAGTCCTACTCCGGCAGGCGTACCGGTAGAAATAATATCTCCCGGCATCAGACTCATAAACTGACTCACATAACTTACCAATTGAGGAATCTTAAAAATCAGGTCAGAGGTATTTCCATCCTGCATCTTTTCTCCATTAACTGTCAACCACAATCGTACATTATCAATATCCTCAATTTCATCTTTTGTTACTAACGCAGGTCCCAAAGGTGCAAAAGTGTCACAACTTTTCCCTTTTACCCATTGGCCACCACGCTCTATTTGGAATTCTCGCTCACTATAATCATTATGTAGCGTATATCCTGCCACATAATCCATTGCTGTCTCCTTGGAAACATAATTCGCTTTTTTACCAATCACTACGCCCAATTCCACTTCCCAGTCTGTTTTTCTACTGTTCTTAGGTATAATCACGTTATCGTTAGGACCTGAAATAGAAGAAGGTGCTTTAAAAAACAGTATAGGTTCTTCAGGAGGAGTGGCATTGGTTTCTTTTGCATGATCCGCATAATTTAATCCAATACATACTATTTTTGAAACATTAGCTATTGGCGCACCTAAACGCGTACCGGCCTCTACTTTTGAAGCCTCCGACTTATTTTGTCTCCACCATTCTGCTATTTTTTTTAACCCATTATCCGCTAAAAATTCCGCAGTAAAATCTTCTCCGAAAGCACTGACATCATAGATGCCGTGTTCAGTCAGAATACCCGGTTTTTCTTCTCCTTTTTCACCAAAACGAACTATTTTCATAAGTAACTTTTTTAAACTTTAATTTTTTATTTTTAATTATTCACCCTACGATTTTCAAAGATTTAATTCCTTCACGAATTCAATGTAATAAAACCTCCATCTACCGGATAATCTGTTCCTGTAATAAAGGAAGCTTCATCGGAAGATAGATACAAAGCGAGTGCACTCACATCTTCTGGTTTAGCCATACGACCTATCGGTTGAGTCTGACTCAATTTATCAAACATTTCCTCCTCTTTTCCGTGATAATTTTCCTTTATAAACCCATCTACAAAAGGGGTATGCACTCTGTCAGGTGAAATACTGATGCATCGAATAC
>CAZLDH010000008.1:0-2603 GCA_964558275.1 uncultured Chitinophagaceae bacterium
AAAAATATGCAGCTTAATTTTTATTGAAAATACTTGGTTTTTGACATAGAATACGCATAGCTACGGCGGGCAGGCAATCAACCAATAAACTATTCTACTATTCAACTTAATCAACCAATCAACAATTCAACCCAAAAAAAGACCCGCAGCTCAAAAAGAACTACGGGTACAAATAAACGAATCGCCTCAAATCTTCAATCTTTTATAATATTTTGTTTAATGCATCTATATAGGCATTCACAGAAGCATTTACGATATCTGTACTGTAGCCATATCCGTAATTAAATTTCCCTCCCAGAGATATTTTCAAATTAACCTTACTCACATCATCACTTCCTCCTCTGATGGCCTGAACATTATATTCATCCACATTAACATCATCAGGAATAAGCTGATGAATCGCATTTAAAGCAGCATTTACAGGACCATTTCCATTGGCACAGGCTTCTTTTTCCTCACCTTTAATATTTAATTTAACTGTAGCCATAGGGTGTAATGGGTTGCCACAAACCACCTGTACTAATTTCACGCTCACACCGTCTCCTTCTATTTGATTGTCCTTTACATCCCCACTCATCAACATAATCAGGTCATCATCATTCACTTCTCTAATCCGATCTGCCATTTCCAGGAATCGGGTGTACGTATCCTCCAAATCAATTTGATCAATCTTATATCCTAACCGCTCTAATCTGAAAGACAACGCATGCCTTCCACTACGTGCTGTCAACACGATAGAATGCGAAGGAATGCCAATATCTTCAGGATCCATAATCTGGTAATTCTCTTTGTTCTTCAACACCCCATCCTGATGAATTCCTGAACTATGAGCAAAGGCATTTTTCCCCACAATAGCTTTATTAGCCTGAACAGGCATACTCATTCTCTGAGAAACCAAGCCACTAATATTATAGAACTTCTTTGCATCAATGTTCGTATGTAAATTGATGGTTTCCTGATGTACTTTTAATATCATACTCACCTCCTCTAGAGAAGTATTTCCGGCACGTTCCCCAACACCATTAATAGTTCCTTCTATCTGACGGGCACCGGCTTGTAAAGCTGCCACAGAATTAGCGGTAGCCAAACCCAAATCATTATGACAATGAACCGAAAGAATAGCTTTATCTATATTGGGAACATGATTCATCAAATAATCAATCTTTGCCGCATACTGCTCGGGCAAACAATACCCATTGGTATCCGGAATATTGACTACGGTAGCGCCTGCCGCAATAACGGCTTCTGTCACTCTGGCAAGATATTCAATATCCGAACGTCCGGCATCTTCAGCATAAAATTCAATATCATCTACAAATTTCTTGGCATATTGTACCGCATCTACCCCACGTTTCAGGATATCTTCTCTATTGCTGTTAAATTTATGTTTGATATGAATATCGGAAGTACCTATTCCGGTATGAATACGTTTTCTTTTTGCATATTTCAAAGCATCTACAGCCACATCAATATCTTTTCTATTCGCTCTGGTTAATGCACAAATTGTTGGAAGAGAAACAGCCTTAGAGATTTCTTCCACACTTTTAAAATCACCGGGACTCGATATCGGAAATCCTGCTTCTATCACATCTACTCCCAACTGCTCCAACTCCTTAGCGATTTCTACCTTTTCCGCCGTAGTCAACTGACATCCGGGGACTTGCTCTCCATCTCTCAATGTGGTATCGAATACATAGACTCTATTCTTGTCGCTCATATTTCGTTTATTTAGTTGATTCGGTAATTGGTTTTATTCGTTTATTTTAATTGATTCTTTTTTAACTGCATAAAACCTTAATCTTTTATAATCCGCTATCCATTCCTCATCCTGATATAATTCATCTCTTAATGTTGCCTGTATTTCATATAAAAGCGCTTGTTTTTTACTTTCTGAAATACCTTCGAAAAAAGTGCCTGCAAACATTTCTAACCACTCCACAATACCATTTTCTGTATCCTTCAACTTAGTTGGTCGATCATATGTCCCAATCATACGTATTTCAAACCCATTTTTCTCTAATAAGGTCGCATATTCTGCAACAGAAGGAAAATACCATTTCTTAATTGCCGCTTGATCTTTGAATCCATGTTGATACAACACATCATGAATACTATTCCTTATTTTCTCTACATTTCCTTTTCCTCCGAGCTCTGCCACAAACCGCCCCCCTTTTTTCAAATACCTGTTCGCCTGCTGCAAAACGCTCTCCGGCTCTTTAATCCAATGTAATACCGCATTAGAAAATACGGCATCCAGTTCCCCTTCTTGTACATCCATTTGCCCCAGCTCAAAATCTCTTGCATCTGCCACCATAAATTCCGGTACAGAAAACTTTTCCTTTGCCCTGGTAATCATCTCTTCGGCACCGTCTATTCCTATTACCCTACAGCCAGTTTCTGCTATTTGTTCTGTCAAATCTCCGGTTCCACAGCCGATATCTAAAATTGTCTCTTTGTCTTCAGGACACAACACTTCTACTAACTCCTCTCCATACTTCGAGACGAAGTCGTGCTTTTCGTCATATAATGTGTTGTTCCATTTCATGGTTTGGTTTATTAGTTTATTGGTTTATTAGTTTATTGGTTTATTGGTTTATTAGTTT
>CAZLDH010000008.1:2703-3323 GCA_964558275.1 uncultured Chitinophagaceae bacterium
ATTGGTTTATTGGTTTATTGGTTTATTGGTTTATTGGTTTATTGGTTTATTGGTTTATTGGTTGACTGGTTGACTGGTTTATTGGTTGACTGGTTTATTGGGTTATTAGTTGACTTTCAACATAATCAACTATTCAACAAATCAACTATTCAACAAATCAACTATTCAACATAATCAACCATTCAACAAATCAACAAATCATCCAATCATCCATTCATTTTTTTCCTCTTCAAATAAGCAATATATCCATTTAATAATTTCAAACAACGTTCATACTCTATACGTAATTCCTCTAATTTCCCTTCTTTTATATAACCTTCATCAAAAGCCGTAATCAAATGTTCCAATGTTTCCGTCAATGAACCACGAGCCTGTCTGCAAAACTGAATATTCTCCTGATAATGATATCTTCCATGTCCTTCTGCTATGTTTGCTGTCACTGATCTGGAGGATCTTTTTATTTGAGAAATCAATGAATATTTTTCTTCATTAGGTATTTCCTTTTCACAAATTTTAATAATCTCAACTTTTAATCTTCTACATTCTTTATAAACATTCAATTCTTCAAAACTATTATATGCCATCCGTTTATTGGTTATTGGGTTATTAGTTTATTGGTT
>CAZLDH010000008.1:3423-32027 GCA_964558275.1 uncultured Chitinophagaceae bacterium
CAAAACTATTATATGCCATCCGTTTATTGGTTATTGGGTTATTAGTTTATTGGTTTATTGGTTTATTGGTTTATTGGTTGACTTTCAACATAATCAACAAATCAACTACTCAACTCAATCAACCAATCAACATAATCAACAAATCAACTATTCAACAAATCAACCACTTTCTGCCCCATCGCATCTGTACCCAAAACAAAATCGTTAGAGACATGCTTATCAGCAATATCTACCGTTCGATAACCTTTCCGCAAAACTTGCTCAACGGCATGAATGACATCATCAGCATCCTCTTTTAAGTCAAAAGATCTATCTAGCATTAAAGCTGCAGACAGAATTGAAGCTAAAGGATTGGCAATTCCTTTCCCCGCAATATCATGAGCTGAGCCATGAATGGGTTCATAAAAACCTACTTCATCTCCAATAGAAGCAGACGCCAACATCCCCATAGAGCCTGCAATTTGTGAAGCTTCATCAGTCAAGATATCACCAAAAAGATTGGCAGTAACCACCACATCAAACTGCTTAGGATCTTTCACCAACTGCATGGCGGCATTATCAATAAAAATATGCTCAGTCTCTACTTCCGGATATTCCTTGGACACTTCTTGAATCACGTCTCTCCACAATCTGGAAGTTTCTAAAACATTGGCTTTATCCACCGAACAAAGCTTTTTCTTTCGTGTCATGGCCGCATCAAATGCTTTTCTTGCGATTCTTTCTACTTCATATCGATGATAATTCATCAAATCTGAAGCAAAACTGCCATCTTCAGCTTTATTTTTCTCTCCAAAATACACATCGCCGGTTAGTTCTCGAAAGAACAAGATATCTGCACCGCTTAAAATATCGGCTTTTATACTGGAAGCACCCAATAATTCATCAAATAACCGAATCGGACGAAGATTAGCATAAAGCCCCAATTCTTTCCTAATTTTCAAGAGCCCTTGTTCCGGTCTCACTTTTAGGGAAGGATCATTATCGTACTTCGCATGTCCAATAGCGCCAAAGAGAATAGCATCACAGGCTTTCGCTTTTTCTAAAGTATCGTCCGGCAATGGACTTCCTGTTGCTTCTATTGCGGTATGCCCCATCTGTCCATCTTCAAAATCAAACTGATATCCTTTTTTTTCGGCAATAGTCTCCAAAACTTTTCTGCCCCATGGAGCGACTTCCTGTCCTATTCCATCTCCCGGAATAAAAACTATTTTCTTTTTTATACTCATTTAACTAAACGTAATTTCTCTATTTTTTTCAAAACGCTCTATATCTTCCACCTGCTTCAACAAAAAATCTATATCATCATCTCCATGTAACAAACATTCTTTTTTATATGCATTTATTTCAAAGCTTTCAGCATCTCCTGTAGCAGCAATCTGAATCGTTTGGCTTTCCAAATCCACTTCTAATTCTGCTTTATTATCCATTCCTGAAGCATCAAATATTTGTTGGAGAAAATCCTCTGATACCTGCACCGGCAATACCAAATTATTTAAGGCATTACTTTTAAAAATATCTGCAAAAAAACTGCTCACTACAACCCTAAATCCATAGTCCGCAAGTGCCCATGCTGCATGTTCACGTGATGATCCGCAACCAAAATTTTTACCTGCCACCAAAATTTCTCCACTGTAATCCGGATTATTGAGAACAAAATCTTTCTTAGGTTGATCTTCGTTATTATTCTCGTATCTCCAATCCCTAAACAGATTTTTACCAAAACCATCTTTATCAATCGCTTTTAGAAAACGAGCCGGAATAATCTGATCAGTATCTATGTTTTCTACCGGCAATGGAACGAAAGTGGAAGTAATATGTCTTAATGTTTTTGCCATGATATTTATTCTGTTAGTCTGTTTCTCATTTTGAACTTATCGCTGATTATATTGAGCCTGTCTCTTGTCATATTGAGCCTGTAGCTTGTCATATTGAGCCTGTAGCTTGTCATATTGAGCCTGTCGAAATATACTCTCTCACATCTGATATTTTACCCGTAATAGCAGAAACTGCTGCCGTTAAAGGGCTTGCCAAAATGGTTCTAGCCCCCGGTCCCTGACGACCTTCAAAATTTCTATTCGAAGTAGAAATACAATATTTTCCTTGAGGTATCTTATCTTCATTCATTCCCAGACAAGCTGAACAACCGGCTCCTCTATAACTAAATCCGGCATCGGATAAAATTTGATCAATACCTTCTTCATGTGCCTGCTGAGCCACCTGCGCCGACCCCGGCACAACCCAAACCTCTACATCATCTGCTTTTTTCTTTCCTTTCACATAAGCAGCCACTTGTCTTAAATCTTCAATACGGGCATTCGTGCAACTTCCAATAAACACATAATCTAAAGGCTTATTCAAAATTGGTTTTCCATCCTCTAATGCCATATAATCCAACGCCTTTTTAAAAGAGGGACGTTCTCTCTCTTCTATATCTTCTAAGGCAGGAATGGATTGTGTAATCCCCATTCCCATACCGGGATTAGTACCATAAGTCACCATAGGTTCAATATCTTCAGCATTGAAAGTCAACACTTTATCAAATTCCGCATCTTCATCAGAATACAGGGTTTTCCAATAAGCCAAAGCTTTATCCCAATCTTCCCCCTTAGGCGCAAATTTTCTACCTTTTATATACTCAAAAGTAGTCTCATCAGGAGCAATTAATCCTCCACGCGCCCCCATCTCAATACTCATATTGCAAATGGTCATACGCGCCTCCATACTCAAATGATGAATAGTATCCCCGTCATATTCTACAAAATAACCGGTGGCTCCCGAGGAAGATATTTTTGAAATAATATGCAGAATAATATCCTTTGACAACACGCCTTTTCCCAACTTACCATTCACTTCAATCTTCATCTTCTTAGGCTTATATTGCAAGATACATTGAGAAGCCAATACCTGCTCCACTTGTGAAGTTCCAATACCAAATGCAATAGCCCCAAATGCTCCATGAGTAGAAGTATGGCTATCGCCACAAACAATGGTCATTCCGGGTTGTGTAATTCCTAATTCCGGCCCAATCACATGAACAATTCCCTGGTAATCATGTCCCAATGGGTAAAGTTCAACACCAAACTCCTTACAGTTTTTCTCCAAGGTCTCTACCTGCTTTCTACTCAACGCTTCTTGAATAGGCATATCCTGATTCAGCGTCGGCACATTATGATCTTCGGTAGCTACCGTGTTTTCAGTTCTAAAAACGGGTATTCCTCTATTCCTCAGACCTGAAAAAGCCTGCGGGCTTGTCACCTCATGAATCAACTGCTTATCTATATAAAATACAGCAGGAAAATTCTCTTGTTGTGAAACCACATGTGCATCCCAAATCTTATCTATTAATGTTTTACTCATATCTTATTTACCTTAACTCTAAAAGCAAAAAGATTAATTTACTTTTTTAATAACAAAAGGATTAAACTTTCCACCTGCACAAAAGTAGTTTTTTAAAACTATCAAAAATGATTAATTTTATAAAAAATACAATACCCAATAAGGTCAATAAACATATACTAACCTACATATCAATACATTATTAAAAACAAAACCCGATGTCCAAGTTACATAAAGACCCCGTATTTATTCTCATAAAATCACTTTCCAAAGCAGAAAAAAGACAATTCCGATTGGATTATACACAAGAGAAAAAGAAAACATTACCTCTCTTTGTACAGCTTTTCAATAAATTAGACAAAACGACGAATTATGACGAAAAGAAATTGTTATCCCAAATTCCTAAACTAAAGAGACAACAGCTATCCAACCAAAAGGCACATTTATATAACCATATACTAGAAACATTAAGAAGGCTAGACCGGAAAAAGGACATTCGAATTCATATTCGTCAACTTATAGATTATGCACAAATTCTTTACAATAAAGGATTATATCAACAAAGTTTGAAATTATTAGAGAAAGCAAAATCTCTTGCTCAAACCCATCAGGAAATAGAATTAAAAATGCAGGTATTAGAACTAGAAAAAGTCATCGAAGCCAGGCATATTACCAGAAGTATAGAAAACCGTGCAGAACAATTAAGTGAAGAATCCAAAGATTGTATTCATCAACTTTCAAGCCTCAGCCGACTTAGCAATCTGGCTTTAAATATGTATGGTATGTATCTAAAAATGGGACACATTCGAAACGAGAAGGAGGCATTAATGCTTCATTCCTTCTTTAAAAACAATTTACCCGAAGAAGTGAACCCCCGATTTGGCACCGCATCTATTGCTATTCAATCCATGACCTTTTATGAGAAAGTAAATCTTTATCAGGCTCATTCCTGGTATGCTTATATTCTTCAGGATTTTATACTCTTCTATCGTTATACCCAAAAGTGGGTAGATTTATTTGAAAAATATCCATCACAAAAAGAGACAGATCCTGCGCTATATCTCAAAGCCATAAATAATCTGCTTACGGCTCATTTCTTTAATCAAAACTACGATAAATTTAAAATCACATTAGCTTCGCTGGAAGCTTTTTGGATAAGTCATAATAAAAAATTCAATAAAAACACCAAGGTACTGGCTTTTGTCCATACCTATACTGCCAAAATCAACCAGCATTTTCTGGAAGGCACTTTTCAGGAAGGAACCATCTTTATACCGGAATTACTGGAACAGTTAGAAAAATACAGAATGCAAATGGATCAACATCGTATTCTGGTATTTTATTACAAGATTGCCTGTTTATACTTTGGAAGTGGAGATAATCATAATGCTATAAAATTTCTGAATAAAATTATTAATCTAAAGATAGGCAACCTTCGCGCAGATATTCAATGTTTTGCACGTATTCTTCATCTCATTGCACACTATGAATTAAAAAACTACGACGTCACCGAATACCTACTGCCCTCCGTTTATCACTTTTTAGAAAAAAATAAAGATTTAAGTGCTGTGGTAGAAGAGATGTTAACCTTTTTAAAGAAATTTAACCATGTCGGAATACGCGGATTGAGAGCTGCATTTAAAGATCTGAAAGTTCGACTGGAGGAGGTAGCTGAAAATCCATACGAACGTCGATTTTTCCTTTATCTGGACGTTATTTCCTGGCTGGAAAGTAAAATTAATCGAAGACCGGTTCAAGATGTTATCAGAGAAAAGTTTTTAAGAAAAGAACCCAGAATATAAACACACAAAATATGCATCAAATACTGTAGATTTGTAAGTATATCAATCTAAACACATGAAAGTTCTTATGATAGGAGCAGGAAATATGGGAATTTCCTTTGCCCAAAGCATTTCAAAGTCATTATTATTAAGTGAGCATAAGGTACAAATCTTTGATCATAATAAAGAGAAAATCAAACAACTTAAAGAAGAAGCTGCCTTTGATGCTTTCTATAACATGAAAGATTGTCTTCCTGAAGCCGATCTCATATTTATTGCTGTAAAACCACAACAGTCAGTCAATTTATTCCGACAAATGCATCCTTTCATTAAGCCAACACAATTGTTTATTTCCTTAATGGCAGGCATCAGCATAAGTGCCATAAAGCAAGGACTTCAAGTGCATAAAATAATCCGTACCATGCCCAACCTCCCTGCCAAAATCGGATTAGGGGTCACTGTTTTTACACCATCAGAATCAGTGAGTAAAATAGAATTACTGTTAGTCAAAAAGCTATTGATGATGACCGGAAAAACAGTCTATGTTCAAAACGAAGATGCTATTGATGCAGCCACTGCCATTTCGGGTAGTGGACCTGCTTATGTTTTTTATTTCATGCAGGCATTAATGGAAGCAGCTGAGTCGCTTGGTTTCTCAAACCAAGATGCGCGCACCTTAGTAAGTAGCACATTTGAAGGAGCCATCAACGTTTTACAGCATTCCAACCTTAGTCTTACAGAATGGATAATAAAAGTAACTTCTAAAGGAGGTACTACCAGCGCTGCTTTTACTTCTTTTGAAAAAGATAAAATAAAAATTTCCATAAAAAAAGGAGTCTTTGCAGCCTATGAAAGAGCAAAAATTCTTGGTAAAAATTAATTCCTAAATTTTTACAGGAAAAGAAAAAAAACTAAATTCGAGACCATAAATGATAAATTTTAACAAAAAAGCGCAAATAATCATTCCTTTTTGTAAAAAATTAGCAGAAAAATGTAATTTCTATTGGTATCTCTTTACATAACCCTTAAATTACGATAAGTTTGCATTTATAGAATTTATTTCTCTAATATAAAAATACAACGAATGAGAATTTTAATGATTGGCGCAGGACACATGGGAGCTACTTATGCAGAAGGAATGTCAAAATCCAGCCTGCTCAATGGTAAAAAGTTAAAGATATATGATAAAGATTTAGAAAAGATAGAAAAACTTCAGGAGGAGAGTTTATTCGATGCATATAAAAATTTAGAAGACTGTCTGCCTAAAGCTGATATCATTTTTCTGGCTGTAAAGCCAAATCATGTAAATGCTTTATTTGAAGAAATGAGACCCCTCATCAACGACAAACAAATGTTTGTTTCTTTAATGGCAGGAGTTAAATTAGAAACTATTCTTCAAGGGTTAAATGTAAAGAAAGTAATAAGAACAATGCCTAATTTGCCGGCACAAGTAGGCATGGGCGTCACTTCTTTTACAGAATCAGAAGATGTAACCAAGTTAGAATCACTTATGGTTCAAAACTTTTTAGACATGACAGGAAAATCTATACATGTAGAAAATGAAAATTACATTGATGCATCTACCGGCATTTCAGGAAGTGGGCCGGCATACGTTTTTTATTTTATGCAATCCATGTTAGAAGCTGCAGAGAAGATGGGATTCTCAGAATACGATTCTCATGTTCTGGTTAACAGTACCTTCGAAGGAGCAATTAAAATATTCAACAACGAAGGTATTACCCCCACTGAATGGATAAATAGAGTAGCCTCAAAAGGAGGAACAACCCGTGCAGCTATTGATTCAATGGAAGAAAATAACGTAAAAGAATTTATTACTAAAGCAGCATATGCAGCATTTGACAGAGCTGTAGAGCTGGGAAAAAATAAATAAACTCCCTTTTTTAACAAACTCAATTTATAATGTCAGAAAAACTCATTGTAGTTAAAGTAGGAACCAACGTACTAACCAATAAAGATAATCGTATATCCGGCCCTGTATTGAAAGAGCTTGTGCGGCAGATTGCTTATCTGTACGAACAGGATATTATGACTATTTTGATTTCTTCAGGTGCTAATATTGCAGGAATGGAAATACTCTCCGAAATTAGTGCGAAAGATAAGAAAACTCGTCAGCAGGTTTATAGTACAGTTGGTCAACCACGGCTCATGCGATTATATTATAACCATTTTCATCACTTTGGAATGCGTTGCTCTCAGATTTTGGCCACAAAGAATGACTTTAATCCGGGCGCACATAGAGAAAATCTATTAAACTGTTACAAAGGATTATTAAAAGAAGGGATTACCCCTATTACCAACGAAGATGATGCGATATCTGTAAAAAGTATGTTTTCTGATAATGATGAACTAGCCAGTTGGGTGGCTGAATTACTGGACGCAGACAAAATGATTCTACTCACAGATACTGATGGTCTATACAATGGTGATCCGAATGCAGAACACACTGAAAAATTCAGTAAAGTCAAAGTCAATCAGGATGTAGAAAAATATGTACAACCTTCCACCAAAAAAGAAGGTGAAGGTCGTGGGGGAATGGAATCAAAATTAAAAATAGCCAAAGGAACAGCAGCGAAAGGAATTCCTACCGTAATAACTAATGGAAATAACGATAATGCAATCGTCGATATCATGGAAGGAAAAGATATCGGAACTAAGTTCGTAAAATAAGGATATGGCTTAAAAAGCTATAGCCAACAATTAAATTTAAATATTATGAAACTCATAAGCACAGAAAAGAAAAACGCAGTGATAGAATCTATGATTCAGATTCTAGACAGGGAAAGAGAAACGCTTATAAAAGAGAATAAAAAAGATCTGGATGCTTTTCAAAAGGATGATCAAGCTTTATACGACAGGCTCATCGTTAGCAATGCAAAGGTAGATTCTATGATTAAAGCCTTGAAAGAGGTGCAGGCTCAAGAAGATCCGGTAGGAAAAGTCATCTTTGAAGACACACTGGATAATGGGCTCAAGATTGTAAATAAATCAGCTCCATTCGGCACCATTCTAATCATTTATGAATCACGACCGGATGTAACTATTGAAGCAGCAGTCCTTGCTTTTAAAGCCAATAATAAGATTCTACTTAAAGGGGGAAAAGAAGCCAATTATAGTAATGTGCTTTTAGAAAAATTTTGGCACGAAGCATTGGAAAAAAATGAACTTTCTAAAGACTGGATTACATTACTTCATTTAAAACGTGAAGAAACAAGAGATTACCTGGCTAATCCACCGGAAAAAATTGATTTAATGGTTCCACGTGGTGGAGAAGGTCTTATAAAGTTTGTCAAAGAGAATGCATCTTGTGCGGTGCTGGTAAGTGGTAGAGGAAATAACTTCCTATATGTTGCCCCAAGTGCCGACTGGGAAAAGACCAAAGCTGTAATCATTAATTCTAAGACCGATAAAACATCTGCTTGTAACTCTTTAGATAATGTGTTGGTTGACAAAAGACTTCCGGATTACGAAAACAGATTGAAAGAGTTAGATCAGCTGCTAAAAGATTCGAAAGTAAATATTCTTGTCGATGACAAGGTCAAAAAAACTTTGTCAAATGAAGAAGAAATTCAAGACGACAAGGTGTGGTATGAAGAATTTCTAGCCATGAAAATAATTCTAGCACAGACCGACAATATAGAAGATGCCATCAAACGAATTAATCATTATTCGGGAGGTCACTCTATAGCTATCATGACAGAAGACAAAGACGAAGCTGATCGATTTATGGCAGAAATTGATAGTGCTGCCGTATTTCACAACGCCTCTACCCGCTTCACAGATGGTGGACAAATGGGGGTGGGTGCAGAACTGGCCATCAGCACGGATAAACTTCACCACCGAGGACCTTTAGGATTACCTCAACTCGTTACAAACAAATACTACGTTTATGGAGATGGTCAGATCAGAGAATAGATAAAAATAGTTCGATTTACAGTTCATTAACCATGGATGTGTAAGTTATTATACATTCATGGTTTTTTATGCTGTAAAACAACAACCATACAAATATAATGGTGAGCAAATCCGAAAATAAATTATATTTGTAGGGATTCGTTTCTCTTATAAAAAGAAGAATCCGAAAATGAAACACTAATAAATGAAAAGAAAACCAATTAATTCCTAATAAAAGTATAGCTCATGAATAAGAAAAAATTAATTGTTATTAAAGTTGGAGCCAAAGATTTGGTGAACAAGGATAACAGAGTTTCAGGTGCTATATTGTATGAATTAGTTCGTCAAATAACAGCACTTTATGAGCAAAATATTTTAACCTTATTGGTATCTTCCGGTGCTGGCATGGCAGGCAAAGAAGTGCTACACAAAGTAACTATACCTCAAGAAGGAATACGTCAACAAGTTTATTGTTCTGTGGGTCAACCTCGCCTTATGCGATTGTATTATAATACTTTTCATCATTTCGGAATGCATTGCGCACAAGTATTGGCAACAAAAGGAGATTTTTTTAACGACAATACCAACAGAGAGAATTTATTAAATTGCTATAACGGTTTATTAAATGAAGGCATTATTCCTATTACCAATGAGAATGATGCAACTTCCCTAAAAACAATGTTTTCAGATAATGACGATCTAGCTGTTTGGGTAGCAGATTTGCTAAAAGTAGATCAATTGTACTATTTCTCTCAAATCTATGGCAGATCTATGGCAGATGGATTATTAGTAGAGAATTTATAACTAAAATTAGGGAAAAAATTTGAAAATTATTTTTGCTTAACAGCGCGATTTAATTCAATAACTTCCAAATCTTTCACCCGACCCTGATCCAGAGAAAAGCGTATTAATGTTTTCACTTTGTGCCAACCTTGTTGACCACAAGCACCCGGATTTATATGTAAAAGATTCATTTTATTATCCGGCATTACTTTCAAAATATGCGAATGCCCTGAAATAAAAAGATCAGGAGGATTTTTAAGCATCAAAGAACGGATTCCCGGACTGTACTTTCCCGGATATCCGCCAATATGCGTCATCCAAACCTTTACTCCTTCCAAAACAAAACGTTGATGCTCCGGATAAGAAGAAGAAATATTTTTTCCGTCAATATTTCCAAAAACGGCTCGAACCGGTTTCTCAGCTTCTAATTTCTCTATCAATTCTACACTTCCAATATCACCGGCATGCCATATCTCATCTACCGCTTTAAAATAGGAAAGTACATCAGGATGCAAGTATCCATGCGTATCTGATAAGAGTCCAATTCTTTTCATTATCCTTATTTTTTGACAAAGATAAGGGTAGCATGGTTGAATTAGCGAATTATTCATCAATCAGCTAAATCAAACTAAATTGTTCGTTTTGTTAAGAAAGCGTAATTTTGTACTTCTACAAAGAAATCAATTTCTTAATCTTTTAGACATGAAAAATGGAGAACCAAGCCCTGAAAGAACTATTCCAGGGCGAAGTACTTACCGCGCTGGACGATGCTGCATTGCAGACCTACTTAGATGATCAGCTCATCATGGATGTTGCCGAACTCATTGAAGAGTTTCCGGAACTAGGTAAACGTATTTTAACAATTTTATCCATTCAGCGGGCTGTTAGCGTTTTTAAAATTCTGGAATTCCCCTTACAAGAAGATCTAATTGAGGAACTTTCCAAGGAAAGAGTCAAAGAGATTATCAACGACTTACCACCGGATGATAGGACGGGGCTTCTAGAAGACCTTCCGGGCAATGTAGTAAAGGACCTTTTGAAGTTATTGAATCAGGAGGAATTAAAAATCAGTTTAAAACTATTAGGTTATCCCGAAGACAGCGTAGGCAGGAGAATGACTCCTGATTATCTGGATGTAAAAGAAGAATGGACCGTAAAAGAAGGTTTAGAACACATCCGCCATTATGGGAAAGATAGTGAAACCATTGATGTAGTTTATGTCATTAACAAAGAAGGAAAATTAGTAGATGACCTTAGAATTCGAGAATTTCTTTTAGTTGATCCTGATGAAAAAATTGCTGATTTAACGGACGGACGTTACACCTCATTGAAAGTAACTGATACACAAGAAGAAGCAATCACCATTTTTAGAAAAGAAAACCGCGTGGCACTGCCGGTCATCAATGAAAATAAAACACTTTTGGGAATTGTAACCATAGATGATATTCTTTCTGTCGCTAATGAAGAATATACGGAGGATTTACAGATGATGGGAGGTAATGAAGCATTGGAAGAACCTTACCTAGATATCAATCTATTTAAATTGTTTCGCAAACGAGGCGGGGTCTTGCTCATCTTGTTTATAGGTGAAATGCTAACGGCCACTGCCATGCAACATTATCAGGATGCCGGTATATTCCTCAACTTTGCGGATCTTATTTTATTTATTCCTTTAATTCTCTCTTGCGGTGGAAACAGTGGTTCACAGGCCACCACTCTTATTGTTCAGGCCATTGCTCTTGGAGAAGTTACCATTAAAGACTGGTGGAAAATTATAAGAAGGGAATTTTTCTCCGGTTTATTACTTGGTGTATTGTTGGGCGCTATAGGTTTTTTACGTATCACTACATGGCAAGTATTTGATATTTATAATTATGGTCCCCACTGGATACTCATGGCCTCAACCATATTTTTCGCCCTCATCGGCGTAATTTTATGGGGAAGTCTGATGGGTTCCATGCTGCCCATCATTTTGAAAAAACTAGGGCTGGATCCCGCTACTTCCTCTGCTCCTTTTGTTGCAACCATAGTAGATGTTACCGGTATTATTATTTATGTATCTGTAGCCATGATTGTGCTTCAACATGTACTTTAAATCCTATATCATGAAAATAAGAAATGGGAATTGGGAAAAGTTCGATTTTTCTAATACCACCGGCGTCGGCGGAATTGAAGAAAATAAAGATACATCCCTAATGCATCTTTCATTCCGGCTTATCCTCTGCTATTGATACACCCTCTAATCGCTCTATCCGAACTAAAAATTTTTCCAAGTGGCGTAGCGGAACATCTACTTTATACATACAAAACAATTCCATTTCCTCTGCTAGCACTTGAATTTTCATCTTCTTTATGAGCTTCATAATCTCATTCAACTGAGGATAGCTAAAAGTAATGCTCATCGTCCTGCAAACTTCTTTTTCTATTGTGGTGGTATTGGTTAAACATTCTTCCGCAGTTGTTTTATAGGCTTTTACCAATCCCGGAATCCCCAGCAAAGTACCTCCAAAATACCGAACAACTACCACTAACACATTAGTCACACCGGCACTATCGATTTGTCGCATTATAGGCCTGCCTGCACTACCTGATGGCTCCCCATTATCACTGGTTCTAAAATCTATTCCTTCGGTACCCAAACGCCACGCATAACAATGATGGTTTGCCTTTGGATGCAATGATTTAATGCGCTTTAATTCATCCTTTATTTCATCCCGGTTTTTTACTTCAACACAAATACCCAGAAATTTACTTCCTCTATCTTTATATTCACTCTCTCCAATTGCCCCTATCGTCTTATATGAAAATACTTTTGTACTCATAATTTGCAAATATAAAAACTCCTTTATGGCTTTCCCTTTTATAATGAGTCAAAATTATTCGGGTAACGACACTAAAAGAAGACTTCTGTTAGTTCTTCAATGCCGAATCAGGTACCGGTCTGGGAGCACCTCCATAGGTTATTGTTTGTAAATTTACTTCGCCCTTATTATTTTCAAGCCGGTAAATCACATTAAATTTATCTTCTACGTCCAATGGATTCGTAGAAGATGCTCCTAATTTTTCTGCTACATTGTTTAATTTATCTGAAGCAACAATCAATAAAATCCTTCGTCCAAAATCCTGATTTTGTTCCAGCAAGTCAAAGATTTTATCCGCTACCGAATCTGCAGGATATTCCACCGTCTTAATATCCTGTAACATCCTCAAAGAATCCATTGTTTCTCTGGAATAGGAGAATGGGCTGGTATATATTCGTTGAATGTTAGAGTCTTTCAGAAACCGCATCAAATCCCCGGATCTTTCCCTGCCATACCAGTTTAGATGACCATTAAAAGCATGATAATGTTCGGCTGGCTGTACAATAAAGAATACGCTACTAGCACCATTTAAGGAGGAATGATGCTCACAACCATTTATAATAATCATCAAAAAAAGTAGACCTAGGATGCCTTTATGTCTAAAATGATTCATTGCGGTTTTTTTTATAATTTCGAGCTGATTAAAAACCTGCAAATTATGAAAAAATACGCTTTCCTATCGTTATTCCTTATTATTCCTTTCTTCCTCACGGCTCAACAGTTAGATTCTTTAACTGTAAATAAGATTATGCAAGATCCTTCCTGGATTGGCACATCTCCCTCTCAACCCTTTTGGAGCCCTAACGGACAAAAACTTTATTTTTCATGGAATCCTGAAAAAGCCACCTCCGATTCTCTTTATTATATTACGCTAAATAATCACCATCCGCAAAAAGCAACATTATCGGAACAAGAAACAGCAATCGCCCAAAAAAGAGGGAGTTATAATTCGTCCAAAGATCAAATTGTTTATTTACTCAATAATACATTATATTTATTAGATATTTCTTCCGGACAAAAGAAAAGCCTATTTAAAACAACTGCAGATTGCTCTCATTTAAAATTTGGGAATGACAGAATATTCTTCCAAATGCAAAGCAATCTGTTCACCTACCACCTTTCTACAGGCATGTTGGAACAACTCACTAATTTCAAAAACAGAAAGAAACCCAATCACCGGAAACATTTATCGGCAAGAGAAAAATTCTTAGAAGAAGATGCATTAGAAAACGCCAACATTCTAAAAAGAAGAAAAAAGAAAAAAGAAGAACATAAAAAACATATCAAAGCACGACAATCACATTCACCAATGCCCATTTATATTGGGAATAAGGTTTTAAATAATATTATCGTTGATCCGAACGGACATTATATTACTTATCGACTACACAAAAACACTTCAAATAAAAATACCAAAGTCCCTCATTATGTGACTAACTCCGGATACATTAGCGAAAGCAATTCCCGTCCCAAAGTAGGAATTCATTTACCCGATTATACCACCTATATATTTGACACGGGAAAAGACACCACCTACCCTATTTCTATTCAACAAATTCCAGGCATAAGAGATATTCCATCCTTTTACAAAAACTACCCTGACGTCTATGATTCATTAAGGAAAAATCCGCCATTAAGGAAAATCGTTATCAACGGCCCCATATGGAATAATGCAGGCACAAAAGCAGTGGTAGTCATTCGTTCTTTAGACCATAAAGACCGCTGGATTATGTCCTTAAATCCTAAAAATGGAGATTTGAAAATTTTGAACAGACAGCATGACAATGCCTGGATTGGCGGTCCCGGGATAGGCTATACTTATGGAACAGGAAACATTGGTTGGATAGATGAGCAACATATTTGGTTTCAATCAGAAAAAACCGGCTATTCCCATTTATATACTCAAAATGTAAAATCAAGAAAAATAAGATCGCTCACCCATGGTAAATATGAAGTGCAAGATGCCACTTTGTCTCCGGACAGAAAGACTTTTTACATTACAGCAAACAAAACAGATCCGGGACAAAAACAATTTTATCATTTAGATCTTGAAACAGATCAATTAGCCCGTATTACTCATCTTGAAGGAGGGAACAAAGTTACTGTAGCACCACATGGGAAAAATATTGCTATTCTACATTCTACAGCTATTCATCCCTGGGAATTATACCTACAAAAGAATAGCAAAAACGAGCAGGCTACACAAATCACGCAACTGGCTGAAAGCAAATTGTATCAATCCTATCCGTGGCGCGAATCCAAGACTTTCACTTTTAAAGACAGGGATGGATTTAAAGTTCATGCTAAAGTGTATAAACCGGAAAAGCAAGCCGCCTCTCGACCGGGCGTTATCTTCGTTCACGGAGCCGGCTATCTACAGGATGTGAAAGATTACTGGAGTTATTACTTCAGAGAACACATGTTCATGAATATGCTTGTAGATCAGGGATACACCGTAATGAATATTGATTACAGAGGAAGCGCAGGCTACGGACGCGATTGGCGAACTGCTATCTATAGACACATGGGAGAAAATGATCTAGAAGATATTGTAGATGGCGCCCAATACATGGCAAAACATTTTAACGTTAACCCTAAAAAAATAGGAATATGGGGCGGTTCATACGGAGGTTTTATCACATTGATGGCGCTCTTCAAGACGGACATCTTTGCCTGCGGCGCAGCACTTCGGGCAGTAACCGACTGGGCACATTATAATCACGGTTACACTTCTAATATTCTCAATCTACCTCAAAATGACAGTGTTGCTTATGTTAGAAGTTCTCCCATTTATTTCGCTAAGGGATTAGATGAGCCCTTACTCATGTGTCATGGAATGATAGATCCTAATGTACATTTCCAAGATATTGTCAGACTCACAGAAAAATTGATAGAACTTAAAAAAAATGATTGGGAATTAGCCATATATCCGTTGGAAGGGCATGGATTTATTGAGCCCGAAAGCTGGAGAGATGAATATTATAGAATATACCAATTATTTGAAGATTATCTAAAATAGAAGCATAAGCGGCATAATTAACGCTATGTCGCTAGTTTCTTTCATCTTTCAAATTGAATGGCTATCGAATCAGGGTGATAGAACCTTTTCTGCTTATCTGAGATCCATCGATATAAGTTATCTTTGCATAATACACATAAACGCCTGTTGGTTGAGCTACTCCATTGTAGAAACCATTCCATCCTTTATCAATATCATTAGATTGAAAAACCTGTTGTCCATATTGATTATATACTGAAATATGAACGTCACTTATCGTCGTACTATACACTTTCCAGATATCATTATTTCCATCATTATTTGGAGAAAACATGTTGGGAATATAAACCTTATTATCCACAAAAATGGATATGGATGTAGGATTAGATTCTTGCCCAAAAGTATCTAAAACAGTATATTTTATGGGATCCGGACTGCCATAAAATCTATGAGATGGACTAAAGATGACAGCTCCATTATTCGTAGTTTTCCACGTTCCCTGCTGTGCAACTTGTAATAAATCTATGCGTCTATCCCCATCTGTATCTACACCGGGTTGTCCTGATGATCCGATTAAAGAAACAGAGGTCGGATTAAGCCCCCCTCCACTCCCTTTCTTGTCATTATTTAAAACATGTAAAACAATTTTCGTATTCGATGGTTTATTCTTTGCTATATCGGGTTTTGCTATTGGAGCGATCCAAATGTAAGACACATTAATTTGGGCTCGATTACTCTTCTTTTCACTATCACTTTTTATCGTATAATGAATAGGCGTAGGATTCTTCAATTTCCCCTTCACAGGAGTAAAAACAACTGTTCCGTCTTTTTTTGCCAACCATATACCCTCTTCAGGCACAGTTAATTTTTCAATATATCCATCATGATTTATATCATTGTCCACAACATGAGGCAAAGCACTAGAAAAAGATATAGTAGAAGGATTAAGTAAACGCAGTGGTACATCATTATCAATCACAGAAAGCTTCACAACCGAACCGGGAATTTGGTTATTTATGGAGTCATTTTGTGCTAATACATGCACATCCAAGGTAGTCAAATAAAGTGTAGCCGTACTGCTCACCTGAGGCATTCCTTCATCCTCTATCTGATAAATTACCGGGAATGTTCCAACAAAATCTAAGTCCGGAATAAATTTATAATCTCCATTTTCTTTAATGTGGAAATCACCTATACCTGCCACATGTTTATTCACTATTTTATCGGGGGTTAAAGAGTAGCTATTCCCCTGAATAATTATTCCTTTTACCTTTTGTTGGTCTTTTTCCGGGTCATTGTCGTTCAACAATACATTCCCTTCAAACGCTATTCTCTTCGGTAGCGCCCGAGCATCATCATTAGCAAAAGTATAATTATCATCCTGTCTTAATACACTTACTATTAATTTAGCTTTATCTTTTCCACCATTACCATCATTTATTGTATAACCAATAGAATCAACCACACCTGTAAATCCCGACTGTGGTTTAAAATAATATTTTCCATCAGGGGAGACCGAAAAAATCCCTGCTTTAGCTACACTTTTATTCTCGAGATTAACTCCCGAAACCGAGACTTCATCACCGGGATAAAAAACATCTCCCATCTGATGTAATGCTACTACTTTCAATTCATCCTTTTCATCCGGATCCATATCATTTGCCAAAATGCTCGACTCCAAAGGGGTTCCGACTTCCGTATAACCTACATCATTTTGTGCTACAGGATAATTATTTGTAACCGGATTTATCACCGGGATAACCTTAATTTCTAAGCTAGTTTTTTGGTAATATCCATTCTGGTCTTTGGCACGATATTGAAAAGTCACTTTGCCTAAAAATTCTCCTTCAGGTGAAAAAGTATAACCCCCATTTTCTTGAAGATTCAATATACCAGCTTTCTTTTTATCTTTAGTATAAATAGTTGCTGGTATTCCGGTGGTTAATTTAAGTTTCTCTCCTTGTCCATCCAAAGCTATTCCAGATACGACTTCCAATCCGTCACCTTTATCATTTGTTAATACATTCCCTTTAACTTTTCTCCCTTCTATAGTCTGATTAATATCAGGAGCAACCAGAAACAACGAACATCCTCTTACTCCATGAAAGCTACCTGCTAAAGAAGTAATAAAAGTAAAAGATTGAATAAATACTATATTGTTATTTCTATCAGAATACCATGGTATTTTATTAAAATGATTTCCATTAAAAAGTACCAGAGGATATAACTTTCCGCCGCTCTTTTTCACCCCATACATACGAACTTCTCCATTGGGTTCAATTTTTACCCTTATGATAGGATGTTGAGCATTCCCTTTCAATTGATATATTTTGGGAACATCGTACCTATACCTATCCCCATCTTTAAATTTTATATTAAAACCGGAAGTTGCGTTCTCCTGAAACTGAATTTCTTTATCCGCTAGCTTAATTCCATTAATTTCTATATTAAAAGAATTGTCTAAACTATAGATATCAAAAATCACTCCTTTTTCCAGACCCGGTAATACTGTTTTTTTTATAACCACATTGCCCGGAGGTTTTTCATCGTAGAGATAAAACCAATCTACCTTCTGCGACATTTTCTCACAAGAGATTATAGGTTTCTGAGCGAATGCAACAGTATTCATCAGACATAGCAACACCGAACAGATTGTCATCCATTTCATCAAAAACACTTTCCTTAATTTCTGCTTTATTAGCATGCTACCATATCCTTTTCAAACATTATTTAAAAATGATTCTATGATTGTTTTTGGCTTGTTTTATTTTAAAACCTTGGGCAGCTAAGCTGAGAAATGATTTTCCCCTCCTGTCTTTTTACAAAAGTTAACGACAGTTCAAATCCGCCATTATTCACCGAAGCAACTCCCAAATCAGACACATTAATATCATAACTCAATCCGAGAGAAAAACCATCCCACAACATGCCTACAAAGGGTATAACAGCATCCTTGTATCTCAAAGATGCACCAAAAACAAAATCAAAAATTTCATTTAAATTATACTGCCCATAGATACCTCCTACTTTTTCGTCTGCATTCCCCTGATGTAAGTATAGAAAATGAGGAGTCAAACTCAATTTTTCATTGACTTGCATACGAACACCTCCATGAACATTCAATCGCATAGGAAGTTTCTGATTGGACTCTGCCAAAAAAGCATTAGAAGGCCTAGAGAGATGATATAGACTAACCCCAACAAATGGTCGAAAGGAACTATATCGATTTCGGTTAACGTAAAAGACCCCGAAGTTGGCATCTAATCCAAAAGTAGAAGTTCTGTCAAGCACCTCCCCGCTAGGCAACGTAGGGTCAAATCCTAACACCGGCGTCCATTGGCCCCCGGAATGAAACCGAGAAGGATTAATCTGTCGGTTAATCATTCCTGCCTGCATTCCAATGCTAAGAATATTATTTCTGTCAGCATCTAAAATAACTTCATAAGCTACCGAGCCCAATACATTAAGATATTGATAACCGGCATCTCCTGCGGTCTGATTCAAAACGGTAATTCCATAACTTAAGTGACTAAAAGCAGGAGCATCATACGACAATGCCATCGTCTGAAATGGAGTTGCAATAGAAGCCCACTGCCGTTTAAAATTAGCCGACAACCTAAAATCTCCATCAATTCTTCCTGTTAATCCGGGGTTAAGCCATAACGGATAGGCATAATATTGTGAAAAATGTGCATCTACCTGAGCAGAAGTCCTAACACTTGCCATACAGAAAGTCATCATCAACAGAAAAACACATAAACGCCCCCCTTTTTTCTTCAAGACCATAACCTTACATTAAATACTTAGCACGTATTGTAAGTAAAGGTATCTCTATTCAAAAAGGAATATAGAAGATAATATCTATCCGCTGCAGAATAATTTTTTATCGTAAGAATTAGACTTTTAAATGCGCCATTCTATCCCTGGATTTATTGAATATTTTCTGACCATTGTGTCTGCCTTCTCTCACTTTTTTCTGTTCTTCTTCAGGCAGTTCTAAAATATGCATACAGTCTTCACTGCAACAATCATTATATTTTTTGGCACATTCTTCACATTGAATAAAAAGTAAATGACAGCCTTCATTTTTGCAATTTACATGTCTATCAGAGGGTTTACCACATTGATGACAATTACTCAAAATTTCATCCGTCACCCTTTCTCCCAATCTTCTATCAAATACAAAGTTTTTCCCGTGAAATTTTAACGGCAATTTCTGTTCCTTGGCTTTATGTACATAGTTGATAATTCCTCCTTTCAAGTGAAAAACATTCTTAAAACCATTATATCGCAGCCATGCACTCGCTTTTTCACAGCGAATTCCCCCCGTACAATACATCACAATGTTCTTGTCTTTCTCTTCGTTCAGCATATCCACAGTCATGGGAAGTTGTTCTCTAAAAGTATTTGAAGGCACCTCCCGTGCGCCTTCAAAATGTCCCACCTCATACTCATAATGATTGCGCATATCAACCACAATTGTCTCAGGATTATCTGTTAGTTTATTAAAAGCCTCAGCATCTAAATAAGTTCCTTTATGATCAACACTAAAACCTGAATCATTAATTCCATCAGCTACAATCTTATCTCTCACTTTGATTTTTAGCACCCAAAAAGAAGGCGTATGTTCTATTGCAATATTTAAGAAAATATCTTGCAGATAATCGTCTTTTTCCAGATAATCTCTGAATGCATCCATATTAAAGTCCGGAACACTAATTTGTGCATTAATGCCCTCACCGGCTACATAAATTCGACCAAAGACCTTCATCTTAAAAAGATGCCGATACAATTCGTCTCTAAAAAGTTCCGGATCCGAAATACGCCCATATTTATAAAAGGAGATAGTTACTCTTTCAAAAGGTTCATCAGCTAACTGTTTTTTTAATTCTTCTGCCGATACGCGATTATGTAAAGCCATGACTACAACAATTTTGGAAATGCAAAGATACCTATTTAATAGTAATTGAATATTCTATCCTTTTTTTGCATTGGGTAAATACACCGATTTCAAATAAAAAGGTTCAAAATAAGCCACATCTTCAAAATCTTTTTCTGCAAATGCCTTTTCGGCCAATGGAATTAAATGAGAAGATTTACATTCATAGTCGGAGAACAAAAGACTGTTTTCATTTTTCAATATTTCGTTCGCTTTTCTCTGTCCCGTGCCTCCAATAAGAAGCTTCTCATCTCCAAATCTCTCTAAAAAATCGGCTTCAAGAATGGCTGCTTCCGGTGCCACTATCTCATTCATATCTGCATCATACATTGCCCAAAACACTTCTTGTCTTCTTGCATCTATCATCGGACAATAAACTACATCTTCTTCTCCTGAATATTCCGCCTTCATTCCACTTGCCATCATTTTTAAAGTAGAAATAGCTATTAATGGCAAATTCCATGCATAACAGAGCCCTTTAGCGGTGGAAGTAGCGACCCTAAGACCGGTATAAGAACCCGGTCCTCCGCTAATCACAACAGCATCAATCTGATTAAATTCGATATCCAGATTTTGTATCATTCCCTCTATAAAAGGAACAATAACAGAAGCATGTCCTCTTTGCTGCATACTCATTTTCTCTTGTAAAAGTTTCCCGTCTTTCGAAATACTAACAGATCCGATTGCCGTTGCGGTATCTATATGAAGAAGTAATGCCATCTATTTATTGTTTAGAATGCAAAGATAGTAGTAATTGAGAGGAGAGATAAATAATATGTTCAAATAATTATCGTGTCTTAAAGTCGTTGATATAAAACTTTTGTAATAAATTTGAACCATTCACTTACTAAACTGAAAGATAAAATGGACAAAAAAGTTATTAATACCAAAGAAGCTCCGGCACCTATAGGACCATACCAACAAGCTATTATGGCAGGAAATACATTGTATATTTCCGGACAAATTGCGATTGATGTTGAGACTGATCAACTCATTAAAGGAGATATTCAAGCCGAAACGCATCAGGTCATGAAAAACTTAAAAGCAATTCTGTCTGCTGCTGACATGGCCTTCGATAATGTCATTAAAAGCAGCATTTTTGTAACAGATATCAATAACTTTGGAGAAGTGAATGGTATTTACGGTAAATATTTCAGTGGAGACAATGTACCTGCTAGAGAAACAGTTCAGGTCGCCGCTCTTCCCAAAGGCGTTCATGTAGAAATTTCCATGATTGCCGGAAAATAATTCGGTTCATTCTTCCCTTTTCATTTTCCTATCCGGTTACTCTTCACTTTTTAAACTTAAAATAAAAAAAGTCCCTGTTTGAGGGACTTTTTTATTTTAATTGAATATACTCCAGATTAATAGTAATGTCTGGCAAAAGCTTCCAGCGCTGCATATTTTGGCAATCCCAGTTTGGCAAATATTTCTGCTGTCCCTGCATTTCTATCTTCTGCCCTTTCCCAGAATTCACGTGAATCGCTTCCTTGAAAAGGTACTGCGTCTTTTTGACTTTGATGATTGAAAATACCGTGACGTTTTTGCAACACCTGATCGGGACTCATAGGAACTGCCATTTCAATTTCATGAGGCTCAAATTCCTGCCATGCTCCTCTATATAACCATAACCAACAATCGTCCATGAAAGGTTCCTTTTTCAAACGAGCTAATGCTTCAAAAATAATTTCCAGACAAACTTTATGTGTGCCATGGGGATCAGCCAAATCACCAGCAGCAAAAATCTGATGCGGTTTAATTTCTCTGATAATATCCATTACAATTTGCACATCCTCTTCGCCGGGAGAGTTTTTCTGAATTTTCCCGGATTCATAAAACGGTAAATTGAGAAAATGTGCCTGCTCTTTTTTCAAACCAACAAACCGACAAGTAGCTATAGCCTCGCAACGCCTAATCAATCCTTTAACAGCTCGAATTTCTTCAGAATCAATATCGCTAGGCTTTTTAGAGGCTAAGTAAGCTCTTGCTTCTTTCATAATCTCGGTAGCCTTACTTCCCCCAATTCCGAACTCTTTATCAAATCCTTCAGTAAAGTCTATGAAACGGCTTACGAAATCATCCCCTACAGCAATATTACCGGAGGTCTGATATGCTACATGCACATCATGTCCTTGCTCGTGCAAACGAATAAAAGTGCCACCCATGGATATTATATCATCATCAGGATGAGGAGAAAAAATAAGTACACGCTTCGGCATGGGTTCACTTCTTTCCGGGTGTTCCGGAATATGAACCTTAGGTTTTCCACCCGGCCAACCGGTAATCATCTTGCGCATTCCATTAAATACTTTCAGATTAATATCATAAGCACTACCAAATTCAACCAACAAACTGCTTAATCCATTATTATTATAATCATGATCCGTTAACATCAGCAACGGTTTCTCAAGCTTTAAGGCCATTGTACAAACTGCCTTTCTAATCAACTTCTCATCCCATTTGCAACTGCCTGTGAGCCATGGTGATTTAAATCTGGTTAATTCTTCTGAGGCTTGTTGATCCAAAACAAAAATACAATCATCATGTTGTTGTAATAAAGAAGCAGGTACCCGTTCTACTGAATTCCCTTCTACTGAATTACGTACAGCCTGTGCTTTATGCTGTCCCCATGCCACTAAAACAATCCTATGCGCCTTCAATATAGTACTAATCCCTGTTGTAATGGCCAAACGCGGTACTTGTGCCAAATTGGGAAAATTAGCTGAATTAGCCATACGTGTTTCATTGTCTAAAGCAATCAAACGCGTTGTAGAGATTCTACTGGATCCCGGTTCATTAAATCCAATATGTCCGTTAGATCCAATACCTAATAATTGCAAATCTATACCTCCTGCATCTTCAATCTGTTTTTCATAAGCATCGCAATATTCATCCATTTGGCTTTTCTGAATTGTTCCATCAGGAATGTGAATATTCTCCGGATCAATATCTACATAATCAAAAAGCTGCTCATGCATAAAGCGATTGTAACTAGTCAAAGCATCCGGATCCATTGGATAATATTCATCCAGATTAAACGTTACTACATTCTTAAAACTTAAACCCTCTTCTTTATGCAAGCGAACCAATTCAGCATAGGTAGATTTTGGCGTAGAGCCTGTAGCCAACCCTAATACACATTTCTTTCCCGCATCTTGTTTCTCTTTAATCAAGGTAGAAATTTTCTGTGCAACGGCCACAGATCCTTGTTTAGGACCTTCATGTATTTCTACAGGAATCTTTTCAAAACTATCAGTCAAATCGAAACCGGATTCATTATTTGTCATTAGTAAGATTAATTTTAGATATTAAAGGAAGTCACAAACTTATGAAATTTTGCACTTGTTTTATAAGAATGTATGACTTATTTGTCAAACATTGAGATTATAACAATCTGGAAGCCGCTGTATCAATAATAAATATACAATCATTATGACAATATGACCTTTATTTTATCGCCTTCAAAAGATTCGCTGCTTTGTCTGCAACAGCGGCATCTTCAGGAATTTTCTTTAACCATTTACGACAAGAATCTTTTTCTTCAGTATTATAATAAGATAAGCCTATAAAATAAGCCGCTTCAAACCGATACACCGATGTACCATTAAAGACCTTCTGCAAATCTTGTAATGCTTTTTCATTTTTATTCAAATGCAATAGCGTAACACCTCTATAAAAAAGATTTTGTGCATTATCAGGTTGTATTTTCACAGCACTATCCAACAATGGCAATACCTTTTGATAATCTCCTGCATTAAACAATTGTGCTGCACGAATCATTCTTTCATTTTGTTCATTCCCTCTAACCGTAGGGTTCGTCATTTCTATCTGTCCATAATGATTCAGTGCATTTTGCTGCCAGGGATTCCATAAAAGGAAAATAATAATTGCTGCAGCAGCTACCGAAATAAAAGATATCCAAAGTTTCTTGGAAGATTTTTTAGGTACATTCTCATTAAAATAGTGTTTCTGTTTTTGTTTTAGTTTTCCTCTTAGTGCCTGTTCTTCCTCACTTCGGTCAAAATGTTTTGACAATACATGATGCACCTCGCTATACAAACGAAATTGTTCTTCAAGCTCTGCATCTTTTTCCAAGCGCGCTTCAAATGCTTCCCGCTCCAAATCGGGAAGTTCATCATTTAGATAACGATCTATATTTTCAAAATCCGTATCAGTCATTTCTCAACTTTTTAAACCTGCATTTTTAACCTTTTGAACAAGCGCTGCCATACATTTAGATTTCTTCTTACGTAAATAGCCGTAAGAAATTCCTAATTGTTCAGCAATTTCTTCTTGAGCAACTCCTTTTTTTAAACATAATCTGATAATCTCTTTACAACGCTCGCCAAGTGTTTCAAAATAGGTCATAATTTTGCTTTCTTTTTCTTCCAGCGCCAATGTTTCTTCCATCTCTTCAATATTGCTTGTTCCTACGTTATATACATCATCCAAATCTATTGTTACCCCCATGCGACCTCTTTTCTTAAGTGTTTTAAACCACATTCTTTTCACAATAGCAAATAAATAGGCTTCGAAAGGGCATGTCAACTTTAGATTTTTTTCACGGCTTTGTTTATAGACAACTATAACAGCTTCCTGAAAAACATCACCTGCATCAGCAACTGATCCGCTATTATTTATAATCCAGCGTTTAATTTTTTCTGAAAATCGTTTATATATTTCATTAATAACTCGTTCGTCATCATGAAGCAGACCCTCTATATACAGCTGGTCTTTATGTATTTTTTTATCCTCTGCCATAAAATAAATATACCATACTAATAGCTACTATCTATCAAAGATAAAAAAAAGAGGTAACAAATTCACCTTTGGGAGTATGTAAAGATAAACAGGTCAAAAACGACCTTATTCATTCACTTTAAAATTTGTCAATCATGAGGAATAATATGTTACTTCGTTTGTTTACAGTTTTGATGATTATGGGAATTTCCTTTTCATCTGTACAGGCACAACAGAAACAAGAATCTTCTCAATCAATGGTTCAACAAAGTTATCCGGAAGCCTTACCCGGATTTTACATTGGTTTGAAAGGAGGATATTTATTAAAAAACAATGACTTATCTAAAAATCCGGCTTTTTATCTTAATCAGGGATATTTCGGAGAATTAAACGCAGGATGGCGATCCAAAAATAACTGGTTGGGATGGAATCTCAGTCTGGGTCATTTAAACTTAGAAAGAAAAATCCCAACAATTCAAACTTCGAATATAGGTTTAAGCAGCTACGATGTACTTAAGAGTACCACTCCTGGATGGATGTTTGACTCTATTCAAAATGATCAAGGTGAATTTTATTTAGATTCTCTGAGACAACTCAAAAAAGATAAAAAGAATTATCAATCATGGTATGCCATGACCGGACCGGAATTTTGGTTTGGGAAGAATCGTCTTCAGGGATTTATCAGCTTAAATGCAGGTGTTGGGATGGCCAGTTTTGGTTATTACGCCATAGCAGGAAGCAGTCTTCCTAAAATACCTAGAGCAAGCTATCTATATGACTATTTTTCAAAACCTAATAACAAAGTCATTGGTCAAGTCAACACTAAGTTGGCCGATGCTCCAGTACAATATGCGCAATACAGTATGAGCAAAGACGCCCTTGCAGATTATAAAGCAGGAAATGAAATCAATAAAACTGACTTGAATTTCATGGCTAGAGCTGCAGCAGGTATTGAATATTTTATCTCTCCTAAATTTTCAGTCGATCTAAGTGCTTCTTACTGGTACATCATGACCCCTGAGTTGGCAAGTGCTAAAGAATATAAAGGATTCATCACATTCATTGGACAAACCAAAGCGTCGGGTCCTTTAAAAAAGGATGATTACTTCACCCCTGGTCCCGGCGGTAATGGAGGAACTATCCTTGGAGAAAGAGTTCCTTTCGATCTTAAACAAAATTTTGAGAAAAAAGCTTTAGGGCTTATTAGCGCCAATATCGGCATAAAATACTGGTTGGGTAAATCCCAAAAACCTGTAGAACAACCAGAGCCCATAGCTCCCCCGGTTAAAGAAACAATGGAAGAACCGGAAGTTCAGAAGAAGAATTTGTTAGTTACAGTTAAGGACGGCCCTACCGGATTTGCATTAAGTGGTGTAAAAGTAACCGTTTATAAAGATGGAGAAACTTTCTATACCGGAATAACAGATGCTAATGGATCTATTCCTAAAATAGATAATCTCACACCCGGGGATTATAAAATCCGGGGTATATTAAACGGAATCAAAACAGATATCGCTCATATAGACCATTCTGATTTTGAAGGGAACGGCAGAGTCATCACACGTGAACTTACACATAAAGATTTAAGATTCACGCTAGTTGGTCATACCATAAATGCAGAAACTGAGGCTAATTTACCACACATCAAAACCACATTAACGGAAAGTCGTGGCGGGGAAAATAGTTCGCAAGTTTCAGATAATAATGGTGAATTCCGTTATCAACTAGATCCAAAATCTGACTTCACCGTTATCGCACAACAAAAAGGTTATTTTTCTAATAGGGAAAAAGTTTCCACCAAGGACTTGGATAGAAGTAAAACCCTTTATGTAGATCTTCGTTTAACGGTGAATGAATTGAAAGAAGGTGCTAGTTTTGAGTTAAAAAACATCTATTATGACTTCGACAAGGCAAATATCAGAACTGACGCAGCCAAAGTATTGAATGATGTTTATAAAATGATGACAAACAACCCTACCATTGTTATTGAGTTATCTTCTTATACTGACAGCCGAGGATCCGATTCTTATAACATGAAGTTGTCGCAAGAAAGAGCAAGTTCTGCAGTTGCTTACCTTGTTCAAAAAGGTATCGATGCTTCCAGATTAGTTGCCAAAGGCTATGGAGAAACCGATCCCGTAAACGGCTGTATCAATGGTGTACCTTGCACCGATGAACAACATCAAGCAAACCGTAGAACAGAGATTAAAATTTTAAAAAAATAAATCATTGCGGTTGATTATTCATTAAAATTCAGCCGATAAAGAGCACCCCTCTGTTTGATAAGTCGGCTCCCGAAATGGGAGTCGGCTTTCTGTATTTGGATTATTGATTATATTTACATAGTTTTGTTGTTTCTTAAGTTCAAAATCGGTTTAATACTAACCCATATTTAACCTGCCAAAGACCTATTGGAGACCACGCATAACACCAATAGTCTATATTCATTCTAGACAAGGGGAGTAACAATTGCTATGGAAATGGTATCTATCATTAACATAACACTAAAAGCTTTTCTTTTATGAGACGGAAGTCACAACATATGCAGGGTTTACGGAAAGTTCTCAGATATAAGAACAATTTTATTTTTACAATAGATTTATTCATCTTGATAGTTTTGCTGTTTTTTTCTTGCTACAAGGAGAAAATCAATTTTACAAAAAATACACCTCAGAATGTAGTAACCCTTCAGACCGAAGACTCATCTGAACAGATATTGAATTCCTTTCATAATTTTAATCACATTATTCCTCACTCCAATTTTCCCCAAATCAATAGCAGCTTTTCTGCCTTAGAACTGGAAGAGCCGACTACCAAGGATTGGAATACCGGTTCCATTTCAAGATTACTTTCTGACAGCATATTTGTCTATTATCAAGGCAACATTCTAAATACAGTGCTTTTCATAAGACCTTAGCATCACTACTGTCCAATCTTAACTAGAACAGTTTCAACTGATTATAAGCATTGCCATCTCCATTTTGCAGTTCAATTCCCTGAAACGCTTGTTTGATAGGCATTCTCTCGAAAAGGCTTATACTCAAAATCTGTAGAATTGTGTAAAGGGATTGTTTCAGCACCAGCTTTTTCTTGATTATCGCTACCAAAACATAAACACTTACGACAATCCATATTTGAGTGTAAACAGCATTCTGAGATGTTCCGTAAAACGCCTTGATTCTTAAATGTTGTTTTAACCATTTAGGGTTTGCTCAGAAACCTCGAAAACATTTACTATATTGAGTTTTGAGACA